>JBEKIA010000067.1:0-18787 GCA_050011995.1 Verrucomicrobiota bacterium
TATGACGAAGTCAACCGGTTGTGCGCCGAGATTGCCGGCAAATACCCCTGGGCCTTCGTCAACGTCAATATGCGTCCCTATTACGCCGAAGGTTCCAAAAGCCTGGGCCTGGAAATCGTCGAACAATCCGGCTGGCGTGTCCCGCCCCACACCGTCGTCCCGATGGCCTCCGGCTCGTTGCTCACCAAAGTCCATAAGAGTTACCTCGAAGCCATCAAGCTGGGGCTGGCGCCCGAAGCCCAGTACAAGATCCATGGCGCCCAGGCCGCCGGCTGTTCCCCGATCTCCACCGCCCAAAAAGCCGGCCTGGATTTCTTCAAGCCTGTCAAACCCAACACCATCGCCAAATCTCTCGCCATCGGCACCCCGGCGGACGGCTTTTACGCCCTCAAAGTCATGAAAGAAACCGGCGGCCTGGCCGAAGACGTCACCGACGACCAGATTCGCCAGGGCATCAAGCTGCTGGCCGAGTGTGAAGGCATTTTTGCCGAAACCGCCGGCGGCGTCACCGTCGGCGTCGCCGCCAAACTCATTGCCCGCGGCGCCATTCCGGCCGGGGACAGCGCCGTGCTCTGCGTCACCGGCAACGGGCTGAAAACAATAGACGCCGTGGCCTTCCATGCCGGCTTCACCCGCGAGATCAAGCCGAGCCTGCGCGAGTTTGAAACGCTGCCCGCGCATGGGGAAAGGGTCCATGAGTAAATGTTTTTGTTGCATCGGAGCCGCGGCCAAGGAATGATGTCGTCATGCGTTTGCGACCCTGGTTCATCGCATCCATAGGATTGAATTTCCTCCTTGTCGCCGCCTGGTACATCGCGCACATCCAGGAGGATCACTCACCCCTTGTTCACACGCCCAACCTCGACTTGACTCCCGGGATGACCCGGACCAACAGCGTGGTGCGCTACCTCAACTTCACCTGGGCGCAAATCGCCTCCACCAACCTGGCCGCCTACATCACCAATCTCCGGGCGTTCGGCTGCCCCAATGCCACCATTCGCGACATCATCCTGGCGGAGGTCAACCAGTCGTTCGCCCGCCGCCGCGCCACCGAAGTGGCCACGCCCGATCAGCAATGGTGGAAAACCGAACCCGATCCCGCCGTGGCGAGCGCCGCCGCCGCCCAATTGCGCAACCTGGAAAGCGCGCGGCGCACCCTGCTCAACGACTTGCTCGGCCCCAATTGGGAAACCGAGACGGACGTCGCCGCCTGGGTGGAGTCCAACTATGGCTTGACCGGGCCGCGTTTGGGCACCCTTCCCCCGGAAATCAAACAGGCGCTCTATGACCTGGCCGCGCGCGCCCAGGAGGAAATCGCCGGCAAAAATCCCGCCGACGCGACCCGCGCCTGGCAGAACGAGCGCCCCAAGCTGCTGCTCCTGTTGACTCCGCTGGCCTTGAACGAATATCTCCTGCGCTATTCCCCAAACGCCGCGCAACTGCGCGCGGACACGCGGGGCGTGAATTTTTCGCCGGAGCAATTTCAAAACTTGTTCGCGGCCATTGATCCCATCACCCTTCAGCCGGATTTTTATTACCGGGGCGATGACTCCGACTTGCTCGCGCGCCAGCGCGCGCTCCAAGGGCAATACGAGGCCGCGCTCCAACAAGGGCTGGGCAGTGAAACCTACCTTGCTCTCCGGCTCAACCAGGACCCGCTCTACGTTTCCGCCACAGCGGCCGCCCAGCAAGCCGGCATTGCCGCGCCGGACGCCGCCAAGCTTTACCAAATCAACCGCGCCACCGAGGCGGAGTTAAACCGCATCCGCAACGACGCGACGCTTTCGCCCGACGACAAAATAGACGCCCTGGCCGCCACCCGCACGGAGCAGCAAAAAGCCATCCAACAACTGCTCGGCGCCAAGGCTTTCGAACGCTGGCTGAAAACGCAGACCTCGCCTTGATGAAGGACAAGCAGAACAACCCCGTTGTATTCCGCGGCGGGCATCGTCTGAGCTGTCATCATATCATTGAATAAGCACCCGGAAAGGGCGAAGAGGTGACAATGGAGGAAGGGCGCGTCGGACTAATGGTTGAGGTCTTGTCTCACAAAAATGACCAGGCCGGTGACGAACGTGACGACCGCGGACACTCCGCACAATTCGATCATCTTCCACACTTCCGGGCGCCACTGATAATCCATTCCCTGAGCGACCTGCAGGAGGTTCCGCCAGGAGTAATCAATGTAGCGGGTGAAGATAAAGGGATCGAGTCCCACCAGGGGCTTGGTGAAATCGATGAGGTAGAGAGTGCTGATGCCCACCGCCACGGCCGCTCCCGGACTGCGAACCAGGGTGGAGATGAGGAGACCGTACATGACCAGGGCGGTCAGCGGAATCCAACTGAGCGCGTAACCCAACAAGAACTGATGCATCAGATGGTTCCGGCTATAGACAACTCCGAAGGAATCGCCCACGGCGGCGAAGTCGTAATGGAATTTGGCCAGCGCCGCGGAGAACAGGAGAGCGGCGGCAGAGAAAACCATCATGTAAAGCAACCCGGTAACCGCCTTGGCCAGGTACAGCTCCCAGCGATGCACCGGAGCGGCCAGGGCGGCGCGGATGGTGCCGGCGCTGGTTTCTTCCGCCAGCAACAGGGCGGCGAAGACGAGGATAAAAATCGGGCCAATGTCGGCGAACACCACTTGCATCGAAAAACCGACATAGCCCCAGGCGTTCGCCGCGGCCGCGTTGCTGAGCCGGCCAGCGACCCAATAAGCAATCACACACGCCAGGCCAAGAGCGAGAATGCCGAAGTAAGGCAGCTTGCGGCGCACCGCCTTTGCGACCTCGTTTCGCAGCAACGACAGCAATTGGCTAGTCATGGGGTTTGTCTCCCGTGATGGAAAGGAAAAACTCTTTCAACGTCTTTTGTTTGGGCGTCAGGGCCGAAACTCTGAACCCCGCCTGGTGCAAACATTGGTTCAACCACGCCGAATCGTCCCGGGCCAGCGTGATCTCCAAGGTATCCGCGGTGATGGGTTCCGCTTTCCGAATCTGTTGGTGGCGCGAAATGAAATCGCCATCGGGAATCCTGCCCCGAAACGTGACCCGCGCGATCCGCTCGTGCGGTTTCAACAGTTCCTTCACGCTGCCGGAAACAAGCAGATGCCCGCGATGGATGACGAAGACCGTGTCGCAAAACTCCTCGATTTCGGACATGAGATGGCTGGAGATAAAGATCGTAAGCCCGTCGTTCCTGACTTTCTCGCGCAAGAACGAGAGAATTTCCTGCGTGCCCTCGGGATCCATCCCGTTGGTCGGCTCGTCCAGGATGAGCAAGCGCGGCCGGCCCAACAAAGCCCGGCCGACGTCCAGGCGCTGTTTCATGCCGGTCGAATAAACCCGCACCCGATCATGCTGCCGCTCGGCCAGGCCGATCCGTTCCAGGATATGGTCAATCTCACGCGGAGAAACGTGGTCGAGCAAACGGGCGGCCAGCTCGAGGTTCTTGCGGCCGGAGAGGTACTCATAAAAAGCCGGCGCCTCCACGGTGAGGCCCACGGAGCGGATGGCCCTTTTGTGATCTTTCCAAATATCCACGCCGAAGATGCGGATGCGCCCGCTGGTGGGCCGCACCAGCCGGGGAATCATATATAGGGTGGTACTCTTGCCCGCTCCGTTCGGTCCGAGGAACCCGGCCAGACGGCCGGGTTCAACCTGCAGGGAAAGATGGTCCACCGCAGGGAATCGCCCAAATCGCTTGGACAGTTCTTCCAAAGCCAGCGCTGGCGGAGATTCCATCATGTTTTTTTACCCTTTGCCTGATGGGATGGCGACATGAAAATGGAAAGACGGCGCTCATCCGGCTCGTGCCAGATGATGTCCGCCAGCCCGTCGCCGTTAAGGTCTTTGATTTCATACCAGCCGCGCACCGGCGCGTCGAAAGTCATGGCGGGTTGCGGCGCGAACCAGCCGCCGCCGGTCGTGCTGCAAAAAATATTCCATTGTGTCTCCGAGCGTCTGACTAAAAGATCGGGGCGGCCATCGCCGTTGAAGTCTCCTTGAATACAGATCGGCCACGCGCCCAATTTATCCCAATCCGTCAGGAGGATCGTTACCGGCACCGACGCGTCCGGGGTGCGGGAAAAGGCGCCGCGATGAAATGACCAGATGGTGAGCGCGCAATCCAGTCCGCGCGAGAGCACCGTTTCCAACAGTCCGCTATACGAAGTGGCGACCTTGGGTTCGAGCAGAACCAGTTCACAAACGCGGTCGCCACTCAGATCATGCACGGGCGACAACTCTTTCGTGGAACCGATTGGAATCGGCACCCCGGGACAGTGCAGAATTTGCGTCGGCCGTTCCGGCAATTGCAGGTCGGCGCCGCGCAGGAAGATATAGAGGTCGGTTCTGAAATCGAGCTTGCCGCTGGCCTGCCACAGAACCAAATCTTCCCGGCCATCGCCATCAACGTCCACCCGTTCCATGTGGGGCAGACTCGCCGCGGCGTTTGTTTTCATGCCGGCGATGATCTTGCGGATGGCTCCATTCCACGGCTCCTTTTCCGGCTCCCGCTCTGGTTTGGCCCGAAAAGATTGTTGCACGCGCAAGCTGTGGGCGGGATTTGCTCCCATCATCCATTCCTCGCGGTTCACGGACCAAGCCGTTTGTTGCCCGTCGGGGGACAGCAGCGGTCCGGGACTCCACTCATAGGCATTGTTCCGATGATAAAGCACGGCCTGCCCCGCGGAAATCACCGGGATTAAATCGTTCGTTCCGGCCTGATCGGTCGTCAGCAAGGTCAGGGTTGCAAAAGCAAGGTTGGTGAATGCCTGGCGCACATCGAGGAGCGGGTGTCGCTCCGATTCAAACAGGCCGGCGTTCTGCCGGCAATAAACCAGCCCGGTGGCGGTGGACATCAGCAGTTCCAGGCCGGGATGCGCATCCACGTCGCATGGGGCGACCCAGGCGGTTTGCGGCGGCAATGGGATGACCTGATCGGGCGAGTTGCTGAAGCCGTCCGGGCGCTGGCGATAGTTCAAAAGTTCCTTTTGCACCGTATCAATCACGAGCAGATTGCAGCGTCCGTTCCCTTCAATATCGGCAAAAAGCGGCTCACCGGCATTGGCCGGGAGTGTGATCACCTGGGGTAAAAGTTCAACCGGCGCGGCCCAGCCCGCATTCACTGCGAGGAAAAGCAATAGAATGGCGCCGCGCGCTGGCAGTGACCGGGCAGGAATGGGTGAATACTGATGCGTGTTGCTCATATATTCTCAACGTGGATGTAGCTCGCATCCAGCCGCGGCGCCAGCCAGCGAAGGACGCGATCCGTTAAGCCGGGCACGAACAGCGCACTAATATGCCCGTGCGGCAAACGCCAGATTTCGGGTTGCCCCCATGCTTGCCGAAGTTCCTCAGTTTGTTCTGCCTCCACGAGCAAATCGTAGCGTCCCTGAATCAATAAAATATTTTCTTTGGCAATAACCGGCTGGCTCAACGTCAAATTCATCGGCGTCTTGTCCAGCGCTTCGCGCGCTGCTTCTTGTTTTTCCAATGCTTTGCGCATCGGCGTCCAAAGAACGCATTCACCGCGTGTCGCGCGATAATCCCGCCGCACGCCTGGCACCGCGAGAACAATCGCTTTCAGTCGTGAATCGCGCGTTGCCGTCAACCCGGCGAGCCATCCGCCAAGTGAAATGCCAAATAATGCCACGGAAGGACAACCTTGGTCCAGCAGCCAGCCAGTCAGGGCGCGAATTTCAGCGACCCCTTGCCCAAATGCTTCAGCCACGCGCAGATGGTCGAATGCTTCAATACGACGGACGCGGCGTTGAATATGGTAAGGCGCCGCCAATGTCGCGGCGTTAAATCCCGCGCGATGAATCGCAGGAACCGTTAGCGGAAAAAGATACCGGTAACCCAAAAAATCGCCGCCGCCATGCAACAAAATGACGGTCGGGAATTTCTGCCAATCTTTTGCGGGACGATAAAGGCGTCCGTGAACGATGTTGTTTTCTGCAAACTTGCACGGTCGCGGCGATGGGAATGTAAAATGGATTTTCGATTTGAATTCCAGGCCGGCGGGGTTGCTTTCAGCGGGAATGAAATTCGGTCCGTTGAGAAACTCAACGGCTTCCGTCAGTTTTGATTCGCCCCTGGCACATTTGCGGATCGGCGGCAGCATCGCGGCGGCTTGTAGGAAATACCAGTCAATGAATTTTGCCAATGGCGCGATCATTCGTCTTTAAGTTTATTTCTGGCTGATGAATATGCGGAAGCCTTTTTGGTCCGCCAGTTTCACGATCAGATCGCTGACGCCATCGTTGTTCAGGTCCGCGGCCTGCCACTGGTCAATCGGCTCCGGGCAACTGAAGCGCACGTCCGGTTCCGGGCTGAACCCTTTCTCCCGCGAAATAAAAAAGTAAACCGAGATGGCATCACTGCGGTCCCGCACCAGCAAATCCGTTTTGCCATCCCCGTTAAAATCGCCGCCGAGCTTGACGTAGCGCTCGAAAAACTGACTCCGGCTCCAACTGAGCAGCAACTCGGCTCGATCCAGATGGATGACCACGTCCCGCTGACAATCCGCCTCCTTGGGAAAGCCGGCTCCCGGCCGGTAGAAGTGAAAGCGGAGACTGTAATCGAGCATTTTGGCGGTGACCATCTTGCGCAAGCCCTCCTTGTCATCCATGTGACTGTAGCCCAAAACCAGGTCCAGAAAACCATCGCCGTCCACGTCCGCCACCGGCAACGCGGCCATCCAGTCGTTCTTGCGAAAGACCTGTTGCGGCTCGGCTGGAATCCGGCCTTGCCCGTCGGCGATATAAGTGCTCACCAGCACTTTGCCCCAAGCAGTGCCGGGCAAAAAGGAAGGTTCATCCAGCCAGATGCTCTTGATCAGATCCACTTTGCCGTCGCGGTTGAGATCGGCCCAGCAAAGCCAGGAGTGCGGTTCCACCTTGTCCGCGTAAGTCAACGCCGGTTCCAGGGCGAACAGGCCATTGGTCTGCTGTAGGTAAATACTATAGGTGTTGGTCCGGCCATTGCTGCGTCTTACGATCAGATCGTCCCGTCCGTCGCCATTGAGATCACCCACGCTCAGGTCCAATCCATAGGACGCGGCATATCCGGGAACGGTCCGTGACGGCTGGAGGCTGGCCTCCATGGAATGGCCAATGAATTGCGCCTGGACCCACTCCTCGTGGTGTTGCCAGACCTGAATTCCGTCCGCCACCGGCACCAGCAGCAGCGGCCAGTCACGGCCGGTCTCGACCGACAGCGGAAGGCAGAGCGCGTTCGTGCCTTCCACCGCGCCCGGGATGATCGTTGGTTGCCTAATGATTTGCCGGACGGCGGGAGGACCGGTTCGATTGGTGAAACCAAGCTCAGTCACTCCGTCGCTGGTCATGACGAGCAAACTCCCGGCCGGCCCGCCCAGTTTGGCCGCCCAGACCAAACACGGGCGGGGCTCGAGACGATAGGTTTGTTGCGGTTCGCGGGCGAAGCCTCGTTTGGGATCCTGATAGAAGATGGACAGATTGGTATCGTCCATCAGAACCAGGTCCTTGAGTCCGTCGCCGTCCAGATCGCAGATCAACAACTGCTGGCATGGGCCGGCGACTTCACTGACGTTGAACTTCGGTTTGGCCTGAGCCGTCGAGCAAGCCATCAGGAAAGTACCCAACAGGACTGTCGGGAGTAATCTCAGTTTGACCTCACTTCCTTTTGTTTCACTTCAAGATCATTTGACCAAACCAGACTGGAACTGTCAAGCGACTGACAGCGGGGCAGTGCCTTAATTCAAGTGTTGTAGTGTCGGCGCTGTGCGCCGATGTCGGGTCAACGGGCATTCAACATTTGCCGCAGTTTCGCCGGATCGCTGGTCGGGGGCTGGCAGGCCGAGCCGGTGCAGAGGTAAACCAGCGGCGCGCCTTTGGCCGGCAGCGTTTTGGCGAACGGCTCCACCGCCCCCAGGTTGCCCAGCACCACTTTGTCCGGCCGATACACCGAGTGGACGGCCCGCAGCAGGGCGCGGGTTTCCGGGCCGGGGCCGCCGGTGACGACGGCGCGGCAGGGTTCGGTCAAGTAGAAGTCAAGCGCCAGCAGCAGGTGCGGGACCGCCTGGGGCAACGCCTCCAGCCGCGCCGAGAGCAGCCGCAGGGTTTTTTCCGCCGCGTTCCTCCATTCCGCCCGGCCCGTTATCGCCGCCAGCCGCAGCAAGGCCAGCGCCGCCACCGCATTGCCCGACGGCTCGGCCCCGTCGTAATCTTCCTTCACCCGCAAAATCAGGTCTTTGGCCCCGGCGGCGCTGTCGAAAAAGCCGCCCTCGCCGGGATCATAAAACCGGGCCAGCATCGCGCCGGCCAGGGCCACCGCAAAATCCAGGCGCGCCGGCTCCAGCGTCGTCTCATACAGATCGAGCGTTCCGGCCAGCAGTTCCGCGTAAGCCCGCAGCCACTGCACGGTGTCCCGTTCCCCGTCCCGCCAGCGATGATACAGGATTTGGCCGTCCCACAGTTTTTCCCGCAGAAAAGCCAGGTTTTTTTCCGCCGCCGCGCGGTAACTGTCGTCGCCCAGGACGGCCGCGGCCCGCGCCAGCGCCCCCAGCATCATTCCATTCCACGAGGCCAGCACTTTGTCATCCACCCGCGGACGGACGCGCCGGGAGCGCGCCTCCCACATTTTTTTCCGGGCCGATTCGAGCCATCCCGCCCCGGCGGGGGGAAGGTCCGGATGGGCCACGCTCAGAACATTCTGGCCGGGCAGCGGATCGGGATCGCTGTGGTCCACGAAGTTGCCGCGGTCCGTCAGCCCGAAATAGCGGGAGGCGGCCTGGAATTCCTCCGGGGTCAGCAGATGGGACAGTTCGGCCGTCGTCCAGCAGTAAAACTTTCCCTCCTTCCCTTCGCTGTCCGCGTCTTCGGCGGAATAGAACCCGCCGTGGGGATGGGTCATGTCGCGGAGCACGTAACGGAGGATGCCGCGGGCGACGGCGGCGTGGCGGGCCTCCCCGCTGACCAGCCAGGCGTCCAGGTAAAGGTTGGCCAACTGCGCGTTGTCGTAGAGCATCTTTTCAAAATGCGGGACGAGCCATTGGGCGTCCACCGAGTAGCGGGCGAAGCCGCCGCCCAGTTGATCGTGGATCCCGCCCGCCGCCATAGCCTCGCAGGTGCGCAGGGCCATTTCCACCGCCTCGGCGTCCCCCGCGCGCACACCGTGCCGCAGGAGAAACGCCGGCACGCTGGGGCGCGGAAACTTGGGCGCGCCGCCAAAGCCGCCGTGCCGGGGGTCGTATTCCGCCTTGAACTGGGCGGCGGCGTTGTCCAGCAGACGGGGCGCGAGCGCGCCGCCGCCCGGCTGCGGCAAAACAAAACCCGCCAGCCTGCCGTGAAAATCCTCCGCCGAATCCAGCACCTTGCCCCGGCTCGTTTGCCAGAGTTGGGCGATCTGCCGCAAGACCTGCAAAAAGCCCGGCTGCCCGTATTTGCCTTCCGGCGGAAAATAGGAGCCGGCGTAAAAGGGCTTGAGATCGGGGGTGAGGAAGCAATTCAGCGGCCATCCGCCCTGCCCGGTCATGGCCTGGACGGCTGTCATATATATCTTGTCCACATCGGGCCGTTCCTCGCGGTCCACTTTGATGCTGATGAAGCGGGCGTTGAGAAAGGCGGCGATGGCGGCGTTCTCGAACGATTCCCGTTCCATGACATGGCACCAATGGCAGGTGGAATAGCCGATGCTCAGGAAGATCGGTTTCTCCTCCTGGCGGGCGCGCGCGAAGGCCTCTTCGCCCCACGGGAACCAATCCACCGGATTGTGCCGGTGTTGGAGGAGGTAGGGCGATTTTTCGCGCGCCAGCCGGTTGGTATGTTCTGCGGACACAAGTGGATTGTTGAGACAGGGTGTTGTCAGCGCGGCTTTTGACAGGAAATGCGGCTGGCAGGCATGGGCCGGCGGCGCATTTCACTGGTTTGGGCTTCCTCTCTCATCTTCATCATAATCATAATCCAAAAATCACATGCGCCCGCGCTCAGGGACCCTTTCACTTTGAACTTTGATCGGACGGTCTTCAACTCTAAACTCCCGGCATGGGAAATTCATTTGGTCACCTTTTTCGCATCACCACCTGGGGTGAATCCCACGGCGGCGGGGTCGGCGTGGTGATTGACGGCTGCCCGCCGCGCTTGAGTTTGACCGAGGCGGATATTCAACCGGACCTGGACCGCCGCCGGCCCGGCCAATCGTCCCTCGTCACGACGCGCCAGGAAAGCGACCGGGTGGAGATTCTGTCCGGCACGTTCGAGGGCAAAACGCTCGGCACGCCCATTTCCTTGTGGGTGAAAAATGAGGACGCCCGCCCGGAGGCTTACAGCGAAATGGCCGTCAAGTTCCGCCCCTCCCACGCGGATTATACTTACCAGGCCAAATACGGCATCCGCAACTGGCAGGGCGGCGGACGCACCAGCGCGCGGGAAACCATCGGGCGCGTCGCCGCCGGCGCGGTGGCGCGGAAGTTTTTGCGCGAACAATTCCAGGTCGCCATTGTGGCTTACGTCAAACAGGTGCGGCGCATTCCGGCGGCAGTGGATGTGGAAAAGGTCACGCCGCAACAAGTGGAGTCCAACCCGGTGCGCTGTCCCGATCCGGCCGCGGCTGTCAAGATGATCCGGTTGATCGAAAAAACGCGGCGGGAGGGCGACAGCGTGGGCGGTTTGATCGAATGCGTGGCCCGCGGCGCGCCGCCGGGCTGGGGCGAGCCGGTTTTTGACCGCCTGGAGGCCGACCTGGCCAAGGCGATGTTGAGTTTGCCCGCCTCCAAGGGCTTTGAGGTCGGCTCCGGCTTCGGCGGCATTCTGATGACCGGCCGGCAGCACAATGATTCATTTCGGATGATGGGGGGCAGGGTGCGGACAACCACCAACCATTCCGGGGGCATCCAGGGCGGCATTTCCAACGGGGAAAACATTGTTTTCCGCGTGGCTTTCAAGCCGGTCGCCACCATCATGCGCGAACAGGAAACGGTGGATGTAAATTTCCAGAACACGACCCTCAAAGGCCGGGGCCGGCATGATCCGTGTGTGCTGCCGCGCGCCGTGCCGATGGTGGAGGCGATGGCCGCGCTGGTGCTGGCCGACCACGCCTTGCGGCAGCGCGCCCAATGCGGCTTGCCATAAAATCCTATATTTCTTGACATAGAATTGTATTGGCATAAGATTAAAGCATGAAAATAACAGTGGATATTCCGGAAAATGACCTGAAAGACATCCTGCGGTTTTCCGGTGAGAAAAAGAAAGGCCCGGCCATCGTCAAGTTGGTCGCCACCCAACTCATGCTCCGCCGCCGCCGCGAGCTTTCCAATGAAGTGATGGCCGGAAAATTCCGCGCCGAGTTGCCGAACTGGGAAGAATCCCGCCAGCGGGAGCGCGAGGAAAACGCATGGACTGCTTGATTGACACCTGCGTCTGGATTGACCACCTGCGCCCCGGCACTCCGGAAAAAATCCGGCGGGTGGCTGACGGGGCGCTCAACCGCCCTGGCGCGGTGGTCTGTGAACCGGTCTGGTTTGAACTGCTGCGCCAGTCGCCAAAGCCAGAGCGGGCGGGGATTGAAAAGCGGTTGCTCACCCTTCCCATGCTCGCCACCCCTGCCGGCTTGTGGCGAAAGGCAACCGTCTATGGCCAGCAATGCCGGGATGCCGGGGTGCAAGCGGGTTTCGCCGACCTCATCATTGCCACCGTATGCCGGCATCATGAGGCGGCGCTGCTTACGTTTGACCGGCACTTTTTGCTTTTGGCCGGCGTGATCGGATTTGAAACCAAGTTGCTCCCGCATCTCGCCTGAATCGCCCTCAATGCTTCGTGTCTAAATGGAAAAGTCGCCATCCAAGCCCTTATACTGCTTCCAATTCGCAATCGCACTAATCCAAAATCGAATTTGCGGCGTCATAGACCGCCGCTACAGTGTAAAATCGAACTGGAATGGGCATTACCCGCCAATGCGGCTCATGGTGCGGGCCGGTTGGACGAAGCCCGGCTCGCCGATGTGATGGCGCGCTTCTTTTTGCCAGACCGCGGACCGGAAAAAACCGCGGATGCCCTCGTCGGAGGCCCCGTTGCGCAGCAACGCGCCGAGGTCGTGCTCCACGGCGCTGAAAAGGCAGGCGCGGATCGTGCCATCGGCTGTCAAGCGCAGCCGGTTGCAGTGGCCGCAAAAAGGCTCGGTGACGGGAGCGATGATCCCGATCTCCCCGGCGCCTCCGTTCAGCGTCCAGCGCCTGGCGGTTTCCGACGGGTTGGCGCAAACCACCGGCTGCAGGGAAAGATGTTCCTGGAGGCGGCGGAGGATTTCGGCGCCGGAGACCACCAGGTCCTTATTCCAGACGCGGCCGGAATCCAGGGGCATGAACTCGATGAAGCGCAGGCTCAGTTGCCGGCCGCGGGCGAACTGGGCCAGCGGGACAATTTCATGGTCGTTGAGGCCCCGGATAATGACGGCGTTGACCTTGACCGGCTGCAGGCCGATCTTTTGGGCCAGTTCCACGGCGGCCAGGACGGAGGACAAACCGTCGTGCCCGGTGATTTTTTTGAAATTGTCGCGGTCCAACGAATCGAGGCTGAAGCTGACGCGCCGGAGACCGGCATCGCGGAGCGCCTGGCCCTTTTCGAGAAAGAGAAAACCGTTGGTGGTCATGGCGAGATCGCGCAGACTGTGGAGGCGGGCGATTTTTTGCACCAGGGCGGGCAGTTGGGGTTGGAGGAGCGGTTCGCCGCCCGTCAGGCGCACTTTTTCGATGCCCAACTGGACGGCGATGCGGACGGCGCGCTCAATTTCATCGAAGGTCAGCGGCGGCGGCCGGGCCGGCCGGCGCGGGGCCGGCGGGGCGGCGGGCGGGGCCGGGCCGGGGCGGAAGCGGAGCTGCTGGAAGCCGGCGGCGGCGTCCGTTTCCGGCAGGCAATAGAGGCAGCGGAAATTGCAGCGGTCGGTGACGCTGACGCGGAGATCGCGCAGAACGCGCCCCTGCGAGTCAATTAAATTACCGGGCGAAGATCTCAAAGTTCCGCAGTCTGTCAACTTGAAACTCTAAAGCCCGGCATCCGGCGCCAGGCGGGCGGCGGGCGGGCGGGCGGGGAGCGCGTTGGTGGACGGCGCGCGGGCGGGGAGCGCGTTGGTGGAGGCGGGAGAGAGGACCTTGACGCCGCCGCTCTGGTGGAGTTCCACGTTCAGGGGCGTGTTGGTGGCGGGCGAACCGGGGAGTTCCGGATTGATCAGGTGCTCGCCTCCTTTTTGGCTGATGGACTCGTAAAGGCCGCGGCGGATCCAGTCCGCGCGGCGGTCCGTGGCCAGGTTGTCCCTCAAGGTCCGGACGTGCTCTTTGAGAAAGGCGAGATCGCTGAGTTTGTTTTCCATCGTTTCCTTTTGAGCCTGGACCCGTTTCAACTCCGCCATGAGAAGGTTCTTGTCGCCGTCGTTGGCATCAATCTTCTTTTGGGCGGCCTGCATTCGAGCGTCCAGATTGGTCAGGGCGCTGCGCAGGTCGCTGGATTGCTTGTCCAACTCGGCATTCTGCTCTTCCAACTCGTGGATTTTTTTGTCCTTCTCGGCGATGGCGGCGCTGGCGGCGGCGATGGCGTCGGCGTTGGCCCGGGCCTCCCGCTGCGCTTGCCGGAGGCTGGCGGTAGTGGAGGCAATTTCGGCATTAGCGACCGCCAGATTAGTGGCGGCCTTGCGCTGGGCTGCGGCCATATCGGTTTCAAGGCGCGCCCTGGCGGTGACTTCGTTGGCGAGGTTCTGCCGCGCGGTGGCGGCCTCATCGGAAGAGGTATTGGCCCTGGACTGCCAATCTACGAGGCTGGCGGAAGTGGAGGCAATTTTTTTATTGGCTTCGTCCAGGTCACTGGCGGCCTTGCGCTCGTCGGCGGCCATTTTGGTTTCCAGGGTCTTTTTTTCGCTGATTTCCTGGCGGAGGTTTTCCTCGAGGTTGGTGATACGAGTGCTCTGGGAAAGGATGGTATCGCTCAGATTCTTTGCCTTGACGGCGTCCCTTTGGTTTTGCGTCCACAAAAAAATGCCGAGGCCCAGGCAGGCCAGGACCAGGATGATGGCAGGCAAGTTTGATTTCATAATAGGGACAATGCGCAGAAGAGCGGGCGTTTGGCAAGCCCGTTTCCGTTTTTTGCAAAGCGGCGGGGCTTTGACAAACCTCTTCAAGACTGTCAACTTTGTATTTCCAAGCCCGCCATCCGGGGCTTACCGGGCAGGAAGCGAGTTGGTGGAGGCGGGAGAGAGGATTTTGACGCCGCCGCTCTGGTGGATTTCCACATCCAGGGATTTGTTGGTGGAGGGCGGAGCGGGCGGCGGCGGCGGGGCGGGCGGCGGCGAATTGACCATGCGCTCGCCTCCTTTTTGGCCCATGGCGTCGTAAAGGCCGCGCCGGAGCCAGTCTATGCGGCGGGCGATGGAAAGGTTGTCCCGCAAGATTCTGACCTGCTCTTTGAGACTGGCGAGATCGCTGAGTTTTCTTTCCAACTCCTCCTTTTGGGCCTCGAGCTGTTGCAATTCCGCCATGAGAAGTTTTTTGTCGCCCTCGGCGGCGTCGAGTTTATTTTTGGCGGCCTCGATTCGAACATTGAGGTTGGTGATGTCCGCGCGCAGGTCGCTGGATTCCTTGTCCAAATCTTTATTCTGGCCTTCCAATTCGTCAATTTTCTTTTGCTTTTCGGCGAGGGCGGCAGAGGCGGCGGCGACGGCTTGGGCCTGGGTCTTGGCATCCGCCTGCGCCTTGTCGTAGTTGGCGGTGGTGGCGGAAAGGCTGGCTTCGGCGGCGGCCAGCTCGTTGGAGTACTTGATCTGGACCGTGGCCAGGTTGGTTTGGAGGACGGAATTGGTGAGTTGTTGCTGGCTGAGCGATTCCTCGAGGTTGTTGATACGAGTGCTCTGGGAAACGATGGTCTGGCTCAACTTTTTCGCCTGGACGGCGTGGTTTTGGTTTTGCATCCACAAAAAAATCCCGAAGCCCAGACAAGCCAGGACCAGGATGATGGCGGCCAAGTTTGATTTCATGCCGGAATAATGCGCAGAAGAGCGGGCGTTTGGCAAGCTTGTTTCTTTCTTTTGGGCGGACGTTTTCTGTTCCCAATTGCAATCCTGCCATGTCCATCTTGATTCCTGGGCGGATCAACCATAAACTGTGGGCATGGAAATTCCGAATGAGGCGCCGGTGATGACGTTGCCCGGGGTGACGCTGTTCCCTGAAACGCTCTTGCCCCTGCACATATTTGAACCGCGCTACCGGCGGATGCTGGCGGCGGTGCTGCGTTCGCACCGCATGTTTGTTGTGGCCATGCAAAGGCCCGGCGGCGCGGGCGCAATGCCGGCTGCGGTGGCCGGGCTGGGCTTCGTGCGGGTTTGTGTGGGGCATTCTGACGGCACTTCCCACCTGGTGATGCAGGGCCATTCGCGGGTGGAACTGACCGAAATGGCGCGGCAGGAGCCGTTCCCGGTGTGCCGCATCCGGCGCTTGCCCGCGCCGGCGTGCGACAGCGTGGCGATTGACGCGTTGATGGCCAAAGTGCGCGACCTGGTGACGGAACGGATTCAACTGGGTTTTTCGTCCTCCGCCGCCGGCGCCAGGAAGTTGAGCGCCAGGATGCAACGGGCCCAGGCCCTGCTGACCGTGCCGGAGATCCTCGGCTGCCCGGAAAAACTCAGCAATCCCGGCCAGGTGGCCGATCTGGTATCCTCCGCCCTTCTCACCCGCGCGGCGCAGAAGCAGATCATTCTGGAAACCGTCGAAGTGGAGCCGCGGCTCAAACATCTGATCCATTTCTTGATGGGCGAAATCAGCCAGCGCCAGAAAAAGGCGAATAATGAACCATGATTTTGAATGGTGAAACCATGAAGAACCCAGATCATCCAGAAGAGGCGGCGGCGGGGGGGGAGAAAGAGTTGATGTCGGCGATGTTTGCCAGCCTGGTCATCCAACAAACCAACATGGCTTCCATTTTCCTGGGGCTGGCCCCCCATCCGCAGACGGGCCAGATTTCGCAGGACCTGGAACACGCCAAATACTTCATTGACCAACTGGAAATGTTGGAGGCCAAAACGCGGGGCAACCTCGATAAACGCGAAGAAGGCCTGCTCCAGCAAAGCCTGACCCATTTGCGTCTGTCCTTTGTGGAAGCAGCCTCCAAACCCGCCAGCCCGGCCGCCGCCGGCGAGAAAAGCGCCGCCCCGGCCGCCGCCGCCGAACCCGCCGGCCCCGCGCCTGGACCGGAGCCCGCCCGCCCCGCCGCGCCGGCTGCCGAAGATACGCGGAAGAAGTTCACCAAGAAGTATTAGCTCCTTTCTCCATGCGCTTTGAGCTTTGAACACGCGAAGCCCCGTTGCCAATTCCTTGTTCGCCCGGCTGTTGCGCGTGCTGGCCGGGGCCGTCTGCCGCCATCCCAAATGGTTCGTTTATCCGCAATTTGTCTTGTTCGCCCTGTGCGTTTATTACACGGCGTTCTCATCACACCATTTGGTGATGGACATGGACCGCGACAATCTGGTGGGTTCGGACAAGAAATATCACCAGGTGTTCATGAATTACCGGAAGGAATTTCCGGGCGAGGACGAATTGGCGGTGGTAGTGGAAAGCGACGACCATGAGCGCAACCGCCAGTTCGTGGAGCGGCTGGCGGCCAGGCTCGAGTTGGAAACCAACCTATTCACGGATATCTTCTACAAGGGGGACATGAAGGCGCTGGGTCCGAAGGCCTTGCTGTTCGCGCCGGACCAGGATTTGGCCGATTTGCGCGACCAGCTCGGTCTTTACCGTCCCTTCATCCAAAAATTCACCGAGGCCACGAACCTGGATTCACTGTTCAACCTGATCAACCAGCAGTTTCGCACCTCCAAGCGGGAGGAAAATGCCCAGAACAAAGCGTTGGTCAAAGCCATTCCGGCCTTGGAACGGATCGTGGTGCAGGCCAACGCCGCCCTCTCCACGCCGGGGATTCCGGTTTCGCCCGGCGTCACGGCCCTTTTTGGGGGGGATGAGGAAGTGGAGCGGGCTGCTTACATCACCTTCGCCGAGGGCCGTCTGTATCTGGTCACGGCGCGGGCGAAGAGCGATGACCGGGGAGCCGGTCCTGGACTACGACGAGATGGAGCAATCCAAGCACGACGCCATTCTGGCCTCCATTGTCTCGCTGGTGGTTTCCTCGTTGATATTCGGTTACGCGTATCGGGAAGCCGGCCGGCCGCTCAAGACGGTGCTCTGCCTCATTATCGGGCTGGGATACAGCATGGCCTTCACCACCCTGGCCGTCGGGCATTTGAATATTCTGACGATCACTTTTGCGCCGATCCTGATTGGGCTGGCCATTGATTTTGGAATCCATTTCATCACCCGCTACGAGGAGGAAACCCGGCACGGACGGAGCGAAGCGGAGGCGGTGGACAAGGCCATGGTATTCACCGGGCAAGGGATCGTTACGGGGGCGATGACCACGGCCGGCGCGTTTCTGGCGATGGGACTGACCAATTTCAAGGGCATCCAGGAAATGGGGATCATTTCCGGCGGCGGGCTGGTCTTGTGCCTGGCGCCCATGATGACGATGCTGCCGGTCCTGCTCATGGGCGGCCGCCGCCAGCCCGCCCGCTCTCCCCAACCAATCGCCGCGGCCGAGGCCAAGCGCGCCCGCATTGAAGAAAAATGGCTGCGCCGGCCCGTTTGGGTGATGGCGGCGACCGGGGTTCTTTGCGCCGCGGCCGCGACTCAATTCGGCAAGGTCTATTTCGATTACAATCTGCTCAACATGCAGAGCAAAGGCCTGGCCTCGGTGGTTTATGAGAAGAAGCTGCTCTTTTCCGGCGAATCCATCCTCTACGCGGCCCTGGTGGCGGATGACCTGCGCCAGGCGCGCCAATTTGAACTGGCCGCCAAAACCCGCTCTTCGGTGGCCAGTGTGGATGGAGATGACAAGGGCCAATCCATCTATGACATTTTGACCAGCGACGCCTCGGCGAAACTGGAAACCGTCCGCGGGATCAAAAAGGACGTTTCGGAGTTTCATTTCGCCCCGGTGGATTGCCGCCCTGTGGACACGAACGGCCTGGGCGCGACGCTTTGGGAAACGATGGGTTACATGGTGTGGGCCTCTGATGAAACGAAAAAGGATAATCCGGAATTGGCCTCGCAGTTTAAATCTCTGTACCGCGCCATCAGCGCGTTTCGGGTCACGATGTTCCGGAACGACCCTGCCATTGCCCGGCGCCTGGAGCAGTTTCAGCAAGCCCTCTTCAATGACATCCACGACACCTTCACCGCCCTGCAAAACCAGGACACCTCCGGCGGCTTGAAGCCGCAGGACTTGCCGCCGTCGCTGCATAACCGCTTCATCGGGGTCACAGGCCAGTACCGGGTGCTGGTGTTCCCCAAGAAGGACATTTGGCAGCGTGAGAATCAAGAGGAGTTCATCGGGCAGTTGCGTTTGGTCATCCCGCGGGAGCAGGTGACCGGCACGCCGGTGCAGCTTCTGGAATACGAAACGCTGTTGAAAAACAGCTACGAGCAGGCCGCGCTCTACGCGTTGGGGGCGATTGCTCTCATGGTTCTGTTTCACTTCCGGTCCTTGTTCTGTGTCCTCCTTTCGCTTTTGCCGGTGGCCATCGGCGCCACCTGGATGGTGGGACTGATGGGCGGAACCGGCATCCCCTTCAACCCCGCCGACATTATGACCCTGCCGCTGATCATTGGCATCGGCGTCACCAACGGCATTCACATCCTGAACCGCTTCGCCGAGGAGCAGCATCCGGGCATCCTGGCCAGGAGCACCGGCAAAGCCGTTTTGGTTTCCGGCCTGACC
>JBEKIA010000068.1:0-17030 GCA_050011995.1 Verrucomicrobiota bacterium
ACGGCTCGCGCAACGGCTCGCGCAACGGCTCGCGCAACGGCTCGCGCAACGGCTCGCGCAACGGCTCGCGCAGCGGCTCGCGCAGCGGCTCGCGCAGCGGCTCGCGCAGCGGCTCGCGCAACGGCTCGCGCAGCGGCTCGCGCAGCGGCTCGCGCAGCGGCTCGCGCAACGGCTCGCGCAGCGGCTTGCGCAGCGGCTCGCGCAGCGGCTCCCCAGGACGCAATGTGCTGGTTCGCCTCGTGCGACTGTCGTTTTATTGAAGCCGCACTCCAAACCGCACTGGAACCCGCTCAAAACCAGTTGCCCCCGGCGCCCCTCTGCGGCTACGTTCTCTTTGTGGCGCAACTTTTGGACACCATTGGCATCATCGCGGGCAATCGCTCGCTGCCGCTGCTTTTTGCGCGGCAGGCCCGCGCCCTGGGCGCCAAACGCCTGGTGGCCGCCGCCTTTGACGGCGAGACGGACCCGCAACTGGCCGGGTTGGTGGACGAAATCGTCTGGCTCAAAGTCGGGCAGCTTTCCAAAATGATTTCCGCCTTCACCCAACGCGGGGTGCGCCATTGCGTGATGCTGGGCCAGATCGCGCCCCGGAATTTGTTCGATCTGCGGCCCGACTTCCGGGCGCTGACCCTGCTGCTCCAGCTTAAGGAGAAAAACGCGCGCTCCATTTTCGGCGCCATCGGCGACGAATTGCAAAAGGAAGGGATTGAACTGGTCGAGCCTCTTCCCTGGCTCCGGCCCCTCATGCCCGCCGCGGGATTTGCGCTGGGGCCGGCCTTGAGCCAGGCGCAGAAGGAAGACGCGGCTTTTGGGTTTCGCATCGCCAAGCAGATTTCCCGCCTGGAAATCGGACAAACCGTCGTGGTCAAGGAGGGCGCGGTGCTGGCCGTCGAGGGCCTGGAGGGCACCGATCCCTGCCTGCGGCGCGGCGGCCCGTTGGCGGGAAAGGCGGGCGGGGCCGTCGCGGTGAAAGTGGCGCGGGAAGAGCACGATCTTCGTTTTGACATTCCCTGCATTGGCGTCAGCACTCTGGAAGCGTGCCGGGAGGCGAAGATTGCGGCGCTGGCCTTTGAAGCCGGAATGACCCTGGTGCTGGAGCAGGACAAAGTCGGGCCGATGGCCCTGGAGAACAAGATCAGCGTGGCCGCCATTTGAGGTTAGGCGGCGAAACCATGTCTTATTCCGACGCCATCCGGTTTCTCTACGAGCTTCAGATTTTTGGCATGAAGCTGGGGTTGGAGAATGCTTTCCGCCTGGCCGCGCTGGCGGGCAATCCGCAGGACCGCCTGCGCTTCATCCACGTCGCCGGGACCAACGGCAAAGGCTCGACCTGCGCCATGCTGGAAGGCATCTATCGCGCGGCGGGATTGCGGGTGGGATTGTTCACCTCGCCGCATCTGGTTTCCTTTGCCGAGCGAATCCAGGTGGATCGCCGCCTCATTGGGGAAAGCGAGGTGGCGCGATTGGCGGAACAAATGCGCTCCCTGCTGCGCGGCGGGGAATTCCGGCGCGCCTCGCCGACTTTCTTTGAAGTGGTCACGGTCATGGCGCTGGAGTACTTCGCCGGGCAAGGCTGCGACTTGGTGATCTGGGAAACGGGGTTGGGCGGCCGCCTGGATGCCACCAACATTGTCACGCCCCTGGCCAGCGTCATCACCAACATCCAGTTGGACCACCAGAAATGGCTTGGCGAAACGGCGCCGGAAATCGCCCGGGAAAAAGCCGGCATCATCAAACCCAACATCCCCATCATCACGACCGCCGCCGACCCCGCCGCGCTGGAAGTCATTGCACAAACCGCCCGCTCCCGCCAGGCGCCCCTGACCGTCGTCACGGGGCGCGATTCGGAAATCCGCGGCTATGAAATCGGCCTGTCCGGGGAGCACCAGCGGACCAACGCCTCCCTGGCGCTGGAGGCCGTCCGGGTGTTGCGGGAGCGCATCCCGGTCCCGGACGCCGCCATTCGCGCGGGACTCAAGGAAGTGCAATGGGCCGGCCGGCTGCAGAGGGTGGAGCGGGCCGGCGGCCAAATCATCCTGCTGGACGGAGCGCACAATCCCGCCGGCGCGCAAAGTCTGGCCGCCGCCCTCCCGGGGATGACGCCGCCGGGCGCGGCGGGCGCGGGACGGCGGCCGGCCCTGATTTTGGGGACCATGCGGGACAAGGATTACGCGGGGATCTGCCAAGTCCTGGCGCCGCTGGCCGGGAAAATCCTGCTGGCGCCCATCGGCAGCGCCCGCACGGCGGAGCCGGGATTGCTGGCCGCTTGTTGCCGGGCGGCCAATCCCGGGGCCGCGGTCCTTGCCTGTGAGAATCTGGCCGCCGCCTTCGACCAGGCTGGCGGCGAAAAATTCATCGTTGTCACCGGCTCCATCCATTTTATTGGCGAGGCCATGGAGTTTCTGGGCCTGGTCCCGCCCTGCGCCGAGCGCGCCCTGAACGATTACCATCCATCGCCGGGAGTGAAGAATTGAGAAGGGTGAATGGTGAAATGAAATCCTCCCTTCTCCATTGCAACATTCAACATTCAAAATTCCATGCCGTCCGCGCGGTCACCCTGGATGTCGGCGGCACGCTCATAGAACCCTGGCCTTCCGTCGGCCATATTTATGCGGCGGCGGCCTTGCGGCACGGACTCCAGCTTTCGCCTGAAGACCTCAACCGCCAATTCGCGGCGGCATGGCGGGAGAAAAAGGATTTTGCGCACACCGAGGAGGGCTGGTCGGAGTTGGTGGACCAAACCTTTGCCGGCCTGGTGGATACTCCGCCGAGCCGGAGCTTTTTCCCGGAGCTTTACGAGGCGTTCAGTTCCGCCGATGCGTGGCGGATTTACGATGACGTTTTGCCGTTTCTGAAAGAGTTGCGCCGGCGCGGCCTCAAGTTGGGGGCGATTTCCAATTGGGACGAACGCCTTCGCCCCCTCTGGAAAGAATTGAAACTGGACATCTGGTTTGATGCCATCGTTATATCCGCGGAAGCCGGCGCGGCCAAACCCCACCGCGCGATTTTCCGGCGAGCCGCGGAGCAACTGCAAACCAAGCCGGCTGCCATCCTGCACATGGGCGACAGTCGCGTGGAAGATTTTGAGGCGGCCCGCGCCGCCGGTTTCCAGGCGCTGCTGCTCCGGCGTGGCGAGCCACCCGGCCCGGACCAACAAATCTCTTCCCTGACGGAGGCGCTCTTGCGTCTTTGAACGGTCCGCCTTGCCGCAAAGGCAGGTAAAAGCGCCGGTTTTCATTGCGGTTGGATTCTTTGATGGCGAAAACAGATTATGGCGAGCCGTAACTTATTGCGTTGCCGGTTGCATGGACTACAGAGTGGAAGAAGAGAATAGCCGCAAAAATGCACAAAAGGCGCATAAATGAAAGAATTTTCTTACGCCCCGCGCCGGCAGGCGCAAGGCGCCCAACCGCTCGCGGGAGTTCTTTCCTTCCGAAACCGGATGTTTGTTTGCCAGCCGTCGCGGTTTGCATCTCCGGCGTCATCGCCAGCCGGAAGCGCGCTCACGGCGTTTCACTGACCTGAATGCGATAAAAACCCGCCGTTCCTGATATTGACAAATTCCAGACCAGGGTTGTCCCGTCACCGGCCAGCGCCGTGCCGGCCGCCTGCCAGTTCACCAAGTCCGTGGACTCCAGGAGTTGATAGTTCATGCCGGCCAGCGATGGTATCGCGCACACCAGGCTGCGACCGGTTCTGCTCGTTTGAATCACGCCCGGCCAACCGGTCTGGCTGATGTCGAAACTTCCCGAGTACGCCGCCGCCATTTGCGCGCCAAACAGGTTCGCCAGGGCCGGGCCGATCTGATACTGGTAATGCCCGTTGGCCGTTTGATTCGGAAAACCGATCCGCCACGATGTGCCGCCCGTGTTGCTTACGGTGATTTGCGCCGCCGGAATCGCGCCGGACGGCGTGGTGACCGTCACGTCCGCCGCGGTGAAGGTGGCGGGGTTAATCGCCACGTTGAAAACCAAGTCCACCTGACTGGCCAGTGGACGGGCCGCGCCTCCGTTGGGGGTGGCGGACAGTATCGCCGGCGCCACCGTCACGCTGGAAGTATAAACCGTTCCCGCCGAACCATTGAGATCATACGTGTCGAACGGGCCGCCGCCGGCCGCGGACAATTGATTGGCCAGGTTGAACCCGTTAAGTTGCGTGTAATAAACCGCGATGCGTCCGCCCCCGCCCCCGCCGCCGTCGTCGCTGGGTGAAGTGCTGCCGCCGTTCGCGGAAATCGTCCCGGTCCCCTGAAGCGTTCCTGCCGTGATCCAAACGCTGCCGCCCGAGCCGGCGCCGCCATAGCCGCCCGGATTATACACACCGCTGGCCGAAATGGCGCCATTGAGGGTCAGAGTGCCATCCACTGTGAATTGCACCAATCCGCCGCCCGCCGTCCCCGGTTGCCCGTTGCCCGTTCCTCCGGCACTGCCCAGCGCCAACGGTTGCGTCAGGGACCCGTAGGTTGGGCCGCCTGCCGCCCCGCCCCAACCCATTCCTCCCGCCCCGCCATAACCCGCGCCGCCGGCGTAATAATTGGGGACGGCCGGTGCCACTCCCGGGCCGAGGTTCGTGCCGATGGGGTAGCCCTGGCCGTCCGCGTTCAACGATCCGCCACTGGCAACGAGCGCATTGCCCAGCACCACCACATTCAAACCGGCATAGCCCGCCTGGCCTGTGATATAACTGTTGGTCGCCACTTGCAGACTGCTGACCGTCAAACCGTTGGATGGCATCACCGCCCCGTTGTTCGTAATGGTCAGATTATAGACTTCGGGCGAAGTCAGCGGCGTGAGCGTCCCCGAGTTGCCGCCGTTGGCGATGAGCACGTTGCCCACGGTCGCCGCCGCCGCCCTGGTATATATCGTGCCGGCTCCGCCGCCAATCTCATTGTCGTTGGTCCAGTTGAACGGGCCGCCGCCCAGGGCTGTCACCTGGCTGGCAAAATTGAATCCCGGCGCATTCGTATAATAGATGGCAATGCGCCCGCCGCTCCCCGCTCCGCCGTTGCCGTCCGGGGCGCTGCTGCCGCCGTTGGCGGAAATCACGCCCCCACCCTGGAGCGCGCCCACGTTGAGCCAAAGACTCCCGCCCGAACCGCACCCGCCGTGGTATTCGGAAACCGACCAGGACCCCCCATTGGCCGAAAGGATGCCATTGACGGTCAGGGCGCCGTTGACCGTCAGTTGCAGCGCGCCGCCGCCCGCCGACCCGGGTTGCCCGTTGCCGGTCGCCCCGGCGCTCCCCAGATCCACCGGTTGCATGATGGAACCATACGCCGGGCCGCCCGGCGACCCGCCCCAGGCCGATCCGCCCAAACCGCCATAGCCGGCGCCTCCCGCGTAATAAGAGGGGTTGTTCGACGCCATTCCCGGGCCAAGATTCGTGCCGATGGGATACCCTGCGCCGTCCAGCAGGAACACCCCGCCCAGGTCAATCATGACGTTGCTCAACACCAGCATGGTTAGGCTGCCGCTGCCCGCAAGCTGCGTCAGTGAGCCGTTTGTCGCGATGTGGAGCGAGCCTAGCGTCATCGGCGCCAGCGCCACGCCGATGGCGCCATTGGTGATCGTCAGCGCGAATGCTTCCGGCGATGTCAATCCGGTGCCCGCTCCCGCCGAGCCGCCATTGTCCACCAAAACCTGGCCTGTCGTTTGGGTCGAAGCCTTGGTGTAGATCGTGCCCGCGCCCCCGATGATCGAGGAAATGCTGCTGGAACAGGCGGAGATGGCTCCGGCGAAATTGTTCGTGCCATAATAAATGGCAATGCGCCCGCCGCCACCGCCGCCGCTATCGTCGTCCGTGTCGCCGTTGCCGCCTTGGGCTGAAATCGTGCCCTGGCCGGCCAGTGTTGTCACCGTCAGCCAGATGCTGCCGCCGGACCCGCCGCCAATTTCCCCGTCCCCAGCACCGTTTGGAGCCGTCGCGTCTCCGGCGCCCACAGCCAGGATCTGGCCGTTGACCGTCAGGGTCCCGCCCGCCACGATCTGCACCGCTCCACCGCCCGAGGCGCCGAGCGCGTTGTGAGAGGGGCACGAACCACCGTCGCTGCCCCAATTTGTGGGTTGCGTAATCGAGCCGTAGGGCGCGCCGCCGGCCAGGCCAACACTGCTGGTTGCGCCCCAGCCGCCGTAACCGCCCCCGCCAGCCCAGTCGTTCCAAGTCGTGCCGACCAGGCCGGCGCCCGCGCCCGGGCCGGAGAATCCCGGGTGGTAGCCTTTGCCGGTGACATCAATCCGGCTCGTGGCGTCCACCAGCACATCGTGCGCGATGGTGAGATTGACCTGGTTGTTGGGCTGTCCGCTCGCCGCCGCCGTGTGCGTCAGGATGCCGGCCGAGATGACTTGCAGACTGTTAAACGAGTGCGGCCCGTTGACCGTCAGCGTGCAACCGCTCACGACAATATCCTGCCCATCGTAGGTGGTGTCGCCGGAGTTTATGGTGGTGTTGGTGGTGAAGGTGGCGGCGCCCAGCAGCGCCGGCGCCAAGGCGAGCAACCCGGCCAGGGAAGAACGGATCAGTTTCATATTCTCTGGTTCTTTCGTTTAACTGCCCCGGCATTGTAACACGGGCGGGGCACGGAGGCAAGCTTCCGTTTCCGCCCGCCGCGCCGCTGTGAATTAGCTTTAGTTACTCAAAATCTAATGTTGACTAATACTTCATGCCCGCCGCGCAGGAACTATTGACTTTGCTTCACTACACTATTAGATTCGCCGGAATTTCTGGCCTGTTCGCCCCAGGCAACGATGATCAATTTATTGCGCAACCTGTTCTGTTCCTCGCTTGGAAAGAAGTACGTCATGGCCGTCAGCGGCGGCGTGATGTTTCTTTTTGTCCTCGGGCATCTGGCCGGCAATTTGCAAATCTTCATCGGTCCCGAACAAATCAATGCCTACGGCCATTTCCTGCAATCCAACCTGGAGATTATATGGCCGGCCCGCATTGTCCTGCTGGGTTGCGTGGCGCTTCATATATGGGCCGCCGCCGCCCTGACGCGGGAGAACCTGGCCGCCCGTCCCGTGGACTACGCCGCCTGGGAACCGACCGCCGCCAGTTATGCCTCGCGCACGATGGTGTGGAGCGGGGTGATTGTGGCGGTGTTTGTTATTTATCATCTGCTCCACTACACCGTGATGGTTCAGGCGGTCAATCTGACGGGCCGGGATTTCGCCCCCTTGCTCGACCCGCAGGGGCGGCACGATATTTACACGATGATGATCCTGGGGTTCCGCCAGCCGGCGGTCTCGCTTTTTTATATCGCGGGCGTCGGCCTGCTCTGCCTGCACCTGAGCCACGGCGCCAGCGCCATGTGGCAATCCCTGGGCTGGAAAAAAAATTCCTACGCCCCGTGGCTGGACGGAATGGCGCGGTGGGGATCGCTGGCGATCTTCCTCGGTTATATTTCCATTCCGCTGGCCGTGCTGTTGAAAGTGATCCCGTAACCATCGCCGCCCATGAAACTTGATGCCAAAATCCCCGCCGGGCCGCTCGCCCAAAAATGGGACCAGCACAGGTTCGCCCTCAAACTGATCAACCCGGCCAACAAACGCAAGCACAACATTATCGTGGTCGGCACCGGTTTGGCGGGCGCCTCCGCCGCGGCGACGCTGGCCGAGTCGGGCTACAACGTCCAGGCCTTCTGCTACCAGGACAGCCCGCGCCGCGCCCACAGCATCGCCGCCCAGGGGGGCATCAACGCCGCCAAGAATTATCAAAACGACGGCGACAGCGTTTACCGGCTTTTTTACGACACGGTCAAGGGCGGCGATTTTCGGGCGCGCGAAGGCAACGTTTACCGCCTGGCCCAGTTGAGCGTCAATATCATTGACCAGTGCGTGGCGCAAGGCGTGCCGTTTGCCCGCGAATACGGCGGCTTGCTGGCCAACCGCTCCTTTGGCGGCGCGCAGGTGTCGCGGACCTTTTACGCGCGCGGCCAGACCGGCCAGCAGCTCTTGCTGGGCGCGTACCAGGCGCTCTCCCGGCAGATCGCCGCCGGAACCGTCAAAATGTTTCCGCGCGCCGAGATGCTCGACCTGGTGATGGTCAACGGCCATGCCAAGGGGATTATTGCGCGCGATCTGGTCACCGGGGCGATTTCCGCGCACGCGGGCGACGCGGTGGTGATGGCCACCGGCGGTTACAGCAACGTGTTTTATCTTTCCACCAACGCCCGGGGCTGCAACGTCACCGCCACCTGGCGCGCCTACAAGAAGGGCGCGGCCTTTGCCAATCCCTGTTACACGCAGATTCACCCCACCTGCATCCCGGTCAGCGGCGATCATCAATCCAAGCTCACCCTCATGTCCGAGTCCCTGCGCAACGACGGCCGCGTCTGGGCCCCGAAGAAAAAAGGCGACACGCGCGCGCCGGGGGACATTCCGGAAGGCGAGCGCGATTATTATTTGGAGCGCAAGTATCCCAGCTTCGGCAACCTGGCCCCGCGCGACATTTCCTCGCGCGCGGCCAAGGAGGTGTGCGATGAGGGACGCGGCGCCGGGCCGGGGGGGCGCGGGGTCTATCTGGATTTCGCCGACGCCATCCGGCGGCTGGGCGAACAGGGCGTGCGCGAGCGCTACGGGAATCTATTTGACATGTACGAAAAGATCACCGGGGAAAACGCCTACCGGACGCCGATGCGCATTTATCCGGCCGTCCATTACAGCATGGGCGGGCTTTGGGTGGATTACAACTTGATGAGCACGGTGCCCGGACTCTTTGTCCTGGGCGAGGCGAATTTTTCCGATCACGGCGCCAACCGCCTCGGCGCCAGCGCCCTCATGCAGGGTTTGGCCGACGGCTATTTTGTCGCCCCCTACACCGTTGGGGATTATCTCGCCACGTCCAAACAGCCCGCCCCGGCCCCCTCCCAGCCGGAATTCCAGAAAGCCGTTGCCGGGATCGCGGACGCGACCCGGCGGCTGTTGGCCGTCAACGGCAAGCGCACGGTCAATTCCTTTCACAAACAACTGGGCAGCCTGCTCTGGGAAAAATGCGGCATGGCCCGCGATGAGAAGGGCCTGCAAGCGGCCTTGCGGGAAATCCCGGCCTTGCGCGGGGAATTTTGGAAGAACGTCAAAGTCACCGGTCAAAACGAGGAATTGAACCAGGCCCTCGAATACGCCGGACGCGTGGCCGACTTCCTGGAATTCGCCGAGTTGCTTTGCCTGGACGCCTTGCATCGCCGCGAATCCTGCGGCGGGCACTTCCGCGTTGAATTCCAAACGCCCGACGGCGAAGCGTTGCGCGACGACGAGCATTTCGCCTATGTCGCCGCCTGGGAATATGCCGGCCCGGACAAACCGCCGATCCTGAACAAGGAACCGCTGGTCTATGACGAAGTCCACCTGAGCACGAGGAGTTACAAATGAACCTCACGCTAAAAGTTTGGCGGCAAAAAGACGCCCAAAGCCAGGGCCGGCTGGTCAGTTACCAAGCCGGCAATCTCATCCGCGACATGTCCTTCCTGGAGATGCTCGATCAGGTGAACGAGGAATTGACCGCCGCGGGCCAGGAACCGATTGCGTTCGATTCCGACTGCCGCGAGGGAATCTGCGGCGCCTGCTCCATGGTGATCAACGGCATCGCCCACGGCGGACAGCCCGGCACCACGGTGTGCCAGTTGCACCTGCGCCATTTCCAGGACGGGCAGACCGTCGTCATCGAGCCGTGGCGCGCCCGCCCCTTTCCGGTGCTCAAGGATTTGATCACCGACCGCGGCGCATTTGACCGCATCATCCAGGCCGGGGGATTTGTTTCTGTCAACACCGGCGGGGCGCCCGACGGCAATGCCCTGCCCATTCCCAAGACGGCGGCCGAGCAGGCGATGGACGCGGCGGCCTGCATCGGTTGCGGGGCCTGTGTGGCGGCTTGCAAAAACGCCTCGGCCATGCTGTTTGTTTCCGCCAAAGTTTCGCACCTGGCCGCCTTGCCGCAGGGCAGGGCCGAGCGCGAACGGCGCGTCCTCAACATGGTTCGCACCATGGACGACGCCGGATTCGGCAACTGCACCGTGACCGGTTCCTGCGAAGCGGTCTGCCCCAAGGAAATCAGCCTGGACTTCATCGCGCAAATGAACCGCGAATACGGCAAAGCCATCCTCAAAAACTCCGCCGCCAGGAAGACCCGGGGCGGGGATTAAAATAACCACGGATCGCAATTTGAACCCGACTCAAGCTGCCAGCTTTTGGGCCTCTGCCAGAGCTGCATCGATTGTTACCCGCCCGTTTTTAATGGCCATGAATGCGCGCACCGAATGCAACTCGGCCAGCATGGGATCGTGCGGTTCTTCGAGCCTGAACAGTTCCACGAGTTGATCCAGTTTGTCGGCGGGGATTCCAGCTTCCCGCCCCGCCTTCTGATAATCAAAGTAACGCATACAATCTCACAGTTCCGTTCGAGCGGCACCTTCACCGCACTTCTTCCAGCAGTCGCAATCCGGCCGCGTCCAGCACCGCCCTGACTTGCTCCCTCGTCACGCCGGGAAAGTCATCCAAAAATACTTCCACGGAATCGCCCGCGCTCAAATGGTCAAACAAGCTCTTCACCGGGACGCGCGTGCCGCGAAAGACAGGCACTCCCCCCAGCCGTGCCGGATCCTTTTCCACGCATTCAGCGAGGCGGCGGGTCGCTGCCTGCGCATCCATTTCCAAAGTCGTTGCCATGCCTTCACTATACGCCATCGGGCTGTCCTTTGGCAACTCCGCCGTTCGCCCGGGGAAATCGGCGCTTGTGAAGCGTCACGAAAAAAAGGACTGTTGCCGTCAAAGGAGGAATGCTAATTTCAAGCCATGAGCCAGGATATCCGTTGGCAACAACGATTTGAGAATTTCGAGAGCGCGTTTCTTTTGCTGCGCTCCGCTTTGGAAAAGCGCGGGCCGGAGACTTTCAACGATCTGGAGTTGGAAGGATTGGTGCAGCGGTTTGAATACACCTTTGAACTCGCCTGGAAAACGCTGAAAGATTACCTGGAGCAAGCAGGGCTGGTGCTGCCCCAAGTCACGCCCAGCGCCGTCATTAAATCCGCCTTTGCCGCCAAACTCATCGAAGATGGCCAAGCTTGGATGGACATGCTCAAACATCGCAATCTGATGAGCCATGCTTACGATGCCAAAGAATTCCGCCAAGCTGTGACGGCCATTCACGACCGCTATGTCGTGGCCCTCGGCCAGGTCTATCTGCTCCTCAAAAAGGAGTCCGGCGCCTCATGAACTTTGGCCTTTCCGAAGATGCGCTGGAGGCCATTCGTGGCGTTCTGGCCGGCTATCCGGCGGTGGAGGAGGCCGTCGTGTTCGGCTCCCGTTCGCTCGGACGCCAGCATCCGCGTTCGGACGTGGACCTGGCCTTGCGCGGGGAGGTTTCCCCGCTCGAAGCGGAAAGCATCGCTTTGGAACTGGACGATCTGCCGCTGCCCTTTCATTTTGACGTGCAGGCCCTGGCCGCGATCCATCATGGCGGTCTTCGTGCGCACATTTCCCGCGCCGGCAAGACCGTTTACCGCAAAGCGGCGCCGGCCGCGCCGGGCAGAAATTGAGGCCATTCTCCGTCTCCGCCTTTTTCCAAGGCTTGGAACCGGCTTGCCTTGGGCGCGCGGGCCGGGTTATGTGTTGCCCATGAGCTCCGCGGTTCAGGAATCTTCCTCCCGAATCCAGCGGCTCTCCAGGAAAACGTAATGCGTCAGTGACGGAGGGGAAAAGGTAGGGCGGGCAGTCCTCTGCCCGCCGCGGCGCGCACGGAGTGCGCGCCCTAGCAACCAATACTGACGCATTACAGGAAAACCAATAGTGGTGTATTATGAAAATCTTGTTGATCGGCATCGGACGGTGGGGGGCCAATCATTTGCGCGTCCTGCACTCGCTGCCGGTGGAGCTTTTTGTCAGCGAATTGGACGGCCGGCGGCTGGAAAGCGCGCGGAAATTGGGGATTGCGGATTCGCACTTGGCGGCGGATTACAAGGCCTTGGCCGCGCAGGCGGACGGGGTGGTGATCGTCACCCCGGCCCAGAGCCACTTTGGGCTGTGCCGCGAATTTCTCCTCGCGGGCAAGGATGTGTTTGTGGAAAAGCCGCTCACGCTTTCGCCGGAGGAATCCAAGGAACTGGCCGAACTGGCGGACCGGACGGGGCGCATTCTGCAGGTGGGCCATATTTTTCGATTTGATCCGGCGGCGCGCTGGCTGCGCGAGGCGGTGCGGGAGGGAAAATTCGGGCGGGTCAACATATTGCGCGGGCATTTCGGCGGGTTCAAACGGCCGCGCAATGACAGCGGGGTGATGTTCGCCGACGGCATCCATTTTGTGGATTTGTTCAATTACATCCTCGACGCGACGCCGCGCAGCGCGCTGGCCATCCATCATGATTTCCTGGGGCGCGGGATGGAGGATGTCTCGCTGCTTTCGCTGGAATATGAAACGGCGGCGGGCCGCACCTGGGCGATGGTGGAGAATGATTATTTTTATCCGGGAAAATTCCGCGAAGTGATCGTGGCGGGCGAAAAATGCAGCGCGGTCTGCGATTTCAACGTGGCGCAATATAAAATCAAGGTGCATGAGAACCGGCATGCGCGGGAGGGGAACGATTTCAAAGGCGTGGAAGGGGTGGTGACGCAGATCGAGTGTCCGCCGGAGGAGCCGTTGCTGGCGGAGTTGCGCGCCTTTGTCAAATCGGCGCAGACGCGGGAAAAGCCGCTGGCGGACGGCTGGGCCGGGTACGAGGCGGTGCGCGTGCTGGACGCGGCCATGCAATCGGCCAGGAGCGGGCGGAGTATAAATTTGGAATGAACTTTGCGCAATGAATCATCCGGAAGTCTTCATAATTCCTGTCTTGATGCTGTTGGATTATTTTCTCACGGTCTGGGGATCAATTTTGCGGGGCAAAAAACACGCGCAACATTTCAGATTTGAGCATTATGAACTCAATCCAATTTGGCAAAAAAGCATCGCGCAAAAGAAATGGCTTAATCCGGGGCTTCTGGGAATTGTGACCGCCGTAACGGCAATTTGTTTCGTGTGGTCGGTTGCGTGGAAGGGCGAAGATGATTTTGCGCAAGGCGCGCTCGGGTTCGTAACCGTATTGTATGGCTCCATCGTTGGCCGCCATTTGGAGAATATCTGCGCCTTCCGTTCTCTTTTCCTTCATCCTGAATGTGTCTCCGGTGAGGTCACGATGAGCCATCTCCTGGCCCTGCACATGGCCCAGTTTCATTGCATTGCTTTGTGCCTGCTTCTGGTTTTGATTGCGATTTTTTCGCCAAGCCCATTTCTCATTGGCGGAGTCCTGTCGCAAGTTTATTTGTTTTTCCTCCACTGGAAATGGATCAAAAAGACAAAGGCGCAATTAAGAAAAGCGGATCCTTTTTGAAGAAATTATGCAAAAAATTCCACTATCAAAATGTTTCGTGAACGCGGAGGTGGAGGAAGCGGCGCTGCGCGCGCTTCGCTCCGGCCAATATATCCTGGGCAAGGAATGCCAGGGGTTTGAAGCCGAACTGGCCGCTCATGCCGGCACGCCGCATTGCGTGCTGGGTTCGTCGTGGACGATGATCGTGTACATGATGCACCTGGCGCAGGGACTCCAGGCCGGCGACGAGGTGATCGCGCCGTCGCACACGGCGCTGCCCACCATGGAACCGCTCATCCATTGCGGGGCCAAACCGGTTTTTGTGGATATTGACGACACCTTCTGCCTGGATGCCGGCGCGGTGGAGGCGGCGGTGACGCCGCGCACAGTGGGGATCATTCCGGTCCATATATACGGGCATCCGGCGGACCTGGACGGTATATTTGACATAGCGGCTCGGCGCAAGCTGTGGGTGCTGGAGGATTGCGCGCAGGCGCACGGGGCTTTGTACAAGGGCAAACGAGTTGGCTCGATGGGCCTGGCCGGCGGCTACTCGTTCTTCCCGTCCAAGAATTTGACGGTGCTCGGGGACGGCGGCTGCCTTTGCACCCACGACGCGGCGCTGGCCGAGCGGGTGCGGATGTTCCGCAACCACGGGCGCAAGGACAAATACCTGCACCAATTCGCCGGGTTCAATGTGCGCTTCAATGAAATCCAGGCTGCGATAGGGCGAGTCATGCTCCAGCGCCTGGACGGGTTCAACGACAACCGCCGCCGCATCGCCGCGCGCTACAACGAGCGCCTGCGCGGGCTGGTGCGGACTCCGCCGGAACGGCCCTGGGCCAGGGCGGTCTATCACATGTATGTGGTGCGGGCGGAGCGGCGCGATGAGTTGCAGAAATTCCTCAAGGAGAACGGGGTGGAGACGGGCATCCATTATCCGGTGCCCAACCATCAGCAGCCGGCGATCACGGGCCGGTTCAGCAATATTCCGCCCCTGCCGCGCACCGAGCAGGCGGTGAAGGAGATTCTGTCACTGCCGATTCACGGCGAAATGTCGCTGGACGCGGCGGACATAGTGTGCGACGCGGTGGCGGCGTTTTATGGGAAGAAATGAGTGATTCCGCCGGCGGGACGCCGACGGAGGCGACCGAGACAGTCGCGCTCCCCAAAAAGTTGCGAAGGATCGCGGCGTTTTCCACGACTGCGGGGCTGCGGTTGCGGCTGCGGTTCACGCTTGAGCGGATGGCCGATTTGCGGTAGAGAATTGGCATGACATTAAAGGCCATCGTTCATAAGGCGGAGGAAGGCGGATTTTGGGCGGAAGTTCCCGACTTGCCGGGTTGCGCCACGCAGGGCGAAACGCTCGACGAGGTGGAGGCCAACTTGCGAGAGGCCATTGATGCCTGGCTCTCCGTGGATGACGAAACGAGGCAGTCCGGCGTGAACGACCAAGTTTTGGAGCTGACGGTGTGAAGCAGGTGTCCGAAAAGGAATCGGCTTTCTTTTGGCGCGAATTTGAGGCAGAATTTGGGCATCTGAATGATGGCCACAAGGAAATACAATCACGCGGTCACGCTGCCGGAAGGGGTCAGTTTGGGACGTGTCGCGCAGGTGTTGCTGGAGGCTTGGGAGGGCGGCGCGCATCAGTGGACGGAGAGTCCGCTGCAGTTGCGCGAAGGGGCGGCGCCCAAGCCGGCCATGCCCTTGCCACAGGATGCCATGGACTTGTTCCGCCTGCTGGGAGAGCAGCGCGCGCCCTATTGGCTCGCCGGCGGCATGGCCATGCTGATTTATGTGAACGGGCGCAATACCAAGGACGTGGACTTGCTCATGTCGGTGGAAGCTTCGCGCGAAATCCCGGAATTGGAAATCCGCGAGCGGCGTGATTTTTTTGCGCGGGCGCAGTTTCGCAGCGTGCCGGTGGATTTGCTTTTCACCTACAATCCGGTATTCAAAATGGTGGCGGAAAAGTTTGCCGCCAAACATCGCTTTGCGGAATTGGAAATTCCGACGGTGACGGTGGAAGGGCTGCTGGTGTTGAAACTGTACGCGCTGCCCTCACTTTACCGGCAGTTTGATTGGGACCGCATTTACCTCTACGAGGGCGACATCAAACAGTTGCTGGCGCGGCACAAACCGAAGATGGAACCGCTGTTCCAATTGCTCGAGCCGCATCTTTTGGCAACGGATCTGGCCGAGTTGCGAAAAATTGTTTCCGTGGAACAAGAGCGCATGGCCCGGGCGCAAGGCGGCCCGGCGAGTTGAATGACAGCCCACGAAACACAGCCTGAATTGAGCCTGGTCATTCCCTGCTTCAATGAGCAGGAGAATTTGCGCGCGCTGCTGGCCGCGATCCGCGCGGCGGCGGACCCGCTCCAACTCCCTTATGAGGTCGTCATCACGGATGATTGCAGCGGCGACAAATCCTGGGAAATTCTCAAGGAGCTTGCGGCCGCAGACCGGCGGGTGCGGGCGCAAAGACTGGCGCGCAATTGCGGCGAAAGCGCGGCGAGCTGGGCCGGGATGAAGGCGGCGCGCGGGAAATACATCGTCACGCTGGACGCGGATTTGCAGAATGATCCCAAGGATTTGCCCAAATTCCTGGAGGCCTTGAAGAAGTACGACTGCGTCTGCGGGACGCGGGCCAAGACGCGCGGGGCGGGGGATAATTTCGCGCGAGTGGCTTCTTCGCGCATCGCCAACTGGGTGCGGAACCGGTTGTCCGGGGAACAAATCGCGGACGCGGGCTGCACCTATCGGGCGTTCAAGCGGGAGTGCATCTGGAATTTGAAGTTTTTCAAGGGGATGCACCGGTTTTTGCCGACGCTGTTCAAGATGGAAGGGCATACCGTGACGGAAATCGAGGTGACGAATAATCCGCGGTTGGCGGGGCGGAGCCATTACGGAGTGTGGAACCGGTTGTTCGCGTCGTTTTACGATCTGCTGGCGGTGCGGTGGATGAAACGGCGGATGTTCCGATACGAGATCGCGGAAAGGGTGAATTGAGTCTGGAAAAGCGTGTTGCTTCGGTCAGCTTGCGTAGCGCGAAAAAGCGGCGCCCCGGCCGGATTTCGGCGAATCCGTGTGGCCGGGTGAGGGGAACTGATGGGGAGCGGATGCTGGCAAGTCAACCGCAGCCCGCAGCCGCGATGGCCTGCTCATAATTCCAAGGCAGCCAACTCGTCGGGGCTTTCAGCACGGCGGCGGCGTGTTGCTGGAGGGCCATCAGATAATCAAACGGGTTGACTTGGTCGAGTTCGCAGGTGTGGATGAGGCTCATGTGAACATCGCCGATTCTGGCCCCGTGAAGAGTTTTGAAGCTCAGGGAGTTTTTCCGGTGAAGGATCGCCATCTTGAGAGCGCGTTCGGCGACATTATTATCCAACGGGGCGCCCGGCACGGAAAGGAACCGGGTTAAGGTCTGCCACCTCTTAAGCATGTATTGGATGGCCTCTCCCAGACCGGAGTTGGGTTCGACCTTCCTTTGCTCGATCTGCTCCCGCATCCATTTTTGGAGATCGTCCATCACCGGCTGGCTGTGCGCTTGGTGAAAAGCCAGGCGGTCCAGGTCCGAGAGCTTCTGCTCCTTGGCAAGGGCGTCGAACCGATACACCTCGCGCAGGCTTTCAATGACCTTGCGACATTCCTCCGGGAAGTTCTCGACCACGTCCACGAACTGGCGCCGTCCGTGCAGCAG
>JBEKIA010000069.1:0-16798 GCA_050011995.1 Verrucomicrobiota bacterium
CCTGTTGTTTGCGGAATTTATCCCACGCGGACGAGTTCATTCTCCGTGCGTAGGTAGCGGGTGAACGGCGTGCTGCGATCCAGGTCAATCAAATCCACCGAACGGCCAATCAAATCACTGACGCGCGCGCCCATGCGATAGAAAACCGACGGTGGCAGGCCGGAAACCGCCAGGTCCAGATCGGAATCGGCGTCACCCGTCCCTTTTGCCGCGGAGCCAAAGACGTAGATTTCCCTGGCGCCGGCCGTCTTGAGTTCGGCGGCGGCGCGCCTGATTAAAATGTCGGTCTCAATGCTCACGATTATAGTTGATTGTAGTGTTGGTGAGTCTGAAAGTCAAAATGTCAGGGGTTCAATGATATTCCTGGATGGTCTTGACGCCGTAGCCGTTTTTCTTGAGGGCGGCGATGCCCAGGGCGGCGGCGCGCGCGCCGCTGAGCGTGGTCATGATGCTCGTGCCGGTATAGACGGCGGTGGTGCGGATTTTCACCTCGTCGGCGCGCGGCGTCTGGCCGGTGGGGGTGTTGATGACGAGCTGGATTTCGCGGTTCTTCAGCAGGTCCAGGGTGTTGGGACGGCCTTCGGCCAGTTTGTGAACGCGCGCCACTTTCAGCCCGGCGTCTTCCAGGACTTTCGCCGTGCCGGAGGTGCAGACAATTTCAAATCCCAAGTCAACAAATTCCCGGGCCACCGCGGCGACATGCGCCTTGTCGGCGTCGTTGACGCTGATGAAGACGCGCCCGCTCAAGGGCAGCGGGGCGTTGGCGGCCATCTGGGATTTGGCGTAAGCGATGCCCAGATTGGCGTCCAGGCCCATGACTTCGCCGGTGGAACGCATTTCCGGCGAGAGCAATATGTCCTGGCCGAGAAAGCGGTTGAAGGGGAAAACGGATTCCTTGACCGCCCAATAATCGGTCCAGATTTCCCGGGTGAAACCCAGCCCGGCCAGGGTTTTGCCGGCCATGACCTTGGCGGCCAGTTTGGCCAGCGGCACGCCGATGGCTTTGCTCACGAAAGGAATGGTGCGCGAGGCGCGCGGGTTGACTTCCAGGACATAAACGGCTTCGCCTTTGACGGCGTATTGGGCGTTCATCAGGCCGATGACGCGCAGCTCGCGGGCCATGGCGTGGGTGTATTCGCGCATGGTCTGGATGACTTTTTGGGAAAGAGTGTGGGGCGGCAAAACCATGGCCGCGTCGCCGGAATGAACGCCCGCAAATTCGATGTGCTCCAGAAAACCGCCGATCACAATCGTGCCGCCCTGGCCATCGGCGGACTGCCCGACATCGGCAATGCAATCCACATCCACCTCGGTCGCGTCCTCCAGGAATTTGTCCACCAGGACGGGCCGTTCCGGGGAAGCTTCGACGGCGAACCGCATGTAATGCTCCAGCTCCGCGTCGGAATAAACGATCTGCATGGCGCGTCCGCCCAGCACAAAGGAAGGGCGGACGAGCACGGGGTAGCCGAGTTTGCGGGCGGCCTGGAGGGCTTCGGCCTGGTTGGTGGCCAGGCCGTTGGGCGGCTGCGGGATGCCCAGCTTGTCCAGCATCGCGGCGAAGAGCTTGCGGTCCTCGGCGATCTCGATGCCCTGGGGCGATGTGCCGATGATATTGACGCCGTTCTTTTGCAGGGCCAGGGCCAGGTTCAACGGCGTCTGCCCGCCGAACTGGGCGATGGCGCCCCAGCATTTTTCCCGCTCATAAATGTGCAGGACGTCTTCCAGGGTGAGCGGTTCAAAAAAAAGTTTGTCGCTCGTGTCGTAATCCGTGGAGACGGTTTCCGGGTTGGAATTGACCATCAAGGTTTCAAAGCCGTCCTCCTTCAAGGCGAAGGCGGCGTGAACGCAGCAATAATCGAACTCGATGCCCTGGCCGATGCGGTTGGGGCCGCCGCCCAAAATCATCACTTTCCGTTTGGAGCTGGCGATGGTTTCGTCGTCGCCGCAATCGTAAGTCGAGTAATAATAAGGTGTGTAGGCCTCGAACTCAGCCGCGCAGGTGTCCACCAAACGATAGCTGGGGACCAGGCCGGATTTCTTGCGCAAGGCGCGGACGGCGTCCTCGGTCTGGCCCGTGAGATGGGCGATCTGGCGGTCGGAAAACCCGAGGGATTTGGCTTTGGCCAGCAGGTCGAGATTCATGGGTTCGCAAAAAACTTCGCGCCAGTAAGCGGCGGGCGGGGGAAAAATTCAAGGATTATCGCTGTTAAACCCACCCGGCGCGGTATTGGGCGTGGATGAATGGGGCGGCTTCAGGGGCGTTCACGGCCCGCATTCCGGGGCCGTCCCATTGCAGTTTCTTGCCGGCGCGAAGGGCGACGACGCCGGAAAGAACTGTTTCGGTCAGTGGTCCGCCGACTTCGAAACTGGAGAAGGGCGTCTCGCCCGTCCGGCAGGCGGCCAGCCATTCCTGCATGTGGCCCGGCACGCGCGGCAGGGACTGGGCAATGCCGCGGGTGGCCGGATGGTTGAGAAGGCGCGACAATTCCTTTTCGTCATTCAATTGGATGAATTGCGCCCCCGGATGCGGCTCGCCGTAGGTAAATCCGTTGTCACCAAGAATTAATACGCCGCTGGCCGGCGTTCCGCCGAGGAAATCGGCCAGCGTTTTTGGCAGCGCGTCCGCCGGCGGCAGCCGCCCGCCGTCATACCACCAAACGGTCACCGGCGGCAAAGCGCCGCGCGCGGCGAAATCGAACCGGATGCGCACGCGCCAGGGATAACTGGCGGAGATTTCGCCCTGGACGTCCGCTTCGATTTCAGAAGGGGAACCCAGGTTCAGGGCGCGGAAGGGGAGGTTCAGGCCGTGGCAGCCCCAGTCCGCCATCGAGCCGCCGCCAAAATCATACCAGGCGCGCCAAGCCTTGGGATGATAAACGGTTTGTTTGTATGGATGGAACGGGGCCGGGCCAATCCAATTGTCCCAATGCAGCCCGCCGGGCGCGGGGTCTTCGCCGACGGGGGCGGCCTGGCCGGGAATGAAGGAGGCGCTTTTGGCCACCCAGACATGCACCGTGCGAACCTTGCCGATGGCTCCGCCTTGAATCAACTCAATAGCGCGGCGCAGGGTGTCCTCGGCGCTGCCCTGGATGCCCAATTGCGTGACCACCTTGGAGCGGCCGGCCCGCTCGCGCAATGCGCGCGCCTCGGAAATGGCGTGGGCCAGCGGTTTTTCGCAAAAAATGTGCTTGCCGGCGGCAAACGCCGCCTGGGCGGCGGGGGCGTGCCAATGGTCCGGCGTCGCAATAATGACTCCGTCAAGACTTTTTTCAGACTCCAACATTTTGCGGAAGTCCACGTAGGTGTTGGGCCGGCCCAGGGCGGCGGCGGTTGCCTTGCGCGCGTCCTCCATCATTTTTTCGTCCACATCGCACAGCGCCACGATGTTGGCTCCGCAGCGCAGGGCTTCCTTGAGCCGGGAAAGTCCCTGGCCGCCCACGCCGATCATGGCGATGTTGAGTTTGGAGGCGGCCTCGGCCGCCCGCAAAAGGGACGGCCCGCGCCAGGCTGCCGCCCCGGCGGCGAGCGTGGAAATTGCAAGAAAACGGCGGCGGGAACAGGTTTGATTTTTCATTTTGACTGGGGCGCGGCCAAGGACGCGCAAACGGAGTTGAAGAATTTTACCGACTGGGCGATTTCGGGGCTGGAGGTTTCCCAATGATATTCATATTCGACACATATAGCGCCGTGGAATTGCTGGCGCTTGAGTTCTTCGAGCAGGCCCTTGCTATTGCAGACGCCCGTTCCCCAGGGGACATCATGCGTGTTGGGGTCCTTCTCGGCCAGGTCCTTGAAATGAACGGCCAGGACATGCCCGTCGAGCTTTTTCAAGCATTCCACCGGATCCAACCCGGAACGGACCCAATGCCCGACATCGGCGCAGGCCCCCAGCAGCGGCCCGCGCCCCTGGATGGCGGCCAGGACGAAGGCCGGATCCCAGTAGCGATTGGGTTTTTGATGTTCGTGGATGGCCACCTTGATATTGTATTCCTTGCACAGCTTTTCCACCACATCCAGCGCCTCGGGCGCAGGCTCGGCCACAAGGATCGGGATTTCCCACTTGCGCGCAAACTCGAACACCTTGCGGCTTTCTGCCTCATTGGGCGGCAGTTGCACCACGCCGATGTTGACGAAGGGCCAACTGAGGCCGGCCGCAATCATCTTCGCCTTGATGGCCTCCATGTCCTTGTCCGCCACGGTCACCGTGGTGACGCTGTTGGTGCCCGCCAGGATGACGTTTCCCGAAATGCTCATGTGTTTGATCCCCAGCGCGGCTGTTTTGTCTATCGCGTCAAAGATGGTGAACACCCGGAAACTGTAGGAATGGAGCGCGAGGGTCCAGCCGAGCTTTTCGGCGTCCGTGGCAGGGGCGGCCTTGGCGGCGTGCAGGGGAGTCAGGCTGGCGAGGAGGGCGAGGCAGGCGAGGAGTTGCAATATTTTCATGGAAGGAATGGGACTTAGGCGAGGAATGGGACGGAAATGGCGGGAAAGGCGAAGGGTTGTGATATTTTCATGGGTGGGTTTGGGGTAATGTGATCAGACCTTTGGTTCCCAGCCCGGCTCGTAGTCGCGGCCCCAGAGTTTCATGGCCTCGGCGTCGTTCTGGATGTGGCCGTTGGCGGTGTCCAGGTTGAGGGTGCGTCCGGCGCGCCAGGCGATGTTGCCGAGTTGGAGCATGGCCACGCTCTTGTGGCCCTCGCTGACGGGGGCGCTGAGGGGCGCGCCCAGCCGGATGGCGTCAATAAAATTTTTGAAATGGAGGGCGTCCAGGCCGGCGGTGCTGCTGATGGTGTTGGTGGGATCGGACGCCGCGCCGCTTTTGAGCTGGAGGAGCGGCTTTCGGGCGTTGTCCACAAGGGTGCAGTTGTCGTCTTCCAGCAAGGCCGTGCCGCCGGTGCCGTAAATCAGGACGCCGCGGCTCAGCCCCTCGATGGGGTGGCTGTTGCAACTGTGGCCTTCCCAGGTCATGGTCTTGCCTTCCGCGAAGTCCCAACTGATGACCTGGGTATCGGGCGTTTCCCAGTCGTCCTGAAAGGCATAGCGGCCGCCGTTGGAGCTGACGCGCGCCGGGAAATCCAGGCCCAAGGCCCAGCGGCAGACATCCACTTCGTGCGTGCCGTTGTTCAGGGCCTCGCCCGTCCCGTAATGCCAAAACCAGTGCCAGTTGTAGTGAATGAGGTTGCTGACGTAAGGGCGGCGCGGGGCCGGCCCCTGCCACAATTCATAGTCCAGCCACGGCGGGACCGCCGCCGGCGCGCCGTGGCCGATGGAGGCGCGATTGTTGACATACCAGCAGCGGCCCAGGTAGGGCTTGCCGATCATCCCCTGGCGAATGGCCCGGACCGCCGCCCGGGTGTTGGGAAAGGAGCGGCGCTGGCTGCCCATCTGGCAAAGGCCCCTGGATTTCGCCGCCGCCGCCACCAGCAATTCCCCTTCGCGCGGGTTGTGGCTGCACGGCTTTTCCACATAAACATGCTTGCCCGCCTGGAGCGCCAGGATGGCCATGGGCGCGTGCCAGTGGTCGGGGGTGGCGATGGTGACGGCATCCACGGTCTTGTCTTCCAGAATTTTCCTGAAATCCTTGCCGCCTTTCGGCGCGGTCTGTTGCTTTTTGGCGGCGGCCTGGATGGCCTTGGCGACCGCGCGGTCGTCCACGTCGCAAATCTGGGTGATTTGGACGCCCGGCAGGGCCAGGAGGCAATCCACATGGGCCATCCCCCGGCCGTTGGTGCCGATGACGGCGGCGTTGATTTTATCGTTCGGCCCCGGGGTGCGTCCCGTGATGGCGGGCGTCTGCGCCCGCGTATCCGTCGGCGAACCGAAATAGCCGGCCAGGCTCAGACCGAGGCCGGCCGCTCCGGCCCGTTTCAAAAACTTGCGGCGATTGATGGCCTCGTTCATAAACTGATTGTCCTCATGGTTGTTTGCTCGCCCCAGTTTCATGCAATGGGCTGAATTGCGCAATTCCTAATCAGCGGCCTTTTTCCGGGGCGCATTTTTGGGTTCCCCTCTTCATCTTGCTCCTAATCTTAATCTTAATCTCATCTCCCTCCGGCGTACAGATTAGGAGCAAGATTAAGATTAAGAAAGAAAACCCAAAAAAGTGAAATGCGCCCCTTTTTCCGGCTGGCAAGCGGTTCCGCGTGACTTATCCAGGTTCATCTGATAACATTCCAGCTTATGAAATTCATCGTCAATGGCTCCGCGCTTTTCACCTCGGCGGCGGTGGGCTTGTTCGCCGTCCTCGCCGCCTCCTCTGGTCATGTTGATGCCGCGACCGATCCCATTTCACCCGGCGGGCAGCACAACACCCTCACCGCGCAGGAGAAGGCCGACGGCTGGCGGCTGCTGTGGGACGGCAAAACCACCAACGGCTGGCGCAGCGCGCGCGGGGATTTTTTCCCGGACAAGAGCTGGACGATCCAGGATGGCGAGTTCAGCGTCGTCTCCAGCGGCAACGCCGAGGCCCAGGCGGGCGGCGACATCATCACGCGCGAGCGCTTTTCCAATTTCGAGTTGACAGCCGACTTTAAGGCCACCCCCGGCTGCAACAGCGGCATCAAGATTTTCGTCCAGCCCAACCTCGACCCCGTTACCGGCGAGGGCGGCAAGGCCGCCACCGGCTCCGCCATCGGCCTGGAATACCAAATCCTCGACGACGAGCGCCACCCCGACGCCAAACTGGGCCGCGACGGCAACCGCAAGCTCGGCGCGCTTTACGATTTGGTCCCCGCCGGGCCGAACAAGCATCCCAACCCGGTGGGGGAATGGAACCACGCCCGGATTATCTCGCGCGGCCGGCATGTCGAGCATTGGCTCAACGGCGAAAAAATTCTGGAATACGACCGCGGCTCGCCGGCCTTCCGCGCCGCCGTGGCCCAGAGCAAGTTTAAGAACATCCCCGGCTTCGGCGAATGGGCGGACGGGCATATCCTGTTGCAGGAGCACGGCAGCGCGGTTTCGTTCCGCGACATCAAGCTGCGCCTCCTTCCGGCCAATTGACGGTTATTTTTGGGGCAGCCGGCCAGAGTGCGCAGGCGCGCCCGCCAGACAGCCTGCCGGCGGATCGCTCCGGCGCATTTCTCCCAACGTCTCCTCGGTGGGAAGGCCCCCGGTCCATGATCCATCTGCCGCGTTCCGAGTGAGGGCCGGCTGGATCTGCCCTTGTCCCCATTGCTCCAGCACTCCAACACTCCGCTGGGTTCTGAGGGAAGGGGATGTTTTCCTTTCACTATTCTCTATTCACAATCACCATTCCTCGCGCCTCAGCGCCTCCGGGCGGGGCCAAAGAAATAGCCGCCGCGAATGCGCGCCCCGCGCACTTTGCCGGGATACGACCCTTGCTGCCCGGCTTTCTCCTGCTCGAAGAGCGCGGTGTATTGGTAGTCAAAACCTTCCAGCCTGGCGCGGCGGATTTTTTGGCTGATGAACCGTTCAATGGCATAAACATGCGGCGCGTCCGCGGCCACCATCAGCGTCAGGGCGTCGCCGCTCTGCTCGGCGCGGCCCGTCCGGCCAATGCGATGGATGTAATCCTCCGGGTGTTGGGGCACGTCGTAGTTGATGACATGGCTCACATCGGCGATGTCCAGTCCGCGCGAGGCGATGTCGGTGGCCACCAGCGCCTCGAATCGCCCCTGGCGGAATCCGCGCAAGGCGTCTTCCCGTTCCCGCTGCGTCCGGTTGGAATGCAGGACGGCGACGGGATGATTATGGCGTTTGAGCGAGTTGGCCACATGGTCCGCCCCGTGTTTGGTCCGGCAAAAAACGATGACCGAGTCGCATTTCAATTTGTCCAGCAGCGCCAGCAACAACTGCGCCTTCTGCCCTTCGGCCACCGGGTAAATGGCATGGGACACGGTTTCCGCCGGCGTCCGCCTGGCTCCGATTTCCACCGTTTCCGGGTTTTTCAGCGCCCATTGCGCCAGCGTGGCGATTTCCGGCGGAATGGTCGCCCCGAACAGAAGGGTGTGCCGCTCGCGCGGGACTTTTTGCACGATGCGCCGCACGTCGGGGAGAAATCCCATGTCCAGCATCCGGTCCGCCTCGTCCAGCACCAGGTACTTGACCTCTTCCAAACGGCAGGTGCCGCGTCCCATGTGGTCGAGCAACCGGCCCGGCGTCGCCACGATGATGTCCGCGCCCCTGGCCAGCGCGTCCATCTGTTTGCCGTAACCGACCCCGCCGTAAAGGACGGCGGTCTGCAAATTGGTGAAGCGGGCAAAATCATGGATGGCGGTTTCCACCTGCGCGGCCAGTTCGCGCGTCGGCTCCAGGACCAGGCAGCGGCTCTTGGGCTGGTGGCGGTCGAGCAGCGACAAAACAGGCAGGGCGAACGCCGCGGTTTTGCCGGTGCCGGTTTGCGCGCTGCCGATCACGTCGCGCCCTTGAAGAACGAGCGGGATGGTGCGGACTTGAATCGGTGTGGGAACCAGATAGCCCATCGCCTTGACCCCTTGCAGGACCGCCGGGGAAAGCCCAAATGTGGTAAATGCCATAGTTTAAAATGCGCCGGAAATTTCAAGGCGCGTTCAGTGGTGAGGCCGGCAGCCCTTCGCTTTGCGGCGCGGCGGCATGTTCCGGCGGCGGTTCGCCAGGGGTTGGAATGGCGGGTTGTCCCGATTCCTCGGGACAGATTGCGGATTCGGGGGCGGCCTCGCCGGGTGGCGCCATGGCGGGTTGCGCGGCAGGCGCAAGACTGCCGGCAGTGCCGGCGCCGGGCGGCGGGGCGGCGGTTTCTCCCGCCGCCGCCGGCAAGGGCGCTTCGCCGCCCGCCGCGGGAACCGCCGTCTCCGGCGCGGCGGCCGTCTGGCCGCCGGACGCCTGCTCTTTGGCCGGGACGGCTGGAGCGGTTGTTTTCGGTTCCGGTCTTGGCGGTTTGATGAACGGTTTCTTGGCCGTTTCCAAAATCCCGTTGGCAAACTCAATCACATGCCCCTCGTGAATGAGCCAATGCAAATCGCTCGCCACCGCTGTTTGTTCGGGACTGGCTTCGGGCGCGGGCGCGGGCGCAACTCCGGCCGCCGCATCGGGCGCGGCTCCGGCCGCCGCCGGAGGGGCGGCGGGGGCCAGGGACTCGATCAATTTTCGCCGCGTGCATTTGGGCGTGGCGTTGATAAAATCCACGATCTGCCGCACGCCTTGGGAAACGGGCGTGGCGTCCATGTCCAGAAAATGCGGACGCGCCACCGAGACATGCGTGACGGTGCGGTTGACCTTGAAGAACTGCAGCCCGCGGCTGGCGAATTGCTGGCTCAAGGTCGTGGCCAGTTTCAAGGGAAAGCGGCGTTGTTCCTCCCAGGCGGCGCGCAAGACCCGTTGCAGGGCGGGGGAGCGCAACTGCCGGCCGGCCGGACCGCTCATGGTGTGCGACTCCACCAGCTTGATCAAATTGGGAAGGTGCGTTTCGCGGAAATGTTTCTCCACCGCTTCCCGGTTTCCCAGCTTCTGCGCTTCGGGCACATTCAGGCAGGTGTATTCGGTCTTGGTGCTCTGGTCTTCGATCCATTTCTTGACAACCGCCTCATCCTTGACGATTTTCACCCGCGCCTTGAAAGCCTCGAAGGGCATCCGGGCAAAACGCTCGCCGTGGAGTTTGCGCAATTTATTCTGGTAATCGTGATAATTGGGCGGGCCGAGGATGGCGCCGCTCATCCCGCATTGGGCGACGAAGGTGTAAGTTCCCCGGGGCGGTTCGGTGGGCGTCTTTTCCGCCTTGTAAAACATGTCGAAATTCCGGCCCAGGAGATGCGTCACCGCCTCCTCCTCGGAAAGCCAGAGCGAATCATCCAGGGCGCAGAGATAGAGCGGCTGCGCCGCCTTGCCCGCCGCGTCCTTGACGGTCTCCCACCGCACCTGTTGCCGTTCCGGCTTGTTCAAAATCAACTGCGCGATGTCGAAGAGCGGATAGGCCCGGCCCGTGATCCGAATCTGCCGCGCCATCGAATCCAGCCCTTTTTCGTCCGGCAAAATCGTCGCCGTGATCTGGGGCAAGGGCGGCGGCGCTTCCCGCGGTTCGGACCGCGGGCCTGGCTCGCCCCTGCCCTCCCGTGGACCGCCCCGGTTTCCGCCGTCGCGGCCCCGCTGGGGCGGGCCGCCGCCCCGGGAGCGCGGCTCGCCGGGCCGGGACTCCCCGCGCGGCGGACCGCGGCGGCCAGGCCGGTCGTCGAAACGGCTTTCCCGGCGGTCCTCGCCGGCGAACCCGGCGTATTTATTGGTGGCAGGGGATTCCTGCGCCCAAGCGGGAAGGAAAAGCTTCTCCAAATCAAATTCTGTTTCTGGCGGCTCGCTCATCGTAATGGTTTCTGCAAACGTGGGAAACCCCCGTCTATGCATCAAGTGTCCACAGCATGGAGTGCCCGGCGCCGGATTGCAAGCGCGCAAAGGCGAAACCCAAAGCCGGGGGTGTATTTCACATTTTTGGGTTTCCCTCTTAATCTTGCTCTTAATCTTAATCTCATCTCCCTCCTGCGTACAGATTAGGAGCGAGATTGAGATTAAGAAAGAAAACACAATAAAATGAAATGCGCCCCACAGCCGGGGGCTTTGGGGGCGCATGGGCCGGCCCAGGCCGGAAGGGGAAAAATGGTTGGGGAAAAATGGTTGTTGCCAATTTTGGGGCTTCCGTGTTTTATTTGCCGCACGCAAAACATTAACGCGCAACATCTGTCGCCTTGGGGAGCTTGGCCCGGCCAGGTTCGCCGCCGATTGTTGTTTGCGAACAGCCCAAAACCAACCCTATGCCCGCTACATCTTATATTGACCTAGGCGCACTGGATTACGCCATCATGCTCATTTATGTCGGTTTCGTCATCGGCATCGGCTTCGCCCTGACGCGCTACATGAAGACCTCCTCGGACTTCCTCACCTCCGGCCGCTCCATTCCGGCCTGGGTGACCGGGCTGGCCTTCATCTCCGCCAACCTGGGCGCGCTGGAACTGGTCGGCATGGCCGGCAGCAGCGCCAAGTATGGCATCATCACCGCCCATTTTTACTGGGTGGGCGCCATCCCGGCCATGTTGTTCCTGGCCGTCTTCATGATGCCCTTCTATTACGGCTCCAAAGCGCGCTCGGTGCCGGAATACCTCAACATGCGCTTCGATCAACGCGTCCGCGGCCTCAACTCCATCGCCTTTGCCGTCATGACCGTTTTCGCCTCCGGCATTTCCATGAACGCCCTGGCCAAGCTCCTCCACTCCCTGTTGGGCTGGAATTACGATCTGGCGCTTTGGATTTGCTCCGCCGTCGTCCTGGTCTATGTGCTCAAAGGCGGCTTGACCTCGGCCATCTACACGGAGGTGCTGCAATTCTTCATGATTGTGCTCGGCTTTGCCCCGGTGGTCTATCTGGGCCTCAAGGACGTGGGCGGCTGGGATGCTGTCAAGGATAAACTGGCCATTGCCTCCGTCCATCCCGCCACCTTGAATTTGGCCGACAAAGCCTCAACGACATACGGCTCATACGCCTGGTCCAGCGCCTGGAAACCGCTCCTGGATGGCCCCAACCTAAATCCCTTGGGCGCGGATTGGTTCGGCGTGGTCTTCGGTCTGGGGTTCGTCCTCTCCTTCGGTTATTGGTGTACCAATTTCCTGGTCGTCCAACGCGCCATGGCCGCCAAAAACATGGGCGCCGCCCGCCGCACTCCCCTCATCGCCGCCGTCCCCAAGATGCTCTTCCCTCTTCTGGTGATTTTGCCCGGCTTGCTCGCCGTCGCTTTGACCTGCATGCCCGATAAGAATTACCGGATTCCCCAGGCCCAGATCGAAGCCGGCAAGTATTCAGCCGCCATCGCCGCCCTTAATCAGGCCGTCACCCAGCATTCTTCCACGGAGGATGCCGGCAAAGCCTTGAAAGAGGCGGCGGGCGTCGGTTTCAACAATGCCAAGGTGGAGGCGCTTCTCAAGGACCAGGCGGCCAAGAGCATACCCGATGATAAAATCAACGGGCGCCTCCAGGACGCCGTCAACAATGACTATGACGGCGTGATTTTCTCGCTGGTCAAAAAGTATTGTCCGCGCGGTTTGCTGGGGTTGGCGCTGACGGGGCTGCTGGCCTCCTTCATGTCCGGCATGGCGGGCAACGTCACCGCCTTCAACACCATCTGGACCTACGACTTGTACCAGGCCTACTTCGCTCCCAACAAAAGCGACGAGCACTACGCCTGGATGGGCCGCTTCATCACCTTCGCCGGCATCTTGATCAGCATCGCCTGCGCCTATGTGGCCAAGCGCTATGACAACATCATGGACTTTATCCAGTTGGTTTTTGGTTTCGTCAACGCCCCGCTCTTCGGCACGTTTCTGCTCGGCATGTTTTGGAAGCGGTGTACCGCCACGGGCGCATTCTATGGCCTGTTCGGCGGCATCGGCACCTCCGTGCTGGTCCACGGCATGACCATGGCCGAGGGCAAGGGCGGCTGGACAGGGGTGAACCTGCACACCTTCAACACCACCATGGCCCAAAACTTCTGGCTCGCCACCTTCGCCTTTCTGGCCTGCTTCCTTCTCACCATCGGCATCTCCCTGGCCACGGCACGCACCAAGACGGACGCCGAACTCAAAGGGCTGGTCTATTCCCTGACGCCCAAGCTCCAGGACGACGAGAAGCTGTGGTTCTTGCGGCCCGGCGTGCTGGCGGTCATTCTCCTGCTCTGCTGCGCGGCGCTGAACTGGATCTTCTGGTAAACTCAAAACGAAAGGAACAAAACTTATGGGTCTCGATATTCGCTGGCCGATTGGCCTCATGTTCTCCCTCATCGGCGCGCTGTTGACCGGCTACGGCGCCCTGTATGAGATCAGCATTGACCTTCGCTGGGGGCTTGTCCTCCTGGTCTTCGGCCTCCTCATGCTTTTCCTGGCATGGCGCGGCAAAACCAAAGCTTCCCCAACCGACAGCGCCAACAAGCCTTGACCCGATGACACTGTCAAATCTGGGCGGCTTGACCGCGGCGCAATTTGCCAAAGCCTACGGACACCCGCCCCAATGGGTCGCCGCCGCGCCGGGCCGCGTCAACGTCATTGGGGAGCACACCGATTACAACGACGGCTTTGTGCTGCCCATGGCCATTGAGCGCTACACCGTTATCGCCGCCGCTCCTTCCGAAGGGGGGGCGCCGCGCGCGCGGCTGCGCTCCACCGGGAACAAAGGCGAGCCGGCGGTGGTGGATCTGACCAAGCCTGTGCAACCCTTTCCCAAGGGCGCATGGGCCAATTATCCGGCGGGCGTTCTCGCCGGCTTTCTGGCGCGCGGCATCGCCCCGGGCGGGTTCGACGCCCTGATCCATTCCACCGTGCCGACGGGCGGCGGATTATCCAGCAGCGCGGCCCTGGAGGTGGCCACCGCGACCCTCCTGGAGGCGATCACCGGCCAGACGCTCGACCCGGTGGAAAAGGCCCTTCTTTGCCAGCAAGCCGAGCATCAATTCCCCGGCGTCCCCTGCGGCATCATGGACCAGTTCATTTCCGTGATGGGCCGCAAGGATCATCTGTTGCTGCTGGATTGCCGCTCGCGCCGGCCTGAACTGGTTCCGATGAACGATTCCTCCGTCGCCTTGCTCATCGTCAACACCAACGTCAAACACGAACTGGGCAGCGGCCAATACGCCAAACGCCGCGCCCAATGCGAAGCCGCCGCCAAAATCCTCGGCCTCTCCTCCCTGCGCGATGCCACCTCCGCCGCCCTCCAGCAGGCCAAGGCCAGCATGGACGACGTCATCTTCCGCCGCGCGCGCCATGTCATCTCCGAAATTGAGCGCACCCCGTTGGCCGCCCGTCTTATCGGAGCTTCCGACTGGTCCGCGGCCGGACAATTGATGTACGCCAGCCATTCTTCCCTGCGGTGCGATTACGAAGTCAGTTGCGCCGAGTTGGATGCCGTGGTGGAAATCGCGCGGGGGATCGGAGAGAACGGCGGAGTTTATGGATGCCGCATGACGGGCGGCGGTTTTGGAGGTTGCGCCGTGGCGCTGGTGAAAACGGACGCCGTCGCCGCCATCTCCAACAAGATCGGCGCGGATTACAAGCGGAGAACCGGGATCGAAGTGACGATGTTTGTTTCCCGGCCCGCCGCCGGCGCGGCGGTTCTCAAGCCCAAACCTTAGAGCAGTTTAAATAAACCCGCAGCCAGACTTTATGTGACGAGGGGCATCTCACAAGGCCATGACGACAACGCCGGTAATTTGTTTTGGCCAGCAGCCCTGCGGGTTCTTCCCGCGCCGCTTCCTTTTTGCCAAAATCCAGACCGCCCGGCGGCTCCAGGGGGAAATCGGCGGAGAAATCGTTTTCTTTTATCACGACAGCGACCATGATCCGCGCGAGACGGCCACTCTCCTGCGGCATCGCAAAAACGGCGCGGCCTTGCGCCTGAATTTCGCCTGCGAAAACAAGTGGCAGCGGAAATTTTCGCCGCTCTTCGCCAAACGCATCGCCGCCGGCTGGCAGGACCGGACCGCGGCGCAACTGCCGCCCTTCGTGGACGCGCGCTGGGTGGAGGCGTTCGAGAAAACGGAGGCCGTCAATCCCGCCGATTTTTGCCTGGAGATGTACCGGCGCATGGGCCTGCTGGAGGGGGTGCGCGTGGCGCGTTCGGGCGACCCGGCCTTCCGCCGCGCGGCCTGCGACGTGGCGGAATTCTTTGTGGACGTGCCGCACGCGGGCGAACTGGTGCGCGCCCGCTGGGCCAAGGGCGCCCTGACCCTGCACCAGGGCGGCCATTCCTACATCACGCTCCCCCGCATGGATTTCGGCAAGGAACAGATCAGCCCGGCGCGCGACTCGCGGCTGCGCTGGATGCAATCGGTCATCCGCTGCACGCATTACGTTGCGGGCGCGGGCGAACAGGCTTATCTTTGCGCCGCCGATGCGCCGGAAATCACTTTTGTCAACCGCGATCCCATTGACCGTTCCGATGAAGCCTACACCGATGTCCCCGCCTGAACCCGCGCCGCTCCTGGCCTTTGCCGCCCATCCCGACGACATCGAATTTGCCTGCGGCGGCGTGATTGCCTGCGAGACCCGGGCCGGCCGGCCCGCCCATTTTGTCATTTGCTCCCGCGGCGAAGCCGGCACGCGCGGCACGCCCGCGCAACGAACGGCCGAGGCGAAAAAAGCCGCCGCGCTCCTCGGCGCCACCGTGGAATTCCTCAAGCTGGACGGCGATGCGCGCCTGGAAATGCGCGCCGCCCATGCCCTCCGGCTCGCCGGCGTGATCCGGCGCGCGCGGCCCGCCCTGGTGCTCGCGCCCAGCGTGGTGGAAAACCAGCACCCCGATCACGCCCGGCTCGGACGCCTGGCGCGCGACGCGGCGCGGCTGGCCCGCTACGGCGGATTGAAGGAATTGGCAAGCCGGCCGCCGCACGCCATCGCCCAGCTTCTTTTCTACGCCGTCATCCCCGAGGCGGAGCCTTCCGATATCACACCCATTCTGGTGGATGTTTCCGCGCCGGAAATTGTCGCAGCCTGGACCGCGGCGATGGAAGCGCACGCTTCGCAGGCGAGCGCGCGCCCCTACGTGGAACTCCAACTGGCGCGGGCCCGGGTTCAGGGATTGCGCGCCGGGATTGGCCACGCCATCGCCTTGTTTCCCGGCAATCCGGTCGTCGTCGGCTCGCTCGCGCCGTTGAGCCGCGGAGCGCGGCGCTTTTGACATGGCCCGCCCCCTGAAAATCGGAATCACTTGTTATCCGTCCGTGGGCGGGAGCGGGATTTTGGCGTCGGCGCTGGGCGAGGAACTGGCGCGGCGCGGGGAGGAAGCGCATTTCATCGGCTACGAACGCCCCTTCCGGCTGGCCGCGGATGCGCCGCGCCTGTTTTTCCATCCGGTGGTCATCAACGATTACGGGCTGTTCAAATATCCCGACTACACCTTGCCCCTCTCGGTGAAAATGGCGGAGGTCAGCCGCGACCATCAACTGGACGTGCTCCATGTCCATTACGCCGTGCCGCATGCCACCGCCGCCATCCTGGCGCGCGCCATGCTGCCGCCCGAACAACAGCCGCGCGTGGTGACGACCTTGCACGGCACGGACACCACCCTGCTCGGGCGCGATCCCGGTTACGCTCCCGCCATCCGCCACGCCCTGGCCTGCTCGGACGCCATCACCACCGTTTCGGCCTACCTGCGCCGGGAGACGCAGGAGGTGCTGGGCGTGACGCGCCCCATTGATGTCATATATAATTTCTTCGAGCCGCGCCCGCCCCGCCTTTCGCGCGAGGAGATGCGGCGCGTGCTGGGTTTGCGCGGCGAGGCGTTGATTCTCCACGCCTCCAATCTGCGCGCGCCCAAGCGGATTGACCTGTTGCTCGAAACCGCCGCCCGCCTCCGTCCGCGCGATGCCTTCAAGCTGCTCATTTTGGCCGGGGCCGGCTTCGCCCCTTTCGAGGGCGAAGTGCGGCGGCTCGGTTTGCAGGACCGTGTAATCGTGCGCGAGAAGGTGTACGACATCGAGGACTACCTGCAAGCGGCCGACTTGGGACTCTTCACCTCGGATCTGGAAACCTTCTGCCTGAGCATATTGGAGGCGATGTGTTTTGCCTGTCCGAGCGTCGCCTTTCGCGTGGGTGGAATCCCGGAAGTGGTGGAGCATAACGTCAGCGGGATCCTGGTCCCTTTTGGCGACGTGGCGGCGATGGTGGCGGCGGTGGAGGAATTGATGCGCGATCCGGCCCGCCGCGGCGAGCTGGGCCGCGCCGCGCAGCGCCGCGCGCGCGAATTTTTTTCCGCCGCCGCCATCGTCCCCCGCTACCAGGAACTTTACCGCCGGGTATGCGGGATTTGATATGATATTGACTGCTTTCCCACC
>JBEKIA010000070.1:0-16792 GCA_050011995.1 Verrucomicrobiota bacterium
CCGGCTTGCTTTCCCACCATTTGCCTTTATCTGTGAAGGCCACTTTTAACTGATTTAATATGGCCTATAAAGACGTCACTCCACCCGCCGGCGGCAAAATCACCATCGCCCGCGGCAAACTCAACGTTCCTCATCATCCCATCATTCCCTTCATTCGCGGCGACGGCACCGGGCCGGACATCTGGGCCGCCAGCGTCCGGGTCTTCGACGCCGCCGTTCAGGCGGCCTATCGCGGCGAACGGAAAATCGCCTGGTTCGAGGTCCACGCCGGCGAAGAGTCCTTCAAAAAATTCAACAACTGGCTGCCTGACGATACCGTCGCCGCCTTCCAGGAATTTCTCGTCGGCATCAAAGGACCCCTCACCACGCCCGTCGGCGGCGGCATCCGCTCCCTCAACGTCGCCCTGCGGCAAATGCTCGATCTCTACGTCTGCCTTCGCCCGGTGCAATACTTCGCCGGCGTCCCTTCCCCGGTCAAACATCCGGAAAAGGTGGACATGGTCATCTTCCGCGAAAACACGGAGGACATTTACGCCGGCATCGAATTCGCCCCCGGCTCCCCCGAAGCGCAGAAGTTGCTCGACATCCTTGCGAAGGAATTCCCCAAGAGCTTTGACAAAATCCGCTTCGGCACCAGGGAAAAGGCGGAAAGTTTTTGGGCGGCCGTGGGCGCGGCCAATTTTCCCACCGATGTCCGCGTGGGCCTCGGCCTCAAGCCGGTGAGTTACAGCGGTTGTGCGCGCCTGCTGCACACCGCGATCAGTTACGCCATCAAATTCAAGCGCCGCAGCGTCACCCTCGTCCACAAGGGCAACATCATGAAGTTCACCGAAGGCGCGTTTCGCGATTGGGGCTACAAAGTCGCCAGGGAATTTTTTGGCGCGGTGGAAATGGACGGCGGGCCGTGGTGCAAAATCCCCGAAGGCAAACCCGGCGCCGGACTGGTCATCAAGGATGCCATTGCCGACATCGCCCTCCAGCAGGTGCTCACCCGCCCGGAAGATTTCGATGTCATTGCCACTTTGAATCTCAACGGCGATTACCTGAGCGACGCCCTGGCGGCGCAAGTCGGAGGCATTGGCATCGCGCCCGGCGGCAACATCAATTACATCACCGGCCACGCCATCTTCGAGGCCACCCACGGCACCGCCCCCAAATACGCCAATCAGGACAAGGTCAACCCCGGCAGCGTGGTGTTGAGCGGGGAAATGATGTTGCGTTACCTCGGCTGGACGGAAGCGGCCGATTTGATCCTGAAAGGCCTCCGCGGCGCGATTGCCTCCAAGCGCGTCACCTATGATTTCGCCCGGCAGATGGAAGGCGCCCAGGAAATCAAGTGCTCCGAATTCGGCGACAACATCATCGCCCACTTTTAGCGGTTCCTGTGTCCAACGATCTCCGAGTCGTATCACCTATGGCGGCGCAGCAGCGCCGCCCTACCGGGATGGGTTCCTGTGTCCAATGACCGCCGAGTTGCATCACCCCCGCCCAAGCCGCTGCTGATTTTCGACGGCGATTGCGGATTCTGCCGCCGCTGGGCGGCCCGCTGGCGGCGCGCCACCGGGGACGCGCTGGATCTCCTGCCGTTCCAGGATGAAACGGTCGCAAAAAAATATCCTGAAATTCCGCGCCCGGCTTTTGCCAAAGCCCTCCATTTGATTTCCCCGGACGGCTCGGTTTGCACCGGGGCGGAGGCGGTCTTCCGCTCGCTCGCGGCCGGCGGCGGGAAGCGCTGGCTTCTCTGGTGCTACCGCAAGCTGCCCCTGTTCGCCGGCCTGTCCGAAATTGGATATAAACAGGTGGCGGCGCACCGCCAGTTCCTGTCCAAGCTGGACCGCTTCTTTTTTGGCCCGTCATGACGCAACGCCGGTCTGAGATCATCCTGCCAGGAAGCAACGACGGACGGCCCTGGGAGAATTATGTATGTGAATTTCCATTGCGGATTGCGGATTGCGGATTGCGGATTCAAAAGACACCCGCGAAGTGACCGCCTTTTCTTCAATCCGCAATCCACAATCCGCAATTAAACATGTTCTCTTTTTCAGTCAGGCGGACATATATAAGTGAAGCAGATGCTGACACTTGACGACAGGCAATTGTTGGAGGCATACGCGGCCCGAAGCTCCGAAGAGGCCTTTTCCACCCTCGTATCACGCTATCTCAACCTCGTCTATTCGGCGGCGTTGCGGCAGGTCGGCAACCGGCAGGAAGCGGAGGAGATCACGCAGGCGGTTTTTTTGGTGCTGGCCAGGAAGGCGAAAAGCTTGGGCCAGGGAACCGTCCTTTCCGGCTGGCTCTACCAAACCGCGCGCCTCACCGCGGCCAATTCGCTCCGGCGCGAAATTCGCCGCCAAAACCGCGAACAGCAAGCCTATATGCAATCCAACTTGAACGAACCGGAGCCGGACCATTGGGAACAGATCGGCCCTTTGCTGGAGCAGGCCATGGCCGGTTTGAGCGAGGCCGACCGCAATGCCATCGTGCTGCGCTATTTTGAAAACAAACCGTTGAAGGAGGTCGGCGCCGCCCTGGGCGCAACCGACGATGCCGCCAAAATGCGCATCAACCGCGCCCTGGAAAAACTGCGCGCGTTTTTCCTCAAACGCGGCGTCACTCTTTCGGCCACGGGCCTGGGCGCGGCCATTTCCGCGCATTCCATCGAAGCCGCGCCCGCCGGACTTTCCATCGCTGTGGTCGCCGCCGTCTGCCAGGGTTCGGCCTTGACCGCGTCCACATTAACCCTGGCGAAAGGAACCCTCAAACTTATGGCCTGGACAAAACTGAACATCGCCGCCGGCGTCGCCGCAGCCGCCGTCATTGCCCTGCAATGGGGCAAAATCGAATCTCAGAAAGTGGAATTCACCTCCTTGCAACGCCAGCTTCAGCAGGCTGCGCTCCAAAGCGACAAACAACTGGCCGCCATCAAGGATCTGGAAACACGGGACGAGACGATGGCCCGCTCGCTTCGCAACATGGTGGCCCAAACCACCCAGTCCGCCGCGCGCAAACCCGCAGCCCCCGTTCCGGCTGTTGTCGGCAATCCCCCCGGCGTTCCTTCCCAAGGGAAAACCTCCGGCAGTGTGTTGGCAAACCTGTTGAAGGACCCGGACATGATGAAAGCGATGGTGGAGCAACAAGCACAACTGCTCAAAACAGAATTCGCCCCGCTGGTCAAACAACTCAACCTGAAGCCCGAACAGGGCGACGCCTTCTACAAGCTGCTCACGGACAACGTGACCAACACCATGCTGCAAAGCCTGGCGATGATGGAAGGGGCCAAGGACCCCGACGCCGCAAGCGCAGCGGCCAAAGCGGAAAAAAACATGCAAGACCAGATGCGGTTGTTGCTTGGTGACAGCGGCTATTCCCAGTATCAGGAGTTTCAGGCGACTCTTTCCGACCGCATGATGTTTGAGCAAATGCAGGCAAGTTTCACCGACGATCCGCTGACCGGCGATCAACAACAGCGCCTGCTTCAGATCATGATCAACGAACGGAAAAACCCTGCCAACGGCATGGACCCCGGCACGGGGAAGCCGGCTTTCCCCGCGGCCACCCGCGCCGCCCAAATGGAACAAGCCCTTCAAATCCAAGACCAGATCAACCAACAGGTCTATCAACAAGCCGCCCAGTTTCTTACTCCCAACCAACTGCAAACACTTGCCAATTCCCAATCCAATCTTCTCAGTCTGACCAGGGCGAGTTTGCCCATGATGCAAAAAATGTTTGGAACAGAATCCAACGCCGAGCCCGGCGGCCAGTGAGGGGGAGCGCGAGGACGGCTTGGATGGTGGGGCGAGACTCTGTCGAGCCGTGACATTTTCCAGGCAAATCGAGTTACGGCTCGACGGAGTCTCGCCCTTACCCCATCGCCACCGACCCATTGCGTCAGACCAGCTTTTTGTATCTCTTGTCCTCCGCCAGTTTCTTGACCAGCTCCTTGACTTTCTGCGCCTGGCTTTTGTGGGCCAGCAGCACCGCGTCGTCCGTCTGCACCAAAATGGCGTTGCGCAGCCCCACCACCGCGATGGGCGTCCGGTTCTTCGTTCTAGCATCAAATATAATGTTCCCCTCGGCTCCGACGCCGATGAAATCGCCCGTCGCGCAGTTCCCCTCCGCGTCCGCCGGCAAATGCCGGCCCAGGGCGGTCCAGGAGCCTGCGTCGTCCCACGCAAAGGCGCCGTCGGCCGCCACCACGTTCTGCGCGTGCTCCATCAGCGCGTAGTCAATGGAAATTTTTTGCAGCGCGGGATATTCCTTCGCCAGAACTTTGTCCAGCCTGGGAGTGCCGGCCGCCTGGAACCAGCGCCGGCAGGCCGCGGCCAGTTCCGGCTGATGCTTCTCCAATCCTTGCGTGATGGTGACGAACGACCAGACGAACATCCCCGCGTTCCACCGGTACTGGCCGCTGCTCACATATTCCTGCGCGCGGTCAAAGTGCGGTTTCTCCACAAACTGTTCCGCCTTGAAAAAGGCGGTCTTGTACGGCTTCGCCCCGTGCGGCGGAGGCAGGACATTGCCCACGCGAATGTAGCCGTACCCGGTCGCCGGCTCGGTCGGCTGGATGCCGATGGTCACCATCACCTGCCCGCGCCCGGCCAGGTCAAAACAATCGGCCAGGACCTGCTGAAATTTCTTCTCTTCCGCAATGACATGATCGGCCGGGAGGACCGCCATGACCGCGCTAGTGGAGCGCTGCCCCGCAATCGCCGCGCCGAGCGCGACGGCGGCGCAGGTATCGCGCCCCACCGGCTCGGCGATGACGTTCCGGGCGGGGAGCTTGGGCAGTTGCTTGCGCACGGCGCCGGCCTGCGCCGCGTTGGTGATGACCAGGATATTGTCCAGCGGCGCCAGCGGCAGCACGCGGTCCACGGCTTGCTGGAGGAACGAACGCCCGCCGAGCAAGGTGAGGAGGTGCTTGGGCGTTTTTTCGCGGCTGACCGGCCAAAACCGTTCCCCGCGCCCCCCGGCCATGATGATGACAAACCGCTCGCTGTCCTGTTTTGATGCTTTCACAAATAATTCGGGCGCCGGCTAAGCTGCTGCCAACCGGCCTAGCCCGGATATTTCATATCCCTGGCGGAACATGCCAAACCCTGAATGGTAGGGCGGCGCTGCCGCGCCGCCCTGAATTAGGGCGAAGCAGCAGCTTCGCCCTACCAGACTGTGAAATATCCGGGCTTGGACTTCACGCGCCGGGTTCAACAATGTTTAAACAAACCATCCTTTCGCATATTGCCTCATGCAAATTCGGAGGCAAGACCTCGCGCCACCGAAACGCGCCCGCCTCAGCCATCACGGCCCGGTGTGAGCGCGGTAGAAGACGTGCCGGTTGGTGGTGTTTGCCGAATCGCTCACCTGGACGACACCTGTGGCGTTGGTGGTGGCGAGCAAGGTCTGCCACTGGTTGGCGAGAGGGGGGGCGTTGGTGTTGTACTGAATGACCAGGCTCTGCCCGGCGGCCGACGTCACGTTGAAGCTGAAGGTGTGGCCGCTCCACGACGCGTTGGTGAGGATCACCGGCGTTGTCGTGCCACTGGTGGTGGTTAGGTTGAATTCGGTGGCAGCGTACCGATAGGCCGCCGTGGTGTAACCGGCGGAAACGGTGTTGCTGGGGAGAATGAGGTGGTAGAAACTGATGAAGGAGTCGTAATTGCTGCCCGGCTGGAGGGTGTTGGCCGGTATTGTCACCGAAGTGGCCGTGCCGGCCAGCGCGTTGGAAGTTCCTGGCGGGGCGGTGCTGAAAGCGCTGCCAATGAACACATAAACAAAATCCGTGGCCGTCCCGCCCCCAAAGGAGTCCCACGTCAGCGTAAATGCTTGGGCGGGATTGACCGACTGAGCGGCGGTGTAATTGCTGATCTGCGGCGCGCCGGGCTGAAGCAAGGAGGCGGGCAGGTTGACCGTCACCTGCTCATTGGAAGTGGCGGCGGCCAACGTGAAGATGTAATTGCCGTTGCCATAGGTGTTGGTCAGAATGGCCTGATTGGTATCGCTGGCGGTCAAGAAGAATTGACCGGGATCAACCGCTTCCTGGAGCAAGTTCGACACGCTGGCGCTCGGCAACTCCAGTGTGGCGGAGAGGGCGCTTTGATTGGAGGACAGGGTGACGTCGGCAAAAAAGAGAAAGGGAGGAATGTTCGTGTCAAGCGTCGGCGCCCCGGCGGAGGCCTGATCGTAGTATATGGCCTCGCCGACGGCAAAGGCGGTGTACTGGTTGGTGCCAGAAACGCCGTTCCCGCTTCCCGTCGTGCTCGTGGTGAAGGTTCCCTCCGGCGTTCCACCCAGCGAGGTTCCGTCCGGGCTCTGGCCGCTGACGAGCCAGATAATTGTGGCGCCAGCCGGGAAGGCCGGACTGGGGGTGCAACTCAAAACGGTATTCCCGGCGCTCCAAACCGGGGATGTCGTCAGCATGGCGAAGGGGCTCTCATTATAGAATGTGGCGGTGGTGGCGGTGGTATCCATCGCTTCGCTGAAGGTGAAAACCACTGCCGCCGTGGTCGAAACACCCGCCGCCCCCGTGGTGGGGACCGTCGAGACGATGGTGGGTTGGGCTTGGGCGCGAGTGAAAGCCAGCAGAAAAGTGATCAGCGCCAGCCGGCCAACCGAGTGACCGCCAGCCATCCCACGGAGATTAAATCGCATTTTCATAGAAAGATTTGGCATCCGGCTGGCGCATCCCGGCGCCCGCCGCCAGCCCGCAACGCCTGCCATGGCCACGGGACGGCTTGCGGCATTATCACGCCACCCTTAACGCTGGAACGACCTCAGCGGTTGAAGCTGCGCCACGCCATTAAGTTCAGCAACAAGCTGTTAGAATATCCTGGAACAGAAAAATGTCAACACCAGGCCCCGCGCCCCGAAGCGGGTCCAAAATCAGCCTAAAAAAGCGCTTGCGCCGCGCCGGACGGCGGCCTATATTCCCCGTTCTTTTTGAAAAGACTGATTTATGCGAAGACCCAGAGGCATTAAAACGAAGAAGTCGGTGGCCAAACGATTCAAAATCACCGGCACCGGCAAGGTGATGCGCATGCGCGCGGGCAAACGGCACTTGCTGCAAACCAAAAGCCCGAAACGCCGGCGCCATCTCGGCACGTCCAAACAGGCGGACCCGACGGACGCTTACCGGATTTTGCAGAATCTGCCGTTCAGCCATTGACCCAGCCGAAAAACCATTTTCCACGGATTTACCATGCGTGTCACCAATTCTCCCGCTTCCCGCAAGCGCCGCATGCGGATGATCAAAGCCGCCAAGGGCTTCCGCGCGCGCCGCTCCAAACTCTATCGCTACGCCTCCGACGCGGTGGATCACGGACTGCAATACGCCTATCGGGACCGCAAAACCAAGAAGCGCAATTATCGCAAGCTCTGGCAGGTGCGCATCAACGCCGCCACGCGCGCCGCCGGCACGACTTACAGCCGCTTCATGGAGGGTCTCAAGGCCGCCCGGTGCGCGCTGGATCGCAAGGTGCTGGCGGACCTGGCCGCGACGGACAGCGCGGCGTTCGCCGGATTGGTGCAATTGTCGCAGAATGCCTTGAAGGCCAAGACGGGCGCAGCCAAGACGGCCTGATGTCTCTTGTTGACGATATTGAAGGGCTGAAGGAGGCGGCGCTGGCCGAGTTGAAGGCGGCGGCCGACCTGGCGGGCTTGGAGCAGGCCAAGGGGGCCTGGCTGGGGCCGCATGGGAAATTGACCGCGCTGATGAAACAGCTCGGGGCCTTGCCGAGGGAGGAGCGCCCGGCCGCGGGCAAGACGATCAATCAAGCCAAAGTGGAATTGGAAGCGGTCCTGTCGGAGCGCCGCCGGGACCTGGAACTGAAATCCGCGCTGCCCGCGGCACGGACCGATTTTACTTTGCCGGGACGCCGCCGGCCGCTGGGCAAACTGCATCCGCTGACGCAGGTGACGGAGGAGATCGTGCGCAGTTTTCGGAAGATCGGTTTTGCGGTGGCGGACGGGCCGGAGGTGGAGAGCGAGTATTATTGTTTCGACGCGCTGAACACGCCGGAGGATCATCCGGCGCGCGACACGCAGGACACCTTTTATTTGAACGGCGCGGGCGGACAGCTTCTGCGCACGCACACCTCGTCGGTGCAAATCCGCCTGATGAAAAAGCAGGCGCCGCCGGTGCGGATCGTGGCGCCGGGGCGGGTCTATCGGCGGGACACGCCGGACGCGACGCACAATCCGACGTTCCACCAGATCGAAGGATTGTACGTGGACCGGGAGGTGACGGCGGGGGACTTGAAAGGAACGGTGGAGTACGTGTTCCGGCAATTGCTGGGGGAGGAGACGCGAATCCGATTTCGTCCGCATTATTTTTCGTACACGGAGCCGAGCTTTGAAATTGACTTTTCCAACACGCTGACCAAAAGGATGGGCAAGGAATGGCTGGAAATCGCCGGCTGCGGCATGGTCCATCCGCAGGTGTTTGAGAACGTGGGGTACGATCCGGAGATCTGGACCGGATGGGCCTTCGGATTTGGCATCGAGCGGATTGCCATGATTCGTTACGGCATCCCCGACATCCGCCTGTTTTACGAAAACGATGCGCGGTTCCTGCGGCAATTTTAACACGGGCGGGCGTTGTTTTGTCTTGCCATCCGGCTGCAACGGGGCGAAAAGATACCCGGCAACCTCAGATGGCCGAAAAATTAAAGATTCTCGTGGTGGAAGACGAGCCGAGCCTGCGCCTGCTGGTGCGCAAGGTGTTGGAGCGAAACGGCTATGAGGTGATGGAGGCCGCCTCGGGCGTCGCCGCGATGGAATTGTGGGACCAGGCCAAGCCGCATGTGGATCTTCTCCTGACCGACATGGTGATGCCGGACGGGATGAGCGGGCGGCAATTGGCCGAGCGCCTCAAGGCCGACAACCCGGGCCTGAAGGTCCTTTACACCTCGGGCTACAGCACCGATTTGCTGGGCAAGGACTTGAACTTGCGGGAGGGGACTAATTTTCTGCAGAAACCTTATCCGCCGTCCAAGCTGATCCAAACCGTCCGCAACGCCCTTGGGATCGTTTGACTTGGCGCCGCCGCCAAGGCCCGCCCTTATGTCCAAGAAGAATTCCCCGGCCTCCAGGCGCGCCGCCGTCATGGTCTTTGGCGTCGGATCCTTCGCGCACAGCCTGGGCCAGACGCTCAAAGAGGCCGGGGCGGAAGTCTCCACTTATCTGACGCGCAATTACGGGCATTTTGCGCCGGAGCTGGCCGGGCCGGTGTATTCGCGCGAGGCCTTTCCCAATCCCTGCCCGCTGCTGGCGCGGCGCCGGGTGGATGTGGTGATCCCGCAGTCCATTGATTGGGCGCAGGCGCCGTGGGCGGAGGAATTGGAGCGCAGCGGCGCGGGCCTGTTCGGCCCGACCGGGGAGGCGATGAGAATTGAGCGGGAGCGGGATTACGCGCGGAAACTGTGCGCGCAATTCCGGGTTCCGTTTCCCAAGGCGTTCGTGGCGGCCAATCGGTTGGAGGCGGAAAAAATCGTGGCCAAACATCCGCGCCCTTTTGTCATCAAGAATCCGCTTTGCTCGCCGACCAGTCCGGTCCACACCATCCTGTGCGAGACGGCGGAAGACACGCGGGCGTGGCTCCGGCAGGTCAACTATGCGGAGGGGGTGTTTTTGCAGGAATACATAGGGCGGGCGGAGGCGGGGCACATCGCGCTGGTCAGCGGCGGGGAGATTTATTCGCTGGTCACCAATCAGGAATACAAACGCGCCTTTCATGGGAACATGGGGGTGATTGCCGGAGCGCCTTTGGGCGGGCTGGTGGAGAAGGACCCCGGCGACAAATACGGCCTGGCCCGCCAGTTGTTGCATCCCCTCCTGCCGTGGTTTCGCAAGGTCCAGTACCATGGGCCGGTCCAGGCCACCGCCGTCCGGCGCGGCGGCAGGTGGTTTGTCATCGAATACAATATCCGCATCGGTGTCACTTCCGGACCAATGATCTTGCGGATGCTGCGCAATCCGCTGGAAACGGTGCTGGGCACGGCGCGGAACGAGAAATTGGAGCCGCGGTTTCGCGAAGGATTGGACTTTGGCTGCTCGCTCACGCTGGCCGGCTACGGCTACCCGTTCACCCAGGTCAGCGGGCCGCGCCTGCCGCTGGATGTCGCCGGGAAGTTCGACTGCGATGTCTGGTGGAACGAAGTGGCGGGCGGGCCGGGCGGGCGGCTGACGGCCACCGGCCAGCGCATCGCGGACGTGGTGGCGCTGGGGGCGACGCTGCAAGGGGCGGTCGGCAAGGCCTACGAGAACATCCGCAAAATCCGCGTCCTCTCCAGCTACTACCGCGCGGACATCGGCCAGAGCCTCTGGCCGCCAGGGCGCGAATAGATTTTGAATCCGGTGCCGTATGCGCATTCTGATTGTGGAAGACGACGAGAAGACCGCCCGCGCGCTCGCCTCGGGATTGGAGCGCGGCGGATTCTCCACGGCCACGGCGCATACCGGGGAGGAGGGCTTTTTCCTCCTGAACGCCGGGACGTTCGACTTGGTGGTGCTGGATTGGATGTTGCCGGGGCGGTCGGGCATTGAGATTCTCAAGACCCTCCGTTCGCGAGGCAACAAAACTCCCGTGCTTTTGTTGACGGCGCGGGATGCCGTGGACGACCGGGTGCTGGGTCTGGAAAGCGGGGCGGACGATTATTTGGTCAAACCGTTCGCCTTCGCGGAATTGGCGGCCCGGATTCGAACCTTGCTGCGCAGAACCGGACCCGGCGAACCGTTCAAGAAAACCATCGCCGATTTAGTCGTGGATTTGGAGGCGCGCCGCGCCTGGAGGACCAATCAGCCGATCGAGCTTACCCCTCGTGAGTATGACCTGCTGGTCTTCCTCTTGCGGCAACCGGGCCAAGTCGTTACCCGCGAGATGCTGGCCAAAGAGGTCTGGCGCGAAGCCAATCGCCTCACGCCGCTGGACAATGTGATTGACGTTCATGTGGCGCATTTGAGGCGCAAAGTGGATGAAGGCCATGACATCAAGCTCATCCACACCATTCGCGGCGTGGGTTTCGTGCTGCGCGAGGAGGCGAACGGGTGAAGGCATGGTGGCAGCGGCGCCCTTTGCGGGTGCGTTTGGCCGTTTGCAACGCGGTTGCGGCGGGGGCGGCGGGGGTGATTTGTGCCGCGGGGGGGGCCGCGCTCGGCATCTGGAAACCGGCAAATCTTCCCGATCTGCTTGCCGTCCTGGCTTTGCTCTGGGCCGGCGGGATGGTGATTTTCGGCGTGGGCGCCTGTTTTATCGCCCGCCGGATGCTTGCGCCGCTGGAAGAGTTGGTCGCGCAGACCAGGCGTTTGTCGGCCAAGGGCTTGAGCCGGCGCCTGCCCGTGACAAACCCTGATGATGAAGTCGGGCAGTTGGCCGCGGGGCTGAACGCCATGCTGGAACAGCTCCAAAGCTCCTCCGCGGAACTGGACCGGCTGACGGCGGATGTTTCGCATGAACTGCGCACGCCGCTCACCGCCATGCGGGCTGTCGGCGAAGTGGCTTTGCGCGAGCGCAATCCGGCCATTCTCCATGACGCTGTCGGCAGCATGCTGGAAGAGATCGTCCGCATGAACCAGCTCATGGACCGGCTCCTGCTGCTGACCCGGGCCGATAACGGCGAAATCCCGCTGCAAATGGAGGCCGGGCTGGTGCGCCCGGTGCTGGTGGAAGTGAACGACGCGTTGAGCCTGGTGGCCGGGGAAAAGCAGCAGCCGCTTCAGACCGAATGCCCGGACCACTTGCTGGCGGTCTTCGATCCCGCCCTGCTTCGGCTGGCCCTGATGAACCTGACCCAGAACGCCATCCGTTACAGCCCCGCCGGGAAACCCATCAAGCTGCGCGCCTTCGCGGAGCAGGAGGACGTCGTCGTCGAGGTCGCCGACGAAGGCCCCGGCATCGCGCCGGAGCATCAACAGAAAGTTTTTGAGCGGTTTTACCGGGTGGACAAAGCGCGCTCCCGGTCGGATGGCGGAGTGGGCTTGGGACTGGCCATCGTCAAGTGGTCGGTCGAGAGAATGGGGGGACAGGTGGAACTGTCCAGCGAAATTGGACGCGGCAGCGCATTTCGCATCCGCTTGCGCATGATCCGCAGTTGAACTGGCGTTCCAGGCCCATTTCCCGGAGGGGAATCCTTAAGAATTCTTCAGGAAGTTTTCAGTAACGCTCCACGCTCTCCGTCAGGTATGAGATTACCATGTATTGGATCAGCAAGTTGCTTCATCAAATCCGCCGCTTCAACCGCCGGACGCTGATCTTCCTTGCCGCCTTGGGACCCGGCATTATCACGATGATTGCCGACAACGACGCCGGCGGCATCTCCACCTACGCGCAGACGGGAGCCAAGACGGGGTTTAATTTGCTCTGGGCCATGGTCATTCTGGTGCCCATGGCGTATTACGTGCAGGAGATGACCGTGCGGCTGGGCGCGGTGACCAAGCGCGGCCACGCGGAGGCGATCTTTGATGGATTCGGGAAATTCTGGGGGTGCTTTTCCATTTTCGATTTGGCGGTCATCAACTGGTTGACGCTCGTCACCGAATACATCGGCATGACGCAGGCGATGAGCCTGTTCAACATCCCGCCGTGGGTCACGTTCTTCAGTGTCACCGCGCTGCTCACCGGCATCGTGATCACCGGGCGTTACTGGACATTCGAGAAAATCACGCTCTTTTTCTGCCTCTTCAATCTGGTCTATATCCCGGCCGCCATCTGGGCGATGCACACCGGGAACGTCCAAGAGGGCTGGAGCGCGGTGGGGCAGGGTTTCTACAATCCGAGTTTCAAACTGCGCATGTCGGGCGTGGCTTTGCTGACCCTGATCATGGCGAACATCGGCACGACCATCACGCCGTGGCAGATTTTCTTCCAGCAATCCGCCGTGGTGGACAAGGGGATGGATGTGAAACAGATCAAATACGGACAATTCGACACCTTCTTCGGTTCCTTCATGACCTGCGTGGTGGCGGCGTTCATCATCATCGCCACGGCCGGCGTCTTCTACTTCAACCCGTCCAATCCCACCCCCGCGACCCTGGCGGCGGACAGCGCGGCCAACCACACCACCACCGGTCCCTGGTCGAAGGTGGATCCCTCCTTCCACAGTTGGCAGGATGTGGATTCGGCCGCCAAGACCGCCGCCGCCATGCCGGCGGTCATGCCCGGCAGTTCCCACTTGGGCCAGTGGGCCAGGCTGCTCTTCGCCATCGGCCTGTTCGACGCCGGGTTGCTCGGCGCGCTGTGCATTTCCCTGGCCACGAGTTGGGCGCTGGGCGAAGTCTTCGGCTGGGCGCATTCCCTGAACCGCGGAGTCCGGGAAGCGCCGTGGTTCTACGTCGCCTACGTGCTGATGCTGATGTCGGCCGGGGTCGTTTCGCTGGTCGCCAGCATTGACCTGCAGAACATCATCACCATCTTTGTGCAGGTGGTGGCGGTGACGCTGCTGCCGGCGGCGCTGATGTTTTTGATTCTGCTGCTCAACGACAAGCCGCTCATGGGCGATTACGTCAATACCCGCTGGCAGAACATCGCCAACTGGAGCATCGCGGTCTTCGTCATCGTCATCTCGACCGCCTACGGCATTTCCGTGCTGTTCCCCGAATGGTTCGGAGCGGGAACTTAGGAGAATCTGCCATGAATACTCTCCCTAACAACGCCATCTCCAAGCCGCCCGGTTTTGAAGCCTTTCAATTCCTCTATTTCTCCCTGCTGCTCAATCGCCGGATTTGCCTCGACAAAACCAACCGGAAAAACGGCCGTCTCACCGACCTGGTTTTCCGGCTTTCCGAGCCGTATCCCGAACCGGTCGGCATTTACATCGAACACGGCAGAGGGCGTCCCGACGAATTTATTCCGTGGGAAAAGGTCGCGCGGATAGAAGACCAAGCCATTTTCATCACCCCGTCCGAATCCGGCAATCCCTATCCGCCGTTCCAGGACCAGAAAGGCTGGATTCTGCTCAATGAACACCTGATGGGCCAAACGATTCTGGACACGGAGGGCCGGCGCACCGAAGTGGTCAACGACGTTCACCTGCTGTTCTCCAAAGGCCGGATGATCCTGGTTCATGTGGACATCTCCTTCAACGGCTTTCTCCGCAAATGGGGTTTGGAACGTTTCGCGACGGCCAGGGACCAGTTGATCTCCTGGCGCTACGTCCAGCCGCTCTCGGTGGAAGACCACACCAAGGACATCGTGACGCTCTCGGTCGCCCGCGAGCAGGCGCTGGAACTGCCCAGCGAGGATCTGGCCGACGCGCTCGAAGTGCTTTCCGGCGATGAGCAACAGGCGATGTTTTCCGCGCTCGACCCGGACAAGGCCGCCGCAGTGCTTGTCGAAGCCGAACCCCGCGCCAAGCGGCAGCTCATCGCCTTTCTGTCGGAGGAAAAAGCGCGCCAGGTGCTGGCCATAATGTCCGTGCTGCAAGTCGCCGATTTCTTTTCCGATTTGCCTCACGCCAAAGCCACCGAACTGATGAAACTGTTGCCGCTGGCCCGGGCAACGCGCGTCAACGCCATCATGTCCAACGCCGACGTGCCGGCGGCGACATTGATGAGCGAGAAATTTTTCGCGTTCACCCAGGACGCGAAGGTGGGTGAAGTTTTGCATTCGCTCCGCAATTTTGCCGGGGATAACCGGAACATTTCCTATCTCTACATCGTGGCGGGCGAGGGGAAACATTTGCAAGGCGTGGTGGACTTGCGCGATCTGGTGGTCGCGCCGGAGAACGCCAGCCTCGGTGAACTGATGATTTCGCCCGTCGTCACGGCGGACCACGATTGCCTGCGCGAAGATTTGGTGGCGCTGTTCGCCAAATACCAGTTACCCATGCTGCCGGTGGTGGACGCCCAGGACCGGCTGCTGGGCATCGTCCGCAACCGGGACATCATGAAAGGCACAAAGTTTGAGTCCCAAGCTGATTGATTTATGGCACGCATCAAAACAACACGAACGGCCCGGTTTGCCTTGTGGGCCTTGCGGATTTACCTGTTGATCCTGCTGACACTGATCGGCATCAAATTCGTGCGCGTCTTCTCCGGCTCGCAAAAGCAAGACCATGCCACTCCAAGTCTCCCGGCGGCGGCGACCGTCGCGACCAACCAGCCAGTCAATCTTAAGAAAACTTCAGCGCATCTTCAGTAACCTTTCGACAACAACGGTTGTAAAATCATACCAAGCATACCAGTCGTTGCCACGATTGATTATGAAGTTGAAAAAAAGCAACAACCTGAAAACCACCGGCGCAATTGTCGCGCTTGCCTGCACCGCAACGACTTTTGCCGTGGCAGACGACTCGCCAACGAATTCACCGGTTGCGCCTGTCATTGAGAAACCAGCCGACACACAATCGCAAAATTGGAACTGGCATGTCCAGAACACTGAGACCGTGCAGGGCTATCCGGCATTCCCCGCGCAGTATTCCGGGCCAAACAGTCTGCCGTCCGGCGGTGAAACTCGTGAAACCGTTTCGCTGGATTTGATGGCCGGTGTCCGCCTGTGGCCAGGTGCCGAGGCGCACATTGACGGAATGATGTGGCAGGGATTTGGCGTGAACAACACGCTCGGCGCGGAAGGTTTTCCCAACGGCGAAGCCTATCGCCTTGGCACCGCGATTCCCAACGGTGTGATTGCGCGCCTGTTCATTCGGCAAACCATCGGCTTTGGCGGCGAGCAGGAGAACGTGCCTGATGACCAACTCACCCTTGCCGGAAAACAAGATATTTCCCGGCTCACGTTCACACTCGGACGGATGAGCGCTGCGGATATTTTCGACAAAAACACTTACGCCAATGATCCGCGCACGCAATTCATGAACTGGGGATTGGTGAACAACGAGGCGTGGGATTATCCGGCGGATGCCGTTGGATATACCACCGGACTTGCCGTGGAATTGAATCAGCCGAAATGGACTTTGCGCTACGGATTTTTCCAAGTGCCGCGTTTCTCGAATTCTTTGACCGCCGACGACCGGATTTTCAAATGGCCGTATGACAATTCGGCACAAGATGGCCCGCTTTTAGAGGCTTGGGGCATGGTGACGGAATTTGAGCGCCGTTGTACCATCAAAGATCATCCGGGGGTAATCCGGTTTCTGGCCTATTTGAACCGCGCCAACATGGGCAGTTATCAGGACGCAGTTAATAGTCCAACCCGGCCTGCCGACATCACGGCTTCGGCCGAATTTCGCTACAAATATGGTTTCGGGCTAAACCTCGAACAGGAGATTGTCAAAAACCTCGGGGTCTTTTCCCGCCTGGGCTGGAGTGACGGACAAAATCAAGCGTGGATGTTCAGTGATGTTGACTACACAGCGACAGCGGGCATCAGCATCAAAGGCGAATCGTGGGGACGGCCCGATGACACCTTTGGTTTGGCGGGCGTGGCCAATGGCCTTTCGCGCGTTCACCAGGAATTTTTCGAGGCCGGCGGCACGGGCATTCTCGCCGGCGACGGCACGCTCAGCTACGGCTGGGAGAAAATCCTGGAAACTTACTACGATTTCAAAATCTGGAAAACCATCCACGGTGCATTAGATTACCAGTTCATCACCGACCCGGCCTTTAACCGTGATCGCGGCCCGGTGTCCGTTTTCGCCGCACGGCTGCACTGGGAGTTCTGAAACGGCGTGGAAAACCAGCTTTCACGGGCTTGACGCTGTGCGCGAACGAGCCTAGCTTTCCATTTGTTCGGGGAGCCAACCGGCCGTCCGCAGGGACGACGAAGGCTGAGAGTTCGGCGCGGAACGCCGAAGACCCGTGGAACCTGATCCAGGTAATGCTGGCGTAGGAAGGCACTGCGTGCCGGGCC
>JBEKIA010000071.1:0-17023 GCA_050011995.1 Verrucomicrobiota bacterium
CTGACCGCGGCCTGGCGGAAGTTTGAACGTCAATTTCTGAGCGATGCGCCATGAGCTTTGACCTGCAAAAGATGCTGGAAAGCAAGCGCGCCCTGCGCCGCAACCTGGCGGCGCGGCCTGTCGCCGAAAAGCTGCGGATGCTCGATGCCCTGCGCGAACGGGAACTCGCCATCCGTCGAAACGCGGCCCCGCCGGATTCAAACTATCTTCGCGAGGAACCCCCGCCTTGCCGGACCAAATCACAATGAATCACAAATCGTTCAACCAGCGCGGCGGTTTGGGCAACCTGTCCGCGGCAGCCGTGGCGAAAGCGGAAGCCCGCCAACTTTTCGACGGGCAGCCGCGCAACGTGACAGCGCCCATGTCACAGCTTGGCTTTCATTGGAACCGGAGGCGGCGTTCCTTTGAGCAATTCTTCTATTTTGCAGGCAAGGTCTGGTCCTCCCATCCGCCGCCCAAGGCCTTGTAAAGGGCGATCAAATCCGAGGAGACGTCGCGCTCGCTTTCGATCAAGGCGTCCTGGCTCTGATAGAGGGAGCGTTGCGATTCCAGAACGTGGAGAAAATCGGCCAGGCCGTGGCTGTACAGGTCCGAGGCCAAAGCCACCACCTGCTCGCTGGCTTGCGCGGCGCGCTCCAGGGATTGGCGGCGGGTTTGTTCCTGGGCGTAGGCGGTCAGCGCGGTTTCCACATCCGTGAAGGCGGCCAGCATCGTTTGCTCGTAGGCGGCCAGCGCCTGGTCCGCGCGGGCGTCTTGCACGCCAATGCCGGCGCGGATGCGTCCGGCGTCGAAAATGCGCCACTGCACGGTGGGGCCGGCCGTCCAAAAGCGGCTGCCGGTGGCAAACCAGTCGCCGGCGCTGATGCTTTGCAGCCCAACGTCTCCTGTCAAGGAGAATTTTGGATACAGCTCCGCCTCGGCCGCTCCCACGCGGGCCGTGGCCGCCGCCAATTGCCGTTCCGCCTGTTGCACGTCGGGCCGCCTCTGGAGGAGGTCCGACGGCAGGCCGACGGGCACCGCCGGGGGCGCGGCGGGAATGGGAGCGGCGTTGGCCAGTTCATCGAGCAACGCGCCGGGCGGCTGTCCGAGCAGCAGCGCCAATTGATAAACCGCGTTGCGAAAACCGGCTTCAAAGAGCGGCGTTTGCGCCCGGGTCGAGGCCAGGAGGGCGTCGGCTTCCTGCACGTCCAGGTTGCCGGTCAGTCCTTTGGCGAACCGGTCGCGGGTCAAGGCGAGGATTTGCTCCTGGGCCTGGATACTGGCACCGGCCACGGCCAGACGCCGCTGGAAGGCGCGGGCGGCGACGTAATGGCGGGCCACCTCGGCGGAGATGGTGACCAATAAATTGCGCCGGCCAAATTCGGCCGCGGCCACCTCGGCCCGGGCGGCTTGGGCGGCGCGGCGCGTGCCGCCAAAAACATCCAGTTCCCACGCGGCGTCGAAACCGGCCTGGTACACATTGTCCTCCACCGGCACTCCGGGCGGGAAGGGGGGAAATCCGTTGGCGCTATAGCGTTCGCGGGCGTAAGAGCCGGCGGCATCCAGCGTGGGCGAAAGGCCCGCCGAAACCACCCCGGCGGCGGCGCGGGCTTCGCGGACGCGCGCCACGGCGGCGCGAAGATTCAGGTTGGACTGCGCCGCGCGAACGACCAGCGAATCCAGTTCCGCGTCGTGAAACGATTTCCACCAGGCGGTGTCGGCGGGCGGCAGATTGGTTTCCCCGCCGTCCTGGGGCGACACCCATTGTGGGGGCGCGGCGGTTTTGGGCGGGTGATAGTCCGGCCCGACCGTGCAGCCGGCCAGCAGGCCGGCGAGCAGGAAAAAAATGAGGTTCTTCGATGTTTTTAGTGGACAAGAAATCATTGGGGCGGGGCCTCGCGCCGGTTGGCGGCCTGTATGAGGCTGAGAATGGTTTCCACGACAGCCTCCTCGCCCGCGGCGGTGTTGAGCATGGCGTGATAGAGATGGCGCGCGGGCCAGTCCGCCTGGTAGTAGCGCCGGATGAAGGCGACGCGCTCCGCATCCACGGTGTCAATCAAATCGCGGGCCTCGTCCTCATTTTTCACCTCGGCCAGGACGCGCCGGTATTTCAGTTCGCGCGGGGCGTAGAGGAAGACGCAGAAAGTATCGGCGCGGTCCCGCAGGAAATAGGCGGCGGCCCGCCCCACAATCACGCACTGGCCCGCCTCCGCCGCCTGTACCATGACTTGCTGCGTCAGACGGATGAGGCGGTCGGCATCAATGACATCGGCATCGGGCAGCAGGACGCTGCGCTCCAGGCTGCCGCGCCAGAAGACTTTGGCCAGGCGGTAGAGCCAGGGATCCACGCGCTCCTCGCGGTGTTCGCAGGCTTCGGGGCTGACTTTGGCCAGGCGGGCGATTTCCGCAGTCAGCGCATGGTCGAGCAATTTCCAGCCCAGCCGCTGCGCGACCAGGCCGGCGATGGCGGCGGCGCCGGCGCCGAATTCCCGTTCGATGACTACGATTCGTTTCATGGGTGACAGCATTAGTGGGTGGGGAGGCTGGAGCCGGCCGGTTTGACGTTTTTGAGCAGCCAAACCCCAAGCGCGCAGGCCAGACCCACCCACACAAAGGAGTAGAAAAGCTCGATGAACGCCCAATAACCGGTTTGCTGGTGAACCAGGTTATAGATCATGCCTTCGGCCCGCAGCCGCGCGTCCACCGGGCTGAAATGGGATTGCAGGACACCCTGCATCCGGGTGAGGTCTTGCAGGTAAACCGGGTTTAGCGCGGAGACGCGGCCGGTCATAAAGGCCTGATGCGCCTGGGCAAAACGGTCGAGCATGGTGGAGACAAAGGAGATGCCGACGCTGCCGCCGAGATTGCGCACCAGGTTCTGTATGCCGGCGGCATTGCCGATCTGATCGTTGCGCAAGGTGGCCAAACCGACCGTGGTCAGTGGCACAAAAATGAAGCCGGCGCCAAAGCCGCTGATGAGATTGGGGGCCAGAAGGCTGCCGCGGGCCATTTGCAAGGAAAGCCGGCTGAAGAGAAATGCGCTCAGGGAAAAGACCACAAAACCGAAAGCCGCCAGCCTGCGGCCGCCCACCTTTGCGATCAGCGTCCCCACCACAAACAGCGCGCAAAAGGCGCCGAGGCCCCGCGGACTGACCGTCAATCCGGCCTCCAGCGCCGTGTAGCCCATGAGGGTCTGGAGAAAAAGCGGTTGCAGCGCGACCAACCCGTACACGGCCCCGCCGAAAAGAAAGAACAAGCAGCACGTCACCGCGAAGTTGTAGTTCTTCAGAACGCGCAGGTTGACAATCGGGTCCGCTACGCGCAGCTCCCAAAAGATGAAAAACAAGAGCGAGCCGGCGGAGATCCCGGCCAGCCACCGCATCCAGGGGGCGCCGAACCAATCCGCTTCCTGTCCCCTGTCCAGCAGGATTTGCAGCGTCCCCAGGCCCAGGGCCATGAAGCCCAGGCCCAGGGCATCAATTCGTCCCGGCTTGCCATCGCGAATCCAGGGCGGGTCGTCCACGAAGAGCGAGATCATAAACACCGCCACGAAGCTGACGGGCAAATTGATGTAAAAGGCCCAGCGCCACGACCAGGTATCGGTCAGCCAGCCGCCCAGAGTCGGCCCCAGGATGGGGGCGCAAACCACCCCGATGCCATAGACGGCCATGGCCGTGCCCCGCCGGGCCGGCGGAAAGCTCTCCAGCATGATGGACTGGGCCAGCGGTTGGAGCGCGCCGCCGCCCGCCCCTTGCAACACGCGCGCGGCAATGAGCATGGGCAGGCTGGTGGCGGCCCCGCAGAGAAAGGAAGAAACCGAAAAAATCATGATGCAGGTGATCAACAGCCGTTTCCTCCCGAAATGCCTCGAAAGCCAGCCGCTGGCCGGCAGCACAATGGCGTTGGAAACCAGATAACTGGTCAGCACCCAGGTGGCTTCCGAGGGAGTCGCGCCCAGATTCCCGCCGATGTAGGGCAGCGCGACCGAGGCAATCGAAGTGTCCAGCACTTCCATGAACGTCGCCAGCATCACCGCGGCGGCGATCAGCCAGGGATTGACACGGGGACGCCACTGCTCGCTCATGGGACGACCCTCACCCTGGGCCGGACCGACAAGCCCGGCGCCAGGTTGAATTGGGACAAGCCGGCCTCCGGGTCAAAAATTATTTTCACCGGCACCCGCTGCACCACCTTGACGAAGTTGCCCACCGCGTTTTCGGGCGGCAGCAGGCTGAAGAGCGCCCCGGAGCCGGCTTGCACACTGTCCACCTTCCCCAGGAATTGGTGATGCGGATAGGCATCCACGCGCAGGAGCACCGTCTGGCCGGGACGCATCCGCTCCAATTGCGTCTCCTTGAAATTGGCCACCACCCACAGGTCGTCCGGCACCAGCGCCAGCAGCGCCTGGCCGGTTTGGACATAAGCGCCCTGCTCCACCGTGCGGCGCGTCACGCGCCCATCCCGCGGAGCGGCGATCGCGGTGTAGGAAAGCTGCAATTGCGCCTGTTGCAACCGCGTCTGGGCCTGTTGAACCTGGGCGCGGGCGGTCTCGACGTTGGCGCGGTCCAGCTCGACTTGCGCGGCGGCGGCCTTGGCCTGATCGCGCGCCACCTCCACTTCCGCGGCGGCGGATTTGGCCTGCGCGTTGGCCAGATCCTGCTGGCTGCGCGAGACGGCCTGGCTCTCCACCGATTGGTAGCGGGCGCGGTCGGCCTCGGCGCGGCCGGCGATGGCCTGGGCGGCGGGGAGGGCGGCGTTTTGCTGATCGGCCTTGGCCTGATCCACAATGACCTGCGCCTCGGCCTGCCGGACATGGGTGTTGGCGGCGGCCAGATCGGCGGCGGCCTGGTCCACCAAGACCTGGTAATCGCGCGGATCTATTTCCAGCAGCGGCTCCCCCGCCTTGACGCGCTGGTTGTCCGTCACCAGCAACTTCACCACCGGGCCGGAAATGCGGGGGCTGACAAAGGTGACGTAACCGTCAATAAAAGCGTCGTCCGTCGTTTCGTAGGGCGCGATGAAACGGACGTAATAGACGGCGGCGGCGGGGATCATGGCCAGCGCGATCAAGGCGGCGGCGAACAAGCCGGGCCGCAAACGCCGCCGGGGCGGCGGCACAGAGGCGGTCTCGGAGACGGGCGGACGCGGCGGGGGGCTGGCTGGATCCATTGCGGTCTTTTCTTCCATCATCCACCCAAAATCTCTATTTTACTCATGGGAGGAATTTACCGGCCCGCCATAAGTTCGGCAAGCCACAAACCGCCGGATTTTGTCAGGCGGGCGCATTTCACAATTTGGGTTCCCCTCTTAATCTTGCTCCTAATCTTAATCTCATCTTCCTCCTGCGCATGGATTGGAGCCAGATTAAGATTAAGATTAGGAAAGAAAACCCTAAAAACTGAAATGCACCCTTCCCAGGCAAAAGACAGCCAGCCTTTGCCAAATGATGTGGAGAGGCCCCCCTGGCGCCATGTATCAATCAAGCGAACATGGAGAGTCAACTCCGCTTATAGTTTCGCCTTGATGTCGCAAATCGCCCCGGCGCGTCACTAAGGAGTGACGATGCGAATTGGTTTAAACAGGACATGATATGGACTTGGCTGACAAAGAACAGGTCGAGCGATGCCGGGATGGCCATCCGGAGGACTTCGGTCTGCTGGTGGATCGCTACCAGAAACCGCTCTTCTCTTTTCTCGCCTCGCGGGTTGGAAACTTCCCGCAAGCCGAGGAAGCGGCGCAGGAATCGTTCGTCCGAGCCTTCCTCTCCCTGAAGAAGCTCCGCAAGCCGGAATCGTTTTACTCCTGGCTGCTGGGCATCGCGGGACGGGTGGCCAAGGAACAATTCCGCGCCGAGCTTCATCAACGGAAAGACCGCCAAGCCGCGGAAACCATGATGATGAGCGCCGCCGGCCGCGACGAAGAGTATCCGGTCGAAGAAGCCATTGCGGTCCTGCCTGAACACCATCGCCAGGTGATCCTGCTGCGCTATTACGAGGGGCTTTCCTGCAAGGAAGTGGCCGTGCGCCTCGCCCTGCCGCTCGGCACCGTCACCAAAACGCTTTCCCGGGCTTATGCCCTGCTTCGGCAGGAGCTCCAAGCCCGGGGAGGCGGGGAACAAACAGTCAACAAAACAAGACAATCATGAACTGCGCCGAATGCCGGGACAATTTCATCGCCTGCGCGGAAGGGTTGCTGGACCGCGGGGAAGAACTGCAATGCAGGGCACACTTGGAGACCTGCCCGGAGTGCCGGGCTGAATACGAGGGAATCGCGCGTCTGCATCAGCGCCTTCTGGCCCGCGGCCAGGCTGCCGCCGGGGTGGACATTGTGGAAACGGTCATGCGGCGGGTTCGTCAGGAACAGTTCAAACTGGAAAGAGAAACTATTATGAGCAAATTATTCAAACATCGTTGGGGCTTCGGGCTGGGCGCGGCGGCGGGCGCGGCGGCCATCCTGTTACTCCTCTTAGGGACCTCTCCCAAAGCGCAGGCCAGGGCGGCCGAAGTCATGACCCAGGGCGCCCAAGCGGTGGCCAGACTCACCAGCATTCATTTGCGCGGCCAGTTGCGAACCGCGCCGCAGGATAACTTCAGCCATATTGATGCAGAGCGCGAGTTCTGCGCCATCGAACTGTGGAAGCAGTTCGTGCCGGAACTGAAATGGCGGGCCGAGAAGCCCGGCCGCGTGGCCGTGATGGACGGCGAGTCCACGGTGCTTTACATCAAGAACGGTCACTACGGAAACAGGTTTCCACACCCCTCGCCCAGCGCCTATGACACGGAATGGCTGCATCGGATTGCCTCTCTGGGCAACACCATCAGCAATGAACTGCGCAACGCGCAGGCCAAAGGCTGGCAGATGGATACCTCGGAGGAAACCGCCGCGGACGGCAAGGTGAAGTCCGTCGTCACCATCCACGCCAAATCGGGCGTCCCGGAAAATGACTACCTCAAGAACAGTTTCTTCGACAACGCCGACACGCGCCGGGTCTATCGCTTCGATGCCGGGACCAAACTGCTGGAGGCCGTGCAATTCTATCTCGTGCGCCCGTCCGGCGAAACGCTGATCTTCGACCTCAACCAAATTGACTACAACCAGCCTCTGGACGCGAAACTGTTTGTGCTTGACTTGCCGGCGGACGTGAGTTGGTGGCAGGAACCGCAGACGCTGCCCGACAACGAAAAATACGCCTCCATGACCGTGGAGCAAGCCGCCCGAGCCTTCCTGGAGGCCTGCAGCCGCAAGGATTGGGACGAAGCCGGCAAGTTCATGTCCCCCATCAATGAGCAGGTAAAACAATACCTGGGCGGTTTGGAAATCGTCAGCCTGGGGGAATCCTTTGCTTCCAAGTCGTACGGCGGGCGCTTTGTGCCTTACGAAATCAAACTGCAACCGCAGGAATTCAATGTGCGCGTATCCAATACGAACCGGGCCAAACGGTGGGTGCTGACGGGACAGTATGACACCAAACTGCAATTGGAACACGATTTTAAGATGTCCACCGAACCGGAAGTCCTGGCCAACAACGAGGCCTACGCCCGGCTCTCGGCCCAGGAAGCGGTGCAGGCCTACTTCGACGCCCAGGCAAAATTCGACTGGGTTGAAATGCGCAAGTTCACCTCGGAACTCGACGTCACGGAAACCAAGTCGCAAGTGGAGATGGCAGAGGCGCAGGGCATGGACGCGCATAAAATAATGCCGGTGATCGAGGCGGTGGAAGCGTTTTGGTCGCCGGAACAATCCGCCTGGTTTGTGAAATGCCGGGCCTCGGCAACCAAGAAGTGGAACCTGGCGGTGAGGAACGACAATCCGGCGCGCCGCTGGCAGGTGGACGGCGGCTTTTGAGCAAGGCGTCGGTGACGGAGGGGAAAAAGGCAGGGCGGGTCCCGATACATCGGGACCCGCCGCGGCGCGCACGGAGTGCGCGCCCTGCCAGCCGAGACGGACGCATTACGCTTTTGGGCCGGGAAATGAGGCTCACTTCACCAGGTCAATCTGCACTTTGGCGGGGTCGTCCACCCCCAGTTCCAGCAGGGCGGCGTTGCGGTACAGTTCGTCGTTGGGCTTGCCCGCGCTCATTTTCCGCGCCTCGCGCTCGCGATCCAGTTCCTGAATCGCCAGCACATCCAAAGCCACCGGGTCCTTGCTCATCCAGATCTGGTTCAACGCCTTGGCGTAATGGAGGCTGCTGGTGGTCTCCCCCTCATACTGCCCAATGAGCGCGTCGGTGATGCTCAAGGCCACATGATCGCTCAAGGCCGGCAGGGCGTAAATCTCCGGCACCGCCTCGGCCAGGCGCGCCGCCTGCGACTCAAAGCGCACAAAGTTGTCCACGCTGCCGGCCGCCAGGCTGTAGAGGTTGCCGGTGGCGCCCGCCAGGTTGTGGTTGAGCAGCGGGGTGATGGTGATGATCTTGGTCAGATCGTCTGTCAATAATTTGCTCACGTAGGATTTGCGGCCGGTTTTGGTGCCGTTCTTGTCAAACTCAAGATCGCCGGCCACCAGTTCGCCCAGCAGCTCCTTGTCGTAAAAAGTCTTCTCGTTGTAGCCGCGGTCCGCGCTGCCGGCCAGGCGGACATCGTAGCGCTGCGCCAAATCGTCAAAACCGGCCGCGCGCAAATCCGCCAGTTGCCGGTCCCAGATGACGATGTTGTGAGAGGGCAGTCCGGCGGCGAGAAGCCCGCGCACCACCGCGCCGACCACGGCGGGCCGCGTTCCGCTGGCCGGTCCCGGCGCGCAAAAAACCTTCAGGCCGACGACATCCTGGGTGGCAACAAACGCGCGCCAGGCCTGGACGACATCCTCCTTGCCGGCGAGCTTCAACACGGCGCGGTTGACCATGTCCTGCACGAGGGCCGGCTGCGGCTCAAAGGCCGAGGTGGCCTGCGCCTCTTCCACCATCACCACCCTGGACTGGAGCGGCGGCGCGCCCGCCCCGGCAAAGCCGCCGCCGCGGCCGGAAAGAGCCACGGCCGCCGCCAGACAAAACATCCCATAAGCAAAACGATTTTTCACAGTCCGCCGTCAGCGCCTCTTGACACCATCGGCGCGGAATGCTACCACGCTGGCCAGATGCTGACGATAAAAAAACGGGGGCGCAGCGCGCTTGCCATCGTCGCCGCCGCCTGCCTGGTCCTGACCGGTTGCGCGCCACCCGGTTACCGCGCCTTGCACAAGGGGGACCGGCTGGTTCAATCGGGCAAATATGCGGAGGCCATCGAGGCGCTGACGCAGGCGACCAACTTGCTCGCCAAAGAGGGTTTGCCGGCGCAGGCCAAGGCGCGCAATCTGCTGGGGCTGGCGTACCACGGCGCCGGCAACGCGGCCAGCGCGCGCGAGTGTTATGAGGCGGCGCTGGCCCTGGACCGGAACGCCGCGGCGGAGGCGGATTACAACCTGGGCTGCCTGGAACTGGAGCAGACTAATTTGGCCGGCGCCAAGGACGCCTTGACCACTTACACCAGCCTGCGCTCGCGGGATATGAACGGGTATATGAAACTGGGCATGGTCAGTTACCGCCTGGCCATGAAAACTCCCGCCAACGCCGACCGCGAGCGCCAGCTCTATTTCGAGAACGCGCGAAAGGCCTACGACACCTCCCGGCGCATCAAGCCCACCGCCGAGGCCTGGAACAACCTGGCCATGATTGATCTGCTGCGCAGGCCCATCCTCTCGCACGCCATGATCTCCGATGCGGTCGCCGAGTTCAAGGCCGCCCTGGATCTCGACACCAATTATGCCCCCGCCTTGTTCAATCTCGCCGTCATCTATGATCCGTCCGGCCCTTACAGGTATGGCGACGTCCAGTCGGCCACCAACGCCTACCTCAAATATATCGCGTTAAATCCGCCTCCTCCCCATGCCCTTGAAATAGCCGTGCTGGTGTCCAACATGGACCGGGCAAGGCGGTTCATCGTCAATGGTCCCATCAAGGCGCCGGAGCGACCCGCAACCAGCATCACCCTCTCCAGCAACGGAATCACCATCGTGCGGCCGACGAATCCGCCCGCGCGCGCGACAACGCCCAGTCCCGTTCCGCCGCCCGCGCCCGCCCTTCCGCCCGCCGCGGCCAATCAACCCCCGGTCTCCATCCTGCCCGCGCTCGCGCCCTCCGCGTCCAATCCTCCCACGGTCGCCATGCTATCCTCGCGCGCGCCCGCCCCGACCAACCCTCCCCCGGTGGGCATCCTGCCCGCTTCCAAGTCTGCGGAACCGCCGCCGCCCCGCCCTGCCACGGGCGGTTCCGAGTCGAACCCGCTGGTTTTGCCGTCACACAGCGCCCCTTCGCCGGGCAGCGCGAGCGCGCCGCCCGCGACGGAAAACACCGCCACGGCAACCAACGTTCCGCTCACCTCCACCGCTGTCCGCAAGCCCTCCTTGCTGGCCAGGCTTTTTGGCGCAAAACCCAAGCCGGCGGAAGGCGGCGTTGAGACCGCCGCGGGCGCCTCCGGAAACGCGGCGCGGGTCACGCCGCTGCCCGCGCCGCATAGTGTTCTCCACTATGCCGCGCCGCCGGTCGGCACCAATTCGGGCAATCGCGCGGAGGCCGAGCGCCTCGTCCGGGAAGGCGCCGCCGCCGAAAAGGACGCCCGCTGGAAAAATGCGATGGACAGTTATGGGGAGGCGGTCCGGGCCGACCCGGCTTGCTACGAGGCCTGCGAGGCCCTGGGCATGGCCGCCATCAAGGCGGAAGATTATGCCGCCGCCCTGGAGGCGTTGCACCACGCCCTGCTTCTGAATTCGGAATCGGCCAATGCCCGCTACGGCTATGCCTGGGCGCTGGAAAAAGAGGATTATCTTCAAGATGCCGCCAACGAACTGGAACAATTGCTGGCCCGGCATCCGGAGGAAACCCGCGCCCATCTGCTCCTGGGCAATCTCTACGCCCAAAAACTGGGCCAGCCCGACTTCGCGCGCGGACATTACAAGAAGGTCCTGGAAGAGGACCCGCACAGCGACCAGGCGGCGCCCATTCGCGTCTGGCTGCAGAACAACCCGGAACCTTGAGACTTGGCGGCATGCTGATTTTCAACTCGCGCATCCGGCAACAAAGGTGCTATACTCAATTTTGTCATGCTGGATCAAGTCCAGGATTTTTTTAGAAATCTCGCCTTCAACTACGTGGATGCGATGGTGCTGCTCTGGCTCTTCATCGGGTTGCTGCGCGGGCGCAAACATGGCATGACCCAGGAGCTTCTGCCGACGCTCAAATGGCTGGCCATTGTCCTGGCGGGCGGTTATTTGAATCAGCCCCTGGGGGCCTTAATCCGGCAAAACAGCGCCGGCTCGTTTAGCCCGCAGTGGTGCCTCATCACCGCCTACGCCCTCATCGCCCTGGTCCTGGCCCTGCTCTTTGCCTTGCTCAAGCATGGGCTGGGCGACAAACTGACCGGCAGCGACCTGTTCGGCCGTTACGAGTATTATTCGGGAATGCTCGCCGGCCTGGTCCGCCACACCTGCCTGTTGCTCGCGCTTCTGGCCGTCATGCATTCCCGCATTGTGACCCAGGCGGAACTGGACGCCATCGACGCCCAAATGAAAAAGAACCTGGTGGACATTCACCCTCCCCCCTACATGTATGGCAAAGTCGAGCAGGCCATTTTCACCCAATCCGTTTCCGGAAAATTTGTGCAGGAGTATCTGCCCGACCTCCTCATCCCGACCATCAAGCCGCAGGAAAAACCCAAGGCGGATTCCATCAAGAAAAAGTTGCAGGACGTCATTGATAATCCGATGGGGGCGGGCAAAAAATAAACGCGCCGCCGCCCGCCCCGGGTGAAATGATCTCCGCCGCCACCAAGGAACAAATCCGGGCCGCCAACGATATTGTGGACGTGATCGGCGGCTACATTCCGCTCAAACGCGCCGGCGCCAACTTTGTCGCCCTCTGCCCCTTCCATAAGGAGAAATCCCCCAGCTTCAACGTCAGCCCCCAGCGCCAGTTCTTTCATTGCTTCGGCTGCCACAAGGGCGGCGACGTCTTCACATTTGTTCGCGAATATGAGAACATTGATTTCATGGACGCCGTGCGCCGCCTGGCCGAACGCGCCCGCATCCCCCTGGAGATGGAGTCCCCGGGCGGCCAGCCGCAATCGCGCCACCTCAAGGACCAGCTCCTGCAGATTCACGAGCAAATCACCCAGCGCTGGCAGACCGCCCTGGCCGGCGACCCGGCCGCCCAGGGGGCGCGCGATTACCTGGCCAAACGCGGCGTTTCCGCCGAAGCCGTCCAACTCTTCCGCCTCGGCTGCGCCCCCGACCTGTGGGACGACACCGTCAACTGGGCCAAAAGCAAACATTTTGATGCCGCCATGGTCGAACAGGCCGGGCTGATTCTGCGCAAGGAAGGTTCCGGCCATTATTACGACCGCTTTCGCGGCCGTTTGATTTTTCCCATCTGCGACGAGCAGGGCCGCGTCATCGGGTTCAGCGGCCGGGTGTTGAGCGGGGACGAAAAGACCGCCAAATACGTCAACTCCCCGGAAAGCCCCATCTTCACCAAGGGCCGGGTCATGTTCGGACTGGACAAATCCAAGCGCGCCATTCTGGAGGCGCGTTGCGCCGTGGTTTGCGAAGGCCAGCTTGATCTGATCGCCTGTTTCATGGCAGGTGTCAAGAATATCGTTGCCCCGCAGGGCACCGCCCTCACCGCCGACCACGCCCGCGTCCTCAAACGCTACGCCGAGGAAGTGGTCCTCTGCTTCGATTCCGACAACGCCGGCCAGAACGCCGCCGTGCGCTCCCTGGACAGCCTTCTGGCCTCCGGCCTGGCCGTCCGCGTCGCCTCCATTCCCGCGCCCCACGACCCGGACAGCTACATCCACGAGTATGGCGGGACGGCCTTCGCGGAAATCATCCGCGATGCCCGGGGCTTCTTCGATTATTATTTGGACCGTTTGTGCGGTTCCAACGACCTGGCCGCCGATCGCGGACGCCGCGCCGTGGTCCAGGCCATGTCCGAGGCCGTCCACAAAACCGGCAGCGCCGTTTTGCTCGACACCTACGCCCAAAAAACCGCCTTGCGCCTCGGAGTCTCCGCCGAATCCGTCCGCCAGGAATTCAAAAAAGCGCCCCGCTCCTCCGCCGCAGCCAGGGAAGAGCCTCCCGAATCCGAAGCCGTGGACATCCCCCGTCCCTCACCCCAGGAAGCCGGCCTCCTGCGCCTGTTGCTGGAAAACGACTCCTTCGTGGAATGGATTGCCGCCTATATGGATTTGGAATGGCTTGCCCACCCGGTCGTGCGCGAGATTGTCACCGCCCGGCTCCGGTTGGAAGAAGCCCATTCCTGGCCGGGCGTGGCGGCCTGGCTTTCCGAAATGGACAACCCCGGCTGGCGGAATTTGATTACCGAGCTTCTGGTGGACAACCGCCCGCTGCCCAATCCCGAAACCTGGCTTAAAGGCTCTCCCACCCGCGGCGGCGTGGTCAAAAACCTGCGCGACAACTACATAGACCGCCAACTGGCCGCCCTCAACCAGCGCTTCGGCTCCGCCGGCTTGGACGAGGCCGCCACGCTCGATCTCCTGCAAAAAAAGGCACGATTCAACCAGCTCAAGCAGCAACCTTTGGCCCCCCGAAATGGTTAATCCATGATTCGCACAGCGATTCCATTCGGCTAGATGAACGGATTTTTGAACAGGAGGAAACAGGAAACAGAGACTCTTGTTTTCCGTTCTCTGTTCTCTCCGTGTGCTCCTGTGCAAAATCCGGGATGGGGCTTCCGGCTTGTTCGCCAATCGAGTCACGGCTCGACGGAGTCTCGCCCTGCCGCTGGCAACAGCCGGCGCAAAAAAGCCTAGCGCGGCGGCGGGGAATGGCGGACATTGCCGCGCGAGCCGAGCCGGTGCGAGCCGGTGTCACCCCTCGCTATCGCCAGAAATTCGCAAATGTATCAAAAGTGAGGGTGACAACGGCATGGATTTCGGCCCCAACTACTGCTGCCACTTAGCGGGGATTTCCGCCTGGCGAGAAAATCGTTTCTCAATTGTAACGATTTTGACGGATAATTGTAATATGGCGCTGCCATTCTCAGCGGGCATGAGAGCAAAACCGCTGTTCGAGCCGCATTTGATGATCCAGGAAATGAAGCTGCCCCAGGGCGGCGAGTGGAGGCCTCAGTTCCGAGGCTGGTGCTTCCTGCAAATTCAAAGCGGGATTTGTTATTGGCAGGATCCGGGCGGGGCGCGGGAGATCCCCGCCGGCTCGGTCCTGGTGCGCACGCGGGAGGCCCGGGGCGGCTTGTGCGCCAGCCAGTTGAGCGGAGTGGAGATCGCCTTTTTTTGCCTGGAACCGGAGAAACTGACGGGGTTGTTGAGCCTGGGCGAGCAGCGCTGCATCCAGCGGGCCGCGGAGAAATGGTCCATGAGGGTGCTGGCGCCGGCGGATCCCATTGCTGAACGATTCAAAGAGATTTGCCTCCATGACAGCGGCTCCAATCTGTCCGCGCGCCTGAAACTGCTGCAACTTTTTGTGGATTTGTTCGCCTGCGAATTCGAGGAGATGCCGGCGCCCGGCGCGGAAGAGACGGATGGGCGGGGGAGGTTAAGGCGTTTGCTCAACCAGATGGCGGCGGCGGAATTTGTGGAGTTGTCGCTGTCAGATTTGGCCCCCAAGATGTGTTGCAGCCCGCGGCATCTGAGCCGTCTGTTCCGCGCGGAAGTAGGCGCGTCCTTCCGGGAGAAACAAACGGAATTGCGCCTGGTCAAGGCCTGTGAATTGCTGGCCAACTCGGACGACAAGGTGGTGGAGGTGGCGCTGACCAGCGGCTATCAGTCCAACAGTCTGTTCAACCTGCTCTTCAAGAAACGGTTTGGGATCAGCCCCGGAAAATGGCGGGAGCAACATGCCAGAAACAGCCCGCGAGGGCAGAAGAACTTGCGGTTGCTCCCGGTATGATCCGCCGAAACAATTGCGGATTGCGGATTGCGGATTGCGGATTGGAGGAACGCGCCGCGGTTATTGGCGCGCGGTCGCGCCCGATTTCCTGGAGGGCAATCCCGGTTTTCCTGGCCGCTGCCGGTTGTCTCGGTTTGGGGATGACTTGGCCTGTTCTTGCGGCCCAACCGCCGCCCCCGGACGCCGCCCCGCCGCCCACCGGGACCAATTCCGCCGCGGCCGCGACGACCAACGCCATGCCCCATTTTGTGGTGGATGCCTACGAAGTGCTGGGAAACACGCTGCTCCCGGACGAAGCCATCAAGGCCATTTTCGACCGGCATACCGGCACCAATGTCGGGTTTGAGGATGTGTCCAGCGGGATTAAGGAACTGCAGGCCGAGTACCACGCGCGCGGTTATGACACGATCAGTGTTACCATTCCCCGGCAGCGCATCACCAACAACATCTTCAAAATCCAGGTCTTTGAAGGGCGGCTGGTGGACATCCTCGTCAAGGGGAACCGTCATTACAGCTCCAACAATGTGATGCGGGCCTTGCCCAGCCTGAAGACGAACATCTTCTTGAACAGCAAGGTGTTCCAACCCGAGTTGGACAGGGCCAACGCCAATCAAGACCGGCAGATCTTCCCGAAAATCCTGCCCGGCCCGGAAACGAACACAACCGCGCTGGAGCTGGACGTCCGGGACCGTTTTCCCCTCCATGTCAAAATTGAGGCGGACAATCAAAGCTCCCCCGGCACACCGGATATGCGGCTGAACAGTTCGGCCGTGTATAACAATCTCTGGCAGTTGGACCATTCGCTGGGCGTGCAGTACTCCTTCTCCGAGGAAGCGTACAAGGACGGGGACCAATGGGAATTCTATGACCGGCCGCTGGTGGCCAACGCCAGCGCCTTCTACCGGATGCCCCTTTCCGCGCCGGAATCGGTGGCGGAGGCGGTGGCCGGCCATCCCTCCAATTTCGGGTATAACGAGGCGACCAGAAGGTTTGATCTGCCTCCCCCGACGGGAACGGCGGAATTGAACGTCTATGCCAGCCGCTCGACCATTGATACGGGCGTGGTGCCCGGGCCGCTGACGGTGCTGACCAACTCCCCCACGCTCTCTTTCAGCCGGGGCAGTTTTAGCCAGGACATCACCATCAATCAGGCGGTGGGTTTTCGCCTCTTCAAGCCTCTGCCTGATTTCGACGGATTCCGGTCTCATGTTCAAGCGGGATTGGATTACAAGTCGTACAACATTTCGAGTTATGACACCAACGATTTCTTTGGCGTTCAGCACCTGGTTTCGAGCAACGGCACCCCGATCACGACAACCTTCACGACCCCTTCTCCGGTTCCCCCTTCACTCCGAAGCATCGAATATCTCCCCCTGACTGTGCGCTGGGACGCCGACCGGCCGGACCGGCAAGGGAGCAGCAGTTTCGGCCTCAACTACAGCGCCAATCTCCTGTATTCCAACAGCAAGAGCAATCTCCAGGCCATTGCCGGCTCGCCGCGGGCCGGCGGTTATTGGCATATTGTCGGCCTGAGCGCGGCGCGGGAGCAGGCCGTCCAGGGGGAGTGGAAGCTGGCCTTGCGCGCGGACGGCCAATGGACCAGCGAACCGTTGATCAGCAACGAGCAATTTGGCGTGGGCGGCGTGAACGGGGTGCGGGGTTACCGGGAGGGCGAAGTGTTTGGCGACATGGGCTGGCGCATCACCTCCGAGTTGAAAACGCCGCCGCACCGGATTGGATACGTCGGCACGGGCAATGGCTATCCGCTGATGGTGCGGGCCTCGGCCTTCTTCGATTACGCCGAAACTTATCTGATAGACCCGAAGGGCCGTCCGGGAAACACCCCGTTGAACACGGAATCCGGCCAGCTCCGCATTGCTTTTGCGGTCAGCGCCCAGTTTTGAGCCGCCGCGCACGGTGATTTAGATCTGATATAATGGAACGCCAGATAGATGAGATCAATGTGTAGAACACAGTTTTCGGCGGCAGGCCGCGCACTAATGCGTCAGTCTCGGCTGGTAGGGCGCGCACTCCGTGCGCGCCGCGGGGGGTCCCGATGTATCGGGACCCGCCCTGCCTTTCCCTGCCTGCCCAATCATGGCCGGTGGCTGGCCGTTCTTGCGGCGATTTTTTCCTGGCTGACATTGCC
>JBEKIA010000072.1:0-16562 GCA_050011995.1 Verrucomicrobiota bacterium
TACTTCGCCTGCTGGCGGGACAAGAGAGCCTACCAGTCCGACCTCTACGTCCAGGCGCTGCGAAAAAACGGCAGCCCGTTGCACAAAACCTTGAAAACCCAACGCGCTCCTTCCTGTGAATACCTTTCAAAAAATCCTTGACGGACCAACTCAGAACTCTCCCCGGAAGCATGATCTATGCCTCCTGGCGCGCGCGGCGCGCACTGCAATGGCGGGGCGATCAATAAGCGGCTTGGACGCCTTTGACGGAGTGTTTCTTCATCCAGGGCATCAAGGCGCGCAGACGCCGGCCGACTTTTTCGACGGGATGTTTTTCGCCGGCCTTGAGCAGGGCGTTGTATTTCTTGTAGCCGCTGTTGTATTCGCGGATCCAGCCTTGGGCGAATTTGCCGGATTGGATGTCTTTGAGGGCGGCCTTCATGCGCTTCTTGACGGAGGCATCAATGATTTTCGGGCCGACACTGACGTCGCCCCATTTGGCGGTTTCGGAGACGGAGAAGCGCATGCCGCTGATGCCGGCTTCGTTCATCAGGTCCACGATGAGTTTCAATTCGTGCAGGCATTCAAAATAGGCCATTTCGGGCTGGTAGCCCGCTTCCACCAGGGTTTCGAAGCCGGCTTGAATGAGGGCGGAAGCGCCGCCGCACAGGACGGTTTGTTCGCCGAACAGATCGGTTTCGGTTTCCTCCTGGAAAGTGGTCTGGAGGACGCCGGCGCGGGTGGCGCCGATGCCTTTGGCCCAGGCCAGGGCGATTTGCTTGGAGTTCTTGCCCGGGTCCTGGTAAACGCCGATGAGGGACGGCACTCCTTTGCCTTCCAAATACTGGCGGCGCACGATGTGGCCCGGCCCCTTGGGGGCGACGAGGATGACGTTGACGCCGGCCGGCGGGATCACGGTCTTGAAATGAATGGAAAAGCCGTGGGAAAACAAAAGCGTTTTGCCCGGGGCCAGGCTGGGCGCGATGTCCTTCTCATAGGCTTTGGCCTGTTTGGTGTCGGGAATCGCCACGAAAATAACATCGGCGCGGCGGACGGCTTCGGCGGTGCTGACGACTTCAAAACCCTTGGACTGGGCGACGGGGATGGATTTGCTTCCCTCGTAAAGGCCGATGATGACTTTGCAGCCGCTGTCCTTGAGGTTGAGGGCGTGGGCGTGGCCCTGGGAGCCGAAGCCCAGGACGGCCAGGGTTTTGTTTTGGAGATGTTTCAGGTCGGCGTCTTTGTCGGTATAAACTTTGGCAGGCATAATGGGAATGATGAATTTTGAATGGTGAATGGCGATTACTGCGGGGGCGATGGTTTGCGGGCCAGGGCGATTTTCCCGGTGCGGGCCAGTTCTTCCACGCCAAAAGCGGCCATCAGGGCAAGAAACTTCTCCACTTTGCTTTCGTTGCCGGTGATTTCGATGGTGAGGCTGCGGGGCTGGACGTCCACGATTTTGGCCCGGAAAATATCGGTCATCTGCATGATCTCGGCGCGGGACTTGGCGTCCACCGAGACGCGCGCCAAAACCAGTTCGCGGTCAATAAACTCATCCTGCCGGAAATCCACCACCTCCAGGACGTTGACCAGTTTGTTAAGCTGTTTGACGATTTGATCCAGGGTGGCGTCGTCGCCGCGAGTGACGATGGTCATGCGCGAGGTGGCGGCTTGCTGGGTGGGGGCGACGTTGAGGGATTCGATATTGTAGCCGCGGCCGCTGAAAAGCCCGGCGACGCGCGTGAGCACGCCGAACTTGTTCTCCACCAGCACGGATATTGTGTGACGCATAATGTGGCGCGTGTTTTGTGTTCGGGACTAAAACCTCCGCGTCCTCCAGGGAACGGCGGCCGGTCTGCGAGCCAGAACCATGCCCCGGACCGCGTCAGCCGGCGAGGACGACGCGAACCATGGGCGGCAGACTGGCCCGATATTCATCGGATTGCAAAATAGCCATGGCGGCGGCCCCGGTCAATGCGCAATTTTGGGAAAATCGGGGGATGGGCGGAATCGCCGGCGGGATGCGGCTCCCTTGGTTCTCAAAAATGCGCAAATGCCTGATAGAGAGGCATATTTGAATGTTTTGCGTGTCCGCGGCGTGTCGCCACCCCGGGGACAGGCAGAGGGATTGGTGGCGGGGTTGCCATGCAAATCCCACTCCATCCCACAAAATCCCACTTTGAGCTTGCAGATATGCGAGAAAATGTTAATGATTCAGTGTCGGTGACTTTTCAGCACAGGATTGTGACATGAAAATCGTTGACTGGAAGCGTGGCCTGTGGCACTCTGCCATGATTGGATTTCGCTGTGGAAGCGAAATCAATTAAAGTGGCGGGTGTCGCTGTCCGCTGTTTTATGTTGTGATTTTCTCCATGCAAACTATTGAGCCAGCCTGGTACTGCGCCAGGACAAAACCAAAGCACGAGCATATCGCGGTCGCCAACCTGCAAAGGAAGCTGGGACTGGAAGTGTTTCATCCCCGCTTGCGCATGGAACGGGCCACGCAGCGGGGCATTATGCGGGTGGTGGAGCCGCTGTTCCCGTGTTATATTTTTGTTCGATGCCTTTTGGCGGAGAGCATGGACAGCATCCGGCACGCCGCCGGAATCAGCAGTCTGGTTCATTTCGGGCAGCGGATTCCAACGGTTCCCGATGGGGCCATTGAGGAACTGCGGCAGTGCTTTGAGGGCGAAGAGCCGATGGCGGCGCAGGACGGCTTGCTGGCCGGGACGGAGGTGACGATCGCCGAGGGGCCGTTTCTGGGCTACTCGGCGATGGTGGTTCGGGCATTGCCAGCGGTGAGAAGGGTACAAATCCTGCTGGATTTCTTGGGTCGTCCGACTTTGGCAGAGGTGGATCGGAGTTCGTTGAAGCTGTTACATCAACGGGTGGCTGATCGCCTGCCTATATTAGCGTCAGTCTAGTTCGATGGCGATTGCCGCAAGGGTTGGAAACAGAGTCATTACGGAAAATGGCACCGACGGGCGCAGGGGTGGATGGAGTTTGCTGTTGGCGTGGATGGACCGCGCCAGCAAGTGCGGAGCCATGCCCAAAGTGTTTTCGTTGCAGGGTTTGCATGGGTCCGAGTTGAGTTGTTTGCAGGATTTTGACACGCGGATGAATTAGAGCAGTTCGTCCTGTCCGATTACGCAATTGAGCCTGCTGAATCGGATGGCACGAGCAAGAAAGATGTGCGGCGCAAGCTGTAGTCTGTTTTTATGAATTCCATCAGTAATCACTCCGCACAGGAGCAAATTGACCGTGTCTCGGACCGGATCGCATGCAGCCGGGTGCCGTCGTGGAAGCGTGTTTTGGATTGCACACTGGTCGTTCTGACCGCGCCGGTTTGGCTGCCGGTGGGAGTGCTCGCCGCGGCCTGGGTGAAACTGGTTTCTCCCGGCCCCGCCCTGTTCCGCCAGGAACGCATCGGCCACATGGGGGCGCGCTTCCTCTGCCTGAAGTTCCGCACCATGAAGGTCAATGCCGACACCGCGGTCCATCGGGAACATCTCAATCATCTGATGACCTCCAACCGGCCGATGAAGAAGCTGGACACCGCGGGAGACGCCCGGCTGATCCCGGGCGGGCTGTGGCTGCGCACTCTGGGAGTGGACGAGTTGCCGCAGTTGCTCAACGTTCTGCGCGGGGAGATGAGCCTGGTGGGGCCGCGTCCGAGCACCGCCTACGAGTATGAGATGTTCCAGCCGCGCCATCGCCAGCGTTGCGAGACGCTGCCCGGCCTGACGGGCCTCTGGCAGGTGAAGGGGAAAAACCGGACCACTTTTGAGAAGATGATGGAACTGGACATCACCTACGTTCAGACCAAGAGTTTGTTTTTGGATGTCAAGATCTTGGCCGGCACCCTGCCCGCCATCCTCCTGCAAGTCTGGGATGTTCAAAGCGGGCGGCGAGCGGCCGCGAAGGCGCAGCCGGCGGGGATTGTCGCCCGGGTCCAGCCGCAAGGCAGCCTGCACACCGCGGTTCTCAGGCCCAGAATCCCGGACCTGACCCGGGGCCCGGCGTTGGGCGCGGCCCATCACGCTGGGTTGCGGGCGAGGCCTGAGCCGGTGGATGGCTGACTCCTGCCGCGCGGGAAAACAGAAAGAGGCCCGGAAACAGCACAAGTCCTCGGGACAATGTGACGATAAGTGGAGAGGAGACACGAAATGAGCAAACAAATCAAAGTCGGAGTGGTCGGATGCGGCTATTGGGGGCCGAATCTGGTGCGCAATTTTCGATCCCTGCCTGGATGCCATCTGAGCACGATGTGTGACATCAGCGCGGAGCGGCTGGAGCATCTGAAAGCGTTGTATCCCGAGGTGAAGGGGGAGATGAATTACGACAAGATGCTCAACGACGGGAGCGTGGATGCCGTGGCGGTGGCCACCTCCGTCAAATTCCACTTTCCAATGGCCAAGGCGGCGCTGGAGGCCGGCAAACACACCCTGATCGAAAAGCCGATGGCCGCGTCCGCCGCCCAATGCGAGGAGTTGATTGAAATCGCCCAACAAAACGGGCGTGTGCTCATGGTCGGGCATACTTTCCTTTATTCGCCGGCGGTCCGGAAGATCAAAGAGATTGTGGACCGGGGCGATTTGGGGCAAATCCGCTACATCTGCGCCCGGCGTTTGAACCTGGGCTTGTTTCAGAAAGACATCAATGTGGCGTGGGACCTGGCCCCGCATGACATTTCGATCATCCTGCACCTTCTGCACGAATTTCCTGAAAGCGTCAACTGTTCCGGGAGCGCCCATGTGACGCCAGGGATTGAGGACGTGACTTCGATGTGTCTGAGGTTCAGCCAGGGCCGTTCGGCCATCATCCACAGCAGTTGGCTGGACCCGCGCAAAGTGCGCGAGATGACCATTGTGGGGAGCAAGCGGATGGTGGTCTATGACGACGTGGCGCAGCAGGAGAAGATCCGGATTTTTGACGCCCGGGTGGAGCATCCGCCGCACTACGACACCTTCGCCGAATTTCATTATGCCTACCATTACGGCGACACTTACTCGCCGTACTTGAAACAGGAAGAACCGCTCAAGTCCGAGTGCCAGCATTTCCTGGACTGCATTCAGGAGTCCAAAAAGCCCCTGACTGGCGGCACCCAGGGCATGGATCTGGTCAGAATCCTGGAAGCGTCCTCCGCCTCCTTGTGGCAGGGCGGGAGCCGGATTCCATTTGTCCATGCCGAGAAGCCGCGAGCTGCCCAAGCCGGCGCCCACTCCCCCGGAGTGGAGCGCGATGGCGCCCCCAGAGCGGACAAGCACCCGCCCGAGACGGCCCGCCACCGCGCGACTCATCCCGCCGTCACCGCCTAGCGTTTTGGAGATCCCTCCGGCAAGACGCTTATGGCTCATTCCCCGTCCTATCAGAAGATCGCGCCCGATGTGAAGCTGGGCAGCGGTGTGCGCATATATGCGTTCACCAATCTGTACGGCTGCCAGATTGGCGACGAGGCAAGGATCGGCGCTTTTGTGGAGATTCAAAAAGGCGCCCGCATCGGAGATCGCTGCAAAATCTCCAGCCACACCTTTATATGCGAAGGGGTGGTTCTGGAGGAGGATGTTTTCGTCGGCCACAACGTCACTTTCATCAACGATCCCTACCCCCGCGCCACCAACCAGGACGGCCGGCCGCAAACCGAGGCGGATTGGAAGTGCATTCCGACCCGGGTGGAGCGCGGCGCCTCCATCGGCTCCGGCGCGACTCTTCTCTGCGGAGTCACGGTCGGCCGGCGCGCGATCGTGGGCGCCGGCAGCGTTGTCACGCGGGATGTTCCCGCCGATGCCGTCGTGGCCGGCAATCCCGCCCGAATCCTGCGCATGCTCAAAGCAGGCCGGAAGGAACCCGCGAGGAAGCCGGCGGGCATTCGGCCAAGACCCCCCAAACGCTGAGAAGAATCCGATGCCATGAAAGTCCCATTCCTTGATCTCAAAGCTCATCACCAACCGATCCGCGAACAACTGGATGCGGCCATTGGCGAGGTGATTGACGCGGGCGCTTTTGCCGGCGGCCCGTTTGTCGCCCAATTTGAAAAGGAATTTGCCGCCTATTGCGGGGCGGCCCATGCCATCGGCGTGGGCAATGGAACGGATGCCCTTTGGTTTGCGCTGCTGGCGCTGGGCGTGGGGCCGGGGGATGAAGTCATCACCGTTCCCAGCACCTTCATGGCCACCGTCGAGGCGATCAGTGTTTGCGGGGCGCGGCCGGTTTTTGTGGACATAGAGGAGGCGACCTACAACCTGGATCCCGGCGGGTTGGAAAGAGCCATCACCCCCCGCACCAAGGCCATCATCCCGGTGCATCTTTTTGGCCAGTGCGCGGATATGGATCCGATTCTGGAAATTGCCGCCCGGCACCGCCTCCCGGTGATTGAGGACGCCTGTCAGGCGCACGGGGCGACTTACAAGGGCAGGAAAGCCGGCACCATGGGGGTGGCGGGTTGTTTCAGCTTTTATCCGGGCAAGAACCTGGGGGCGCTGGGGGAGGCGGGCGCGATTGTGACCGGCCACGCCGAACTGGCGGGAAAAGCGCAGGTTCTCCGCGATCACGGCCAGGCGCGCAAATACCACCATTCCCACATCGGCTGGAACGGCCGCATGGACGGCATCCAGGCAGCAGTCTTGAGCGTCAAGCTCAAGCAACTGGATGTCTGCAACCTGCGCCGCCGCTCCCATGCGCTGCTTTACGACCAGCTTTTGGGAGGGACCCGGGAAGTGATCATTCCCGCGCAGGGCTGTTCCAACCAGAGTGTTTATCACATATATGCCGTGCGGGTCAAAGACCGCGACCAGGTGTTGCAATCCATGGCGGAGAAAGGAATCTCCTGCGCCATTCATTATCCGATTCCGGTGCATTTGCAAGAGGCCTATCGGTTTCTGGGCCGCGGGCGGGGCAGTTTCCCGGTGGCGGAACGGTGCGCCGGGGAGTTTCTCTCGCTCCCCATGTTTCCGGAATTGACCCGGGAACAAATTCACACCGTGGCGGACGAATTGAAACTGTGCCTCAGCGCCGCCAAACCGCAGGCCGCGTGCGCCCGGTGATTTCCAACGTCGAACTCCAAGCCGCGCCCACCGCGGACGCGTGCCGTCTGGACGGCCCGGTCCTGGTCAACCCGCTGCAGCATCCGGGATGGGACTCGCTTTTGGCGGCCCATCCGGACGCCTGCTTCTTCCACGGCGCCGCCTGGGCCAGGGTGCTGCGGGAAACTTACCGCCATGTCCCGGTTTTTGCGGCCTGTTTCTCCGGGGGACAATTGCGGACGCTGCTTCCCCTGATGGAAGTGTCCAGCCCGTGGACGGGGCGGCGCGGGGTTTCGCTGCCTTTCATGGATTTTTGCCATCCATTAAAGACGGCGGGCCAGGACGCCGGGAAGCTGTACGAGATGGCGATGGCGCGGGGCCGGGGGCGCGGCTGGCGTTATCTGGAATGCAGAAGCAGTGATGAGGACTGGCCGGGCAGTTCTCCATCGCTGGTTTTTTATGGGCATCAGCTTGACTTGGAGGCCGGCGAGAAATCTCTCTTTGAAAAGCTGGACGGTTCCGTGCGGCGCGGCATCAAGAAAGCGCAGGCCGCCGGGTTGCGCATCCAATTTGACAACAGCCTGGAGTCTGTTGAAACCTACTACGCCTTGCACTGCCGGACGCGCCGGCGGCACGGATTGCCGCCCCAGCCGTTCCGGTTTTTCGCCAACATCCAGAAATATCTGCTGCAGCCCGGTTTTGGCTTCATCGCCACGGCCCTCTGCGAAAACAAGCCGGCGGCGGCGGCGGTTTTTTTGCATCAAGGCCGGCAGGCGCTCTATAAGTTTGGCGCTTCCGATTATGCTTTTCAGAGCATGCGCCCGAACAATTTTGTGATGTGGGAAGGCCTTTGCCAGTGCGCGGCCCGCGGCTGCGAGCGCCTGCATTTGGGGCGCACCTCGCTGGCCAACGAAGGACTGCGGCGGTTCAAACTGGGGTTTGGCGCGCGGGAACAGGAAATCAAGTGTTGCAAATATGATTTCCGCGCCGGGCGGTTTGTCACGGACGCGGACCGCGCGGAGGGCTGGTTCAACCGGGTTTTTGCGTTCCTGCCGCCGCCTTTGTTGAGGCTGGCCGGCCAACTGCTGTATCCGCACATGTCGTGATCGTCCAATGAACAAAAGAGAGCAGGAAACTGTCGAAACCGTCAGGGCGTTGTGAGCCGCCTGATGTTGCTTAAGGAATTATGAATCCAAAACAAACGCCTCCGCCTCCCGTTCCCGGGATGAGTTTGGGCGATATTTACTACATCCTGTTCCGGCGCAAATGGTTGATCCTGAGCGTTTCCTTGCTGGGCTTTATCGCCGCGGGAGTGATTTTTGCCGTGTGGCACCCCATGTATAAATCCGTCGCCGAGGTCTATATAGGCTACGATCCCGATGCGCAGACTCCCGACATGGCCGGCGCAGAGGCCCGTCCCGCGATAGACGCGGGGTCAACCATCCTTGCTACCGAACTGACGATTGTGCGAAGTTTCGACTTGGCAAAGGAAGTGGCCGAAGCCGTCGGCCCCGCCAAAATCCTGGGAGACAACAAGGCCGGCACCAACTCGGGCGATGTGAACAAGGCCGCCGTCATGATTCAAAGGAATTTGCTGGCCGAGGTGCCCCCAATGACCCATATCATCAGCCTCTCTTTCACTAACCAGAACCCTGCTGTTGTCCAACCGGTGCTGGATCTGTTGATCACCAACTACATCAACAAACACTATTCGATCCATCAGAGGACCGACGTGTTCGACCCATACCTGCGTTCGCAGACCGATATCCGCAAGGCGCGGATACAGAGCATGGCGGATCAACTGGCCGCGGCAAAAAACGGAGCGGGTATTGTTGACATTGCGGAAGAGATGAAGGCCTTCGCCGCGCAGGAGGGATTGATCAAACAGGAGAATGATGTCACCATGGCCGATCTGGACGAACACCTGGCCAGAGCCAATCAACTCAGAAGTCTGATTCCGCCGGATCGCGGCCCGGCGGCCGCAACCAATGCGAACCAGGGGGCCGCAACCAATGCCAGCGCGCCCAAGGTGCCCCCGCCGACTCCCGCCGAGCAAGACGCCTACGACAAAGCCCGCCAGCGATTGGCGGACCTTCAAGCCAGCGAGGCCAAGCTCGAAATGACGTACACCACTAATTACAGCGTGGTCAAAACCAACCTGCTCGACATTGAAGCCGCCGAAGCCAGGAAGAAAGCCTTGGAGGAGGCAACCCCCGGACTTGTGGTGGTCGCGGCGACGGAGCCTAAAACCACAGCGGCTCCCACCGCTCCCAGCGCTCCGGCGGGCTTGGATCCGGTGGCGGCTTACAATGATGAAGTGACGAAGATTGCGGGGCTTTCGGCGCGGATCGCCAGACAAACCAACGAACTCGCACTCATCCGGGGCAAGGGCGCCAGCCTCGTTCAATTGGAAGTCACCATTCATGAGTTGGAGAGAAACATGGCGGTGGATGAGGAAGAACTCAAACAATTCGAAAGAACCACGGACGAGGCGACCATGAAAGAGGAATTGGGACCGAACCGGGTTTCGAATATCAGCATCAGCGAGCAGCCCACCCCGCCGGCCCTTGAAATGGGGAAGTGCGTCAAGGTCGTCGCGGGCCTTGCCGGAGGCGGTGTGGCGCTGGGCCTGGGCCTGGCCTTCTTATTGGAGATGGTTCTGGATCGCTCGTTCAAGCGTCCTCAGGAAGTCGCGTCAAGGCTTGGGGTTCCCTTCTTTCTGACGGTCCCCTACCTGAAGGGCAACGGCAAGCCGCGCCTGGCCAAGCAGGGCAAAGAGGTCAAACTTTTGCCGGCCGGCGCGGAGGCTCCCGGCGAAGGGGGCGCGCCGGCAGATGGACAGAGTCTCGCCCTGCCGGGTGGCGGCTCGAACAGCGGGGCGGTGGCGTCGGCACGCCAGGGGCCGATTGTTCCGGCGGATGGCAATCCCGTCTGGCGGGCCTTTCACGAAACCTTGCGCGACCGGCTCATTGCCCATTTCGAGATGCTCAATCTGACGCACAAGCCAAAACTGGTGGCGCTGACCGGCTGTCACCTTGGCGCCGGGGTGAGCACCATGGCTTCCGGGTTGGCCTGCTCGTTGTCCGAGACGGGGGACGGCAATGTCCTCCTGGTCAATATGAACTCGGAGGAAGGCGACGCGCATCGCTTCTACAAGGGCAAGCTGAACCTTGGGCTGGACGACCTTTTCGAGTCGGAGAAGGCGGACCGGGAGAACGCCCTGGTGCAGGACAACCTTTACATGGTCAAGGAATCCTCCAACCGGGAGAAGCTGCCCGCCATCCTGCCCAAACGATTCGGCCATCTGGTTTCCAAGATGAAGGCCAGCGATTACGATTACATCATCTTCGACATGCCGCCGGTCACGCAGATCAGCGTGACGCCGCGGCTGGCCCGGTTCATGGACATGGTGCTGCTGGTGGTGGAATCGGAGAAAACCGACCGCGATGTGGCCCAGCGGGCGGCGTCGCTGCTTTCGGAATCGCGGGCCAACGTGGGGGTGGTGATGAACAAGAACCGGTCTTACGTTCCCCGGATGCTGCACCAGGAGCTTTGAGAATAGTCCAGGGTGAATTGGGATGGTGAATTGAGAAGGCAAAAAGACCGCTTTATGGCCGCAAGTTAAAATGCGCCACACGATCTATTACGGTCTCAAACCCCTGGTCCCGGCGCGGATCCGGCTGGCCATTCGAGGCTGGCTGATGCGTCGAAAGCGGGAACAGTTCAGCGCGGTCTGGCCGATTCTTCCGGGATCGGAACGCCCGCCCCAAGGCTGGCCCGGCTGGCCGGAGGGGAAGAAATTCGCCTTGGTTCTGACTCACGATGTCGAAGGGGCGTCCGGCCTGGCCAAATGCCGGCAATTGATGGAAGTGGAGAAGAAATGGGGCTTCCGCTCGTCCTTCAATTTTATTCCCGAGGGAACATACCGGGTGACGCGGGAACAGCGGGAAGAGCTGGTGCGGGAGGGTTTTGAAGTGGGGGTCCATGATCTCCATCACGATGGCAAGCTCTATCGCAGCCGGCAAGGGTTTGCCGCGCGGGCGACCCACATCAACCGGTATCTCAAGGAGTGGGAGGCGGCGGGCTTTCGATCGGGGTTCATGTTTCACAACCTGGATTGGCTGAACGATCTGGACATTCAGTACGACGCCTCCATGTTTGATACCGACCCCTTCGAACCGCAGCCGGACGGAACCGGGACCATTTTCCCGTTCTGGCATAAAGGCGCCGCCGGCCGCGGCTGTGTGGAACTGCCTTACACTCTGCCCCAGGACTCCACGGTTTTCCTGCTCCTGCGGGAACGCACACCGGCCATCTGGACACAAAAGGCGGACTGGATCGCCCGGCATGGCGGCATGGCGTTGCTCGACGTTCATCCCGACTACATTGATTTTGAGGGCGGGCAGCCGAGGGCGTCGAAGTATCCGCTGGCCCATTACGAATCTCTTTTGCAATACGCGCGGCAGAATTACGAGGGACAATTTTGGCATGTTTTGCCGAAGGAGGTCGCGGCGTATTGCAAGCGGGTTTTCCTGGAGGCCCTCAACCCATGACCCCAGCCCCCCAGCCGCCAGGATGGCGGGATTAACATGGCCTTGATCATCCGCATTGACGTGGACCGGCCCTACGGAAAGCATCCGTTGCCGCGGCATATCCTGAGCCGTCTCAGTTCCGATTTCAGTTTTCCAAAGATCCAGGCACTGGGTTTTCTGGAGGAGTTGAAACGGATGCTCCAGGTGCTCAACGAGCGCCAGGCCCGCGCTTACGTCTTTTTTCGCCGATGCACGCTGCCCCAGGCGTCTATTTTGAAGCTGATGGACGAGGGGAAACACGAGGCGGGCTTGCATTTGGAGAACTCGCGGTCTTTCGAAACGTTCCTCGACGAAAAAAAAACGCTGGAGCGGCATCTGGGACGCCCTGTGTTCTCCGTTTCCAAGCATGGTTCCGGCAAGGCCAAGCACGGGTTTCGTCATTACCCGCCCTATGAGCCGGAAAAGTACCAGGATTGGGCTCGTCGCGCGCAAATGAAAACGGTCTTTGGGAATCTGGAAGACCCGAGCCTGGAACCGGCCCGCGTCGGCGGCTTGCTTTTCTTTCCGTCCGCTTTCTGGCTGGAGCCTTATTGGAGGGACACGGGCCGGTATTCTGAGGACTGGCTGCTGGCCAACGCCCCGCGCCGCGACACGGTGATGCTGGTGCATCCGGAAAATGTTTGGGAAAGCCCCGAAATCACGCGCTCTTTCACCCGTTTGGTCACTGAATTGGAAACGAGGATGCTGCCATGAACCCGGCCGGCACAGCGCGAAAAACGCTTCTGATGATCGCGTACACCAATTACGCCACCGATCCGAGGGTCATGCGGGCGGCCCAAGCGGCTTTGGACGCCGGCTACGAGGTGGATGTTTTCGCCCTGCGGCGCAAGGGCGACCCGAATGTGGAAATGATGGATGGCGTGCGTCTGTTCCATCTCCGGCAGCTTCGCTACCGCGGCGGCGGTTTGTTGCAGTACATGGAAGCCTACCTGGAGTTCTTCCTGCGTTGTTTTTTCAAGACCTCCATTCTCTATGCCCGGAGGCGTTACAGCATCATCCATGTCCACAACATGCCCGACTTCATGGTGTTTTGCGCGGCGATTCCCAAGGGGTTCGGCAGCAAGATTATTCTGGACATCCATGATCCGATGCCAAACACCTTTGCTTCCAAATACAAGCGCGGCGAACGCGGCCTCTTTTTCAAACTTCTTCTCTGGCAGGAACTGTGGAGCGCCCGGTTCGCGGACCGCGTGGTGACCGTGCATGACCCGGTCAAAGACTTGGTTCTGGTCAAGCACGGCTTGCCAGCCGGCTCCATCCACGTCATCGCCAATTTTCCCGACGAGACCGTCTTTCCCTGGATGAACAATTACCGGCTGGATGGCAAGTTGCGCATGGTTTTTCATGGAACCATCCTGGAGCGCTATGGCCTGGGCACCCTGATTCAGGCCCTGTCCAAGGTGCAAAACCGGGACAAGATTTCGATGAGAATCATTGGCGAAGGCGATTTCGCGCCCCAGTTGTCGCAGTTAATCCAGTCGCTCCAAGTGGGCGACATGGTGACGTTTGAAAACCGCACCTTCCCGGCGCAGGAAATTGCCCCCCAACTGGCCGGCGCCAATCTCGGCATGGTGCCGCTGGACATCTCCTCCATCACCAACTACGCTCTGCCGCTCAAACTGGTGGAATACATCGTGATGGGACTTCCCGTGGTGACCGTGCGCAGCGCCGCCATCAACTATTATTTCGGCGAGGAGGACTGCTTGTATTATCAATGGGATGACGTGGAATCGCTGCGGGCGCTTCTCGACAAGATCGCGGGGAACCTCAATATGCTGCTCCCCTATCGGCAGAGAGCCATCGGTTTGCGGGAGAAGTTCTCCTGGCAAAAAGAAAAACTGAAATACCAGGAAATGTTGCGCGAATTGGAACCTGGTTGAACAGGCCAAAACCCCCCATCCGCTTATTATTATGGAATTCATTGATCTGAAAGAGCAATACCGGCGTTACAAAGCCGAAACCGACGACCGCATCCAGCGCGTGCTCGCCCAGGCCCATTTCGTCATGGGGCCTGAGATTGCCGAGCTGGAGGAAGCCCTGGCGAAATATGTTGGAGTCAAGCATTGCATCACCGTTGCCAGCGGGACCGCCGGCCTGGAAATCGCCCTGCGGGCGCTGGGCATCGGGCCGGGCGACGAAGTGATCACCGTGCCGTTCACCTGGATCAGCACCGCGGAGGTGATCGGCCTGGCGGGGGCGAAACCGGTGTTTGTGGACATCGAGGCGCAGACCTACAACCTCAATGTGGACCTTCTGGAGGCGGCGATCACCCCGCGCACCAAGGCCATCCTGCCGGTCAGTCTTTTTGGGCAAATGCCCGATTACGACCGGATCACCGCGCTGGCGGCGCGCCATGGGGTGCCGGTGATTGAGGATGGCGCCCAAAGCTTTGGCGCCACGCAACGCGGCCGGCGGAGCTCCGGCGTGACGGCCATTGGCTGCACGAGCTTCTTCCCGGCCAAACCGCTGGGTTGTTATGGAGACGGGGGCGCGCTTTTTGCCGATGACGATTCACTGGCGGAGAAGATGAGGGCCATCCGCACCCACGGCGGTCTGAAGCGGCATTACCACCCGTTGCTGGGAACCAACGGACGGTTTGACACGTTGCAAGCGGCCGTTCTGCTGGCCAAGCTGCCTCATTTCCAGTGGGAGGTGCAGGAACGCGGCCGGATTGGAGCGCGCTATTCGTCCGGCTTGGCCGGCCATGCGGCCGTTCCGGTGGTGGCGCCGGGCAACACCCATGTCTATGCCCAGTACACCATCCGCGTGCCGGAACGCGACCAGGTGGCGGAACGGCTCAAGGCGCAGGGAATTCCGACCGCGGTGTATTACCCCAAGTGCCTGCACGAACAGCCTGTTTTTGCCAAGCTCGGCTACCAATGGGGCGACTTTCCGGAGTCCGAAAAGGCGTCGCGCGAAGTTTTGAGCTTGCCAATGCACCCGTTCCTGAGTGAGTCTGACCAGGACCATGTTGTCCATGCCATCAAAAACAAGTGATCCTCCCGATGCGGCAACCCTTATGAATCCAAAAATAGCAGTGCTTGGCTGTGGCAACTGGGGCAAGAATCTTGTCCGCAACTTCCATTCCTTGGGCGCCTTGCTGGCGGTCTGCGACCCGACGGAGGCGGGCCGGACGGCGGCAAAGCAGATTGCCCCCGGCGCGGACGTCCTGGGCGGGATGGAAAAAGTGCTGGAAAACCCGGCGGTCCAAGCCGTGGCCATCGCCGTGCCGGCGCCGCTGCATTATCAGATTGCCCTGGCGGCTCTCCGCGCGGGGAAGGATGTTTATGTGGAGAAGCCGCTCTGCCTGGACCTCCAGGAAGCCGGGCATCTGGTGCGGTTGGCGGACGAACTGGGCAAAATTCTCATGGTCGGCCACCTTCTTCAATATCATCCCTGTGTGCAGGCCCTGCAATCCCTGGTGGCCAAGGGGGAATTGGGCAAACTCCATTACCTCAGTTCCAACCGGCTGAACCTGGGCAAGATTCGAACCGAAGAAAACGCCCTCTGGAGTTTTGCCCCGCACGACATTTCCGTCATCCTTTCCCTGGTTTCCTCGCAGATGCCGGACCGGGTGCGCTGCAGCGGCGGCGAATATCTGAGCCTGGGCGTGGCGGACACGACCTTGACCACCCTTCGCTTTCCTGGCGGCATTCGCGCCCACATTTTTGTCAGTTGGCTCAATCCCTTCAAAGAGCAGAAGCTCACGGTGGTCGGTTCCTCCGGCATGGCCGTTTTCGATGACACCAAACCCTGGCCCGAGAAACTCACGGTGTATCGCCAGTATTTGACATGGGCTCGGGGCCAGGTTCCCACCGCCAACAAAATCCAGGGCGAACTGGTTCCGGTCCCGGAATCGGAGGCCTTGCGCAACGAGTGCGAGCATTTCCTGGCCTGCTGCCGGGAACGCCGTGTCCCGCGCACCGACGCCCGGGAGGGCCTGCGCGTGCTCTCGATCCTCCAAGCCGCGCAGCGGAGCCTGGAGGCGGATGGCGAGGCGGTCAACCCCGGCGCGGCGCTCCCCGCCGTCTCCAAGGATTATTTCGCCCATCCCAGCGCTTTCGTGGACGAGGGCGCCGTCATCGGGAAAGGGACGAAAATCTGGCATTTCGCCCATGTCATGAAGGGCGCCCAAATTGGCGGGCGGTGCATTTTGGGCCAGAACGTCAATGTGGATGGCGGCGCCATCGTCGGCAACAATGTCAAAATTCAAAACAACGTTTCCGTCTATACCGGAACCGTTATCGAGGACGACGTCTTTTTAGGCCCCTCCTGCGTGCTGACCAACGTGACCAATCCGCGCTCCCAGGTCAACCGCCACTCCCTTTACGAGACGACCACCATCCAACGCGGCGCCACCATTGGCGCCAACGCGACCGTCCTTTGCGGCATCACCATTGGACGTTACGCCTTTGTCGCCGCCGGCGCCGTGGTGACCAAGGACGTTCCCGACTATGCCCTGGTCGCAGGCAACCCGGCCCGCCAGGCGGGCTGGATGAGCCGTCATGGACACAAGCTGAAACTGGATGGGGCCGATGGCACGGCGCTCTGCCCGGAGAGCGGCTACCGCTACGGGAAGTCGCCGGAAGGCCGGCTGCATTGCCTGGATTTGGATGAAGAGGCGCCCTTGCCGGCTGGCCGCGACAAAGGCACCGCCGGCTACCGCGCCTTCAAGGCGGCTGCTTCGCCGCAAGCCTGATCGGCCGCTCCAAGTCGCCCTCTCGATTTTGCGATGAACACGCCCAGCCCTCGCTATGTGGTGATCACGCCCACCAGGGACGAAGGAAGACATCTGCAAAAAGCCATTGACTCGATGGCGGCGCAAACGCTTCGTCCCCACCAGTGGATCATCGTCAACGATGGCTCGGCGGACAAGACCGGAGAGATCATAGATCAGGCCGCGAAGGAACATTCGTGGATTAAGGCGGTTCATCGGGCGGACCGGGGATTTCGGAAGGCCGGGGGCGGG
>JBEKIA010000073.1:0-16460 GCA_050011995.1 Verrucomicrobiota bacterium
CCAACTCTACGGCAACGGGCTGGCCAGCTTCATCAACGTCCTCGATGCCGAGCGCTCTCTCTACCAGGCCGAAGACGCCCTGGTCCAGAGCGACAAGGCGGTGACCCAGAACCTCATTAGTCCCTATAAGGCGCTGGGCGGCGGATGGGAAACCTTGGAGCAGCCGCCGCAGCTGGCGCAAACACCAAAATGATTTCACGGCCAGGTGCCAGCGTTCTTGGAATCGTCCGGTTCATGAAACGGCCCAGCACCACGATGAGCGAAGCGACGCACGCATGCCAAAAATATCTATCAGGCTTCGTTCAAGCTCCACTGTCGCCCCGAAAACAGGGCACAAGCTGCTCCTGGGCCTTCGCCAAGATGCAGTACTATACAGTACACTTTTCCGGATAATTTGAGACCGGTTTGTTCATTTGAATCAGCAAGCGGAAGATTGCAAACAACCAATGAAATCAAGCATTTGAAGCACGTTTGCTGATTCTGGCCGAAGTCGCCTAACAGGTTGTTGAACTATTTCGCGCGCCAGCCAGCGCCGGTTGTAGCTGCCCCGGCGCGGCCAAAATGCCCGCGCTAAGGCAGCAACATGATGCCCTCGCGCTGGAGTTTCTCCTGGAAGTGCCATGATGACAGCGGCGGCAGCGCAATTCACCACAGCCTCGAAGCTGTGGATGCAGGAATTGATCCGACTTGGCGCTGCGCGTGGTTGTTGGTCGAGGCCGGTGTCGTCGCCCTGGCGCTCGCCTTCCAGGGCGTTGCCTCGCTTCCGGTCGTCGTCGCCCAATTCGTCGTCAACGGTGCGATGTTCCTGCTCTCATTCCAGGCGCTGTCTGGCGGCTGGAACTTTCCGACGCCGGAGTTCGGAAGCCTTGATGGTGGTTACTGTCAGTGCGGAGGCACGGCTCCGTCGTCGTTGTCGCAAAAACTACGAGCACATGGTTTTTGAATCCAAGATGCGCAACCATAGGAAACCTCATTATCGCTTGTAACAGCAAGGCTATAAGGACTTTGCATCGTAACCGAGCTTTGACCGACTTGACATGTTTAAGACGCGTTTTGACGCCCTCACTGTCGGCATTTGTCGGCCACCCGAGTCGCGGCTGGCCAAATGGCCGGGGTTGTTTTCCATTTCAGCCAAGGTGATGTTGAAATCGGGGACATCGCGCTGGAGGGCCAAATCCCGGCACATGCAGACGTTGAGCCTCGGAAGACCAGCGAAGATTGATGGCCGATGGATTTACTCAATTACTTCATTGGCCACAAGACGCTGGTTGTGTCATTTGGCAACGAGATCGTCCGAGGTCCACATGATTTTGTCCGGACCAGCGGAATGGATTTCCATTTCCGATCCGGAAATCTGATGGAAGAAATAGGGTGTCCCCCACGCGTCCAGAAGTTCGCCGTTGGCATTTTTGCGCGCGCCAGGTTGAGGGTTGATGAAGTTGATGTGCCGGGGGTTGTCGCCGCTCAATTGGCTGGTGATTTCAGGGTTGGTGCCAACGGGATTTCCGCCAAACATCTCGCCATATTGGCGGACCGCCCGCCGGACATTTTGCAGGGCGGTTTCCGGCCGCACCTCCGTGCGCGGATTTGAATCTGGAACCAGTTCGCCCGCCCTGGCCGCCAGACCGGGCGGTCGTGCCTGGTCTTGCGACGTGATAATTGCTGGTGAATTCGAGATCGTGCCCGCCGCAGCCACGAACGGAATAACGGATGGATTTTTGTCCGGGATAGCAGAGGAAACCTGAGTTGCAGGCGCGCCGCCTGTCGGCGTCAGTTCCTTGGGACCGGGAAAGAAATAGATCGCCGAGGCGATGAACAACAAAAACGCAGCGATGGCAACGCACTTCCTCATATAAAGCCGAGGTTGGGGGTGGCGAAACGCCCCAGATTCGGGAAGACGGTGGCGAGGTTGCCGCTGTCCACGCCAAACCAGGTGGCAAGGGTGGCAAAGTATTGGTCAATGGCCGTCGTCGGAATCCAGCGGCCCGTGCTGGTGTCGTTTGGGCCGTTGACGGTGAGGACGGGGAACGTGCCGTAAGTTCGCTGGCCCTTCACCGCGCCGCCGAGGATAAGGTGATGGCTGCCCCAGCCGTGGTCGCTGCCCTGCCCGTTGGTCGGGAAGGTGCGGCCAAAGTCGCTGGCGGTAAAGCTGGTCACGTTGTTGGAAAGGCCAAGCTGCTCCATGGCGCGTTGAAACGCATACATGGACTGGCTCAGTTCGGCGAGCAGGTTGGAGTGCGCGCCGAGCAGGACATCGCTGGGCGCGCTGGCGCTGTATTCGGTCTGGCCGGTATGCAGATCGTAGCCGCCGATCTGGCAGAAAAAAATCTGGCGTTTCATGCCGAAACCATTGGCGGAAAGGGACGTATTGCCGGCGGCGATCAGGCGCGCGACCATCTGCAGTTGCGGACTCAAGGCGGAGGTGAAAGCCGCGCCGCCTTCGGGCGGAGCGATCTTCGCCGGGAAAGGGGTCGTCCAATAATTTCCCGCGGTGCCGGCGATGGCGGTGTTTAACTGGCTGCCGGTATTGATGGCGTGTTCCGCGACTGCCGCGTAGGCCTGGGATTGCAAGTTCGTGTAAGGCAGGCCGAGGATGTTCATCAAGGCCGGCAACCGGTTGGTGTTGGCTCCGCCGGACGGAGTGGACGGCAGGCTGAGTGAAATCGCGCCCGAAGTGGAAACGGAATACTGCGAGACGATGTTGCCGACCTCAAAAGTATTGGCGCCCGCCAGCGTCACCATCAGCGAAATTGGCGCGCTGGGTTGAATGGACGCGAGCAAATCGGCGCAACGCCCCCCCCATCCGGTCAGCGGCGGCTGGTCGGGAACGGAAGTCTGCCATTGCGTCTGCTGGTCGGCATGGGAAAAGAGTTGCGGCGGTGTGGCGGTGGAGCGGGCCAGATACTGCGCCCGGGTAATCGGATAAACCAGCGTGCCGGTGTTGAACAAAAACGCCAGCTTGCCTTCGCCAAAAAGCGTCTGCAGTTCGGGGCAACTCGGATGCAAACCATACGTGTGACCATCGCCGTCCAAAGACGTGACCGGCAGAATGGCGCTTTGCGGAATGGCCAGCACGGGAGAGCGGATGGCGGCGTAATTGGCATATTCCGATGGGATGGTCGGCAGAATGAGATTGTTCGAGTCGTTGCCCCCCTGAAGGAAGATGCAGACCAGCGCCTTGTAGTCCGTGATGTTCGATTGCGCGACGGCGGCATTCATAAACCGCAAATCGCGGATGGCCGAGGTCATGGCCACGGTGCCGACCGCGGCGCAAGCCGCCCGCCGAATAAACTGCCGTCGCGTCACCCCGGAAAACTGGTTCTCGTGCATAAATCTATTTTTGGATGATGAAATCAGGCGAGCTGGTTATCAGATGAATCACGGCGCGGACGCGGTCGCGCATCTGCGTTTGCGTGGGCGGCGAGCTGTAGGTGAAATTATTCGTGTTCGCGACGTAGTTCACAATGCCCGTCTTGGCGGCGGGGGACAACTGCCCGGCCAGCAGCAGGGTGTTAAGACTGTCCACCAGCCCCGGGATGCCATTGTCCGCCGTGTCATTGGCCGTCATCCACGGGCCGATGTCCAGGACGATGGAGCCGTTGCCTCCGCTAAAACTACTCAAGCCATTGGTGTTGCCGGTATTGTTCAAAATGCCGCCTTCGGCAAAATTCATTTGCAGCGCGACGCCGCTGTCCGAGGTCAGTTGAAATTCCGGCGTGGTCAAACCCGCCGAGGCCAGCGCGCCGGGGAATTCGTAGCCCGGATAAAAGAAATTAAACACCGTTGGCGAGCGCAACGGTGATTGGGACAGGCTGGAGGACGTTCCCGTATCGGTGTAACTCATGTTCCATGTGTCCTCCTGCGCGACAACGCTGCCGTTGCGCGCCAAGGGCGGCGCGACCAGCGGATACACCGCGAGGCTGTTTTCATTCTGGCTGGCCGCGCTGGACGCCGTGACGGTAAAGTGCGCCGCGTCGGGCGCGCTCACCACCGCATAAGTTCCACTCACCGCGGTCCCGGATGTAAAGTTGATGAAGACGTTGTTGCCCTGGCTCAAGCCGTGCGGACCGGTGGTGCTGACCGTAATGCTGGTTCCAACCTGGGTGTAGCCGCCCACGGACAATTTCGGCATCAGACAACTGCCGGTGTGCTGGACCAAATCGGCGTTCGTGACGGTGAAATGCGACGAATCCGCTACGCTGGCGACTTGGAACAGACCGCTGGACGCGCCGCCGGTGGCGAACACCAGGTAAACCGGATTGCCTGCGGCCAAACCATGACCGGAAATGGCGGCAGTCATAATGCCGTTGGTCTGCCCGTAGCTGCCCGTGGAAAGTTGCGGCGCATTCACCGTGAACGTTGTCTGGCTGGTTGTGGTTGCACTGTAACCTTGCGCAGTCGGCGCCGGATTTCCGGAGGTATCCGTGAAATTAAGCCACACCGTGTCGCCGCTATTCAAGCGATGCGGACTTGAGGTGGTGATGGTGATGAGTTGGTTGGTCGTCTGGCTGTAGGTGCCGCCGAGGCCGGGGGGCGCGGGAAACGCGCGCGCCACTGCGGTGACGCGGAGGAGCGGCTCGCGTTGCTTGCCGTAAGCCGGCTGGGAAATCATGTTCGGGCTGCGCGCTTCGTAATCCAGCAGAATCGCCTGGATGACCGCCTGCAGGTTGCCCCGGACGCCGGTGCCGTCATCGTTGAAAATCTGCGCCACGCGATAAACATAATCACGGCTTGGATTGCTCGTGACAAGGCGCTGAATGAGCTGGCGGCAAATAAACGGCGCGACGTTCTGGTGGTTGAATATGGAATTCATGGCGGATTCCAAATCCTGCGAACAATAGGCGTCGTTGGCGGCCGATGAAACGGTCTGGCTGCCCCAGGCCGGCGGCAGCATGACGTTGTCAAGCAATAACTTTGCGCCGGTCTCGTGATGCGCCGGCACCAGCACCATCGGATTGGTGTAGTTGGCGCCCGGATACCAGTTCGACGGCAGGCGCCCGCCAGCCTGGTTCGGTTGATAATAATTCCAGCCGGTGAAGACGCTGGCAAAGCCCATGACGACATCCTGATTGTACGTCGGCACAAGATTGTCCTGCGCGTTCAGGATCAACGTGCCATCCGGCCACAGGCGGTTCAAACCAATGGAAAACAACTGCTGGATCTCACGCGCATAATTTTCATCGGCATGAATGCCGGTGATGATGCTCCCCGCGTTGTTGCCCAGCATGCCCAAATACAATCCCATGGCGGGATGGAGCGTGACTGCTTCCAGCAGGGAGCGGAAATTGCCAAACGCATGGTCGAGCAGCATGTCGTAGTAGGACGAAAGCGCGTCCGCGTGGTTCTGGAGGGTGCCATTTTCCGAGACGACAAAAATCTCGCTCAAAGCGAAAGCGACCCGCTGGCGCAATTGGTCCGGAGCCGTGATGGACTGCCGCCACCAGGTGTTGAACCACAAAGGACTTTGATAAGGATCGGTTGGGTCCGAATACGGATTAGCCAGCACATTGGTCAAACAATGCGTGGTTGGCAGGGAAAATTGATTGGCGAGCCAGTTGCTGTATCCGAGCGCCTGCACGGCGGCGATGTCGTTGGAACTCGCGCCGAAGGTCGCCTGCGTCAGAAAGCGCGCGGCGGCGCCGGCATCGGCGGAATCATCCGTCCATGCGGGTGGCATGGGCGGCGGCGTGAAGGTCTGCGAACCATTGGCCAAAATGAAATGGCCTCCAATTTCGCCGTTGGCAAAAGCGGTGGTTTCGACGACGATGGCAGCCTTGCCCTCATTGATGATTTCCAGAATGTCCGAGGCCGCGAGAGGGCCGGCGCCTTTAATTCTCCAGAGAAAGCTGCCGTCGGCCTGCGGCTTGGCGGCGGAAATGTCAAAAATCAGTTCGCCCGGATTGCTCAAATACGGATCCGAATTGATGGACTGGCCCGTGGGAGCGCCCGACAGGTTGTTGACTGAATAATTCAAGGTGGCCTGGGAGCCGTCCGCGCTGACTCGCAGCGTCGCCGAGCCGACGCCCTGGCTCACCACGCCAGGCAACGCCAACAGGTTCGCCGAGTAAAGCGCGCCGGGAATACTTGCCGGCAACGGCGGATAGTAGCGGGACAACAGATAACCCGGCACCACGCCGGCGACCGTGTTATTGGTGCCGGTCGGGTCCTGCATCCAGCCCACCGACCAGTTGTCGCCCGCGCCGGCACCCGCCTTGTGCAAAACCTCGATGTAGTACGACTGCCCACCAACGAGCGTGAGCCAGGGCGATTGCTGGCTCGCCTGTAAATTCCATTGCTGCGGGCTTGTTCCATTTTGCCCCGGCGCGGTGGGATTATTTGTCGGCGTCACCCATGACCGCAGCACCCGGTTGACTTGCTGGTTGTCGTCGGAAATCCAAAGTTGCGCCGAATCGCTGCCCGCTATCCAGAAGTAATAGTTCCCCGTGACGGGCGCGGTGAAGTAGCCGCGAATGCGCTCGCCATAATTGTCCCCGTAATTCACGACGCCGGCGAGCGCGCCCAGAACATTCGTGAGGTTGGCCGGCGTGCCCACCGGGATGTCGCTGACATTTATGCCGGTAACATTCGTCCAGATTTCCTGGACAACGGAACTGCCGGTGTTCAAAACCGAAATGTCCACGACCGACGCGCCGACGCCGGTTAAATTGCTCGCCGTGAGCGTGACTTGAAAATTGCCGGCGAGTGCCGGCACCCCTGCGATCAGGCCGTTCGTGCTATTGAAGTTCAGACCCGGCGGCAGGCCCTGGGCCGTGAAACCGAGCGGGGTGTTTGCCGCCGTCACCGCGAAACTGAAGGGCTGGCCGAGAAAGGCCACCGCGCTTAACGCGCTCGTCACCACAGCCGGGGCGTTTGAACTGCTGTTGCCGACACTGTTGGAGGGATACAGGCAATTGCTGGGAATGACTTGTTCCGGCTGGCTTGGGCTGAACCAGGAAAGATGCGCCTGCGCCGAGCCGCCGGCCTGGAGATAATCCAGCCGCAGATCATAGCGCACCCCCGCCTCCAAAGCGATGGCGTTGGTCCAGTCCGTCACGCTCTGCGACTGCCATTTATCAATAAGCAACTGGTCGTTGACCCAAAGCCGGCAGCCATCGTCGCTTCTCACATCAAAGTAATACGTTTCCGAAAACTGAGGCTGCACCTGTCCCGTCCAGCGCACGGTGTAAAGCCCGTTGCTCAAGTTCGGCGACATGCCGTTGCTCCAGATAAAATCAACCACCGGGTCAATTCGCGACAGAAACAGATCAGTGGGATTGAAATTCTTGCTGTTGGTGTAGGTTGTGCTCGAATTGGTATAATACTGGCCGAGCAGCCCGCTGCCCATTGGGGTGGGAGAAGGATAGATGACGACACTGGCATTGCTCGCCACGCCCACGGTGTAGTTCGCCCCGGGCAACAGCCCCAATTGAGCCAGGGCGGGCGCCGGCAAATTCGTGTTCGCCATGGGCAACAATGTGATCGTCTGCGAACTCACGCCAGCCGCTAGAGCGACAGCCGTCGGCAGGGCCGCATAATCCACGCCCGGCGCCGCTACACCCATTCCCGGTCCGCCAAGCCCCAGATTGACGGTGATGTGGTCCAGCGGAAAGCCTCCGCGCGTGACGGTGAACTGTCCGGTGAGCGCTGGCGTTTGTCCGGGGTCAGGCTGGGTCGCAGCCGAGCCTGTCGCCGCGATGGTGATGACATTTTGCGACGCCAGCAAGTTGGTGACGTAGGCGTAATCGCTCAAGGCATGGCCGTTGGCATCCTGCTGCCCGTTGCTAAACGGGTTGAACGGGTCGAGGCCCAGTTGATATTTTTCCCAATCGTTCATCCCGCTGCCGGCCGTATCCACGTCCGAGATGGCGACGCGGTAGTACGTCGCTGCCGAGTCCACCGGCGCGGACAATGTCACCGTGGTTCCCGAGCGGGCCACCAGATTAGTCTCGACATACCAATTCGCGCCACCCAGCGCGGTGATGCTTTGCAACTGATATTGTTTTCCCAGCGCGGACGGCAGGGTCACGGAGAAATTTGACGGCGAATTGGCGATGATCGGGATGAAAGGATAGGAATTGGAATCGAACGGATTGGTGCCGGCGATGGATTCTTGCAAATTAGAGAAGCCGTCGCCATCGGGATCGGCGTTGGGATCAATGCCGTAAGCACCGTAAATCCATTCCCAAATATCGCTCATGCCATTGCCGTTCAGGTCAACCTTCTGCCCCTGAACAGCCCCGATCCCGAATGCAAAAAAGATCAGGCAAATCCTTCTCGAAAAGCTGCCATGGCTCCTCTTCCTGCGATAAGTGCAACTGCACGGCATAACGTATTTATCTAAGCTCGATAGATTGAAATGTCAAATGCGGCAGGCAGCGGGACAATCGAGTTTTCATACGACTTCTTCATCGCCACGCCGGACGAAATTGCGCGGGGCCTGGCGGCTGGGTTGCCTCTGGAGGATTTGCGTCCAAAGAACCAATCCGCTTGCCATCAGCGACGTTCCACACCATGACGCGACCGCCAAAGTCCGAGGCGAAAACCCGTTCCCCTCCGGAACTGAAGCCGGCGCGCAATGGCAAATCGCAGCACTTTTCCAGATCGCGCAGTTTTTTTCCGCTGCCGTCCCAAAGCGTCACCGCATTGTCGCGCCCACAGGTTACCAGATGATCGTCCTGGGCGTAAGCGACCGAGAGCGCTCCGGCGGCGTGCGCCGTCCAGCTTTTCACCGGTTTGCCTTCCTCCATTTCCCAGAGTTTCACCCCGCCGTCCTCGCTGGAGGAGGCGAGCAGCTTGGAATCGCCCCGCCAACTCAAGGCGGTGACGGCTGATTTGTGGCCGGCCAGCGTGAATATTTCCTGCGCGCTGTCCGGGTCCCAGACGACGATGCCGCCGTTGCGATCAGCGGTGGCGAGCATTTGGCCGTTTGGACTGAAGGCGACCGCCGTGACCCAGTCGGTGTGTTTTTTGATCTTGTGCTGCAACGCGCCGGATTTAGTGGACCAGATTTTCACCATGCGCGACGGGCCTCCCAGCGCGATCTGCGATTGATCCGGCCGAATGTCCGCGGCCAGCGTCGTGTCGTAATCATCGCCCAAATCCATCAGTTGCTTGCCGGTGACGACATCCCAGACCACAACGCGGCCCGATTTGGCGCCGATGCCACCGCTGGCGAGCAAGAGTTGACCGCTGCGACTGAATTTGACATCCACCGGCTGCCCCTCCTTGAAAGGAAGGATGCCGAGCAGTTCGAGGGAATCGGTGTTGAAGAGCAGAACTTGCTTTTGTCCGGCCACGGCGAGCAACGGCGCCCACGGACTTGCTGCCAGGCCGGTGATCGCAGTCGTCCGCGCCGTGTGGATGATCGCTTCGCGCGGCAGATCCGCCGGCATCGGTGGCGGGCCGGGCGGTTTGCCGAGGGCATCCGATTTGAGTGTGAAATCGCTTCCGGAACTTCTTGCGGCGACCGCTTTGCCGCCGGCGCTTTCGAGCAATCCTTGCAGAATCCAGTTCTTGAATGTCTCCAAGTCTTTGTCCGGCAAGGGCGGTTGATTGGGCGGCATGGTCGGATCTTCCGTTTGCGTGATCGCCTTCCACAGTTTGCTCGCGTCCGGGTTTCCCGCAACCAACACAGCGCCGGACCCGCCGCCTTTGAGCGCGGCTTGATAGCTGGTCAAATCGAGGTCGGCTTTTTTCTTATCCTCGTTGTGGCACTTGGCGCAGTTGGCCTGGACGAGCGGCAGGATATTGTCCTGGTAGTTGATGCTTTGCCCTCCCAGCGCCATCGGGACGAAGAGCAAGGCGGCTGCAACCCTGATGTGGAAAGTTAGAGGCTGACAGGTCATGGGTTCAGTGGTTGAACACGAACTCCTTGGAATTGAGCAAGGACCAGAACACGTCGTTCAACACCTGCTCGGAACCGGCGCCCGGCTTGAAAAAAGTCTGCAACTTCGCCGATTCATCAGACGTCGGTCGGCGGCCCAGGCAGCGGAGGTACAACTCAGAGATGACCTGATCCGGGGTTTCGCCACGTTGGAGGAGCGTTCTGACCAGGCCGCCCTGCTCGATTTTGTTCTGAACCGTGTCGCCGTTCAGGAGGTGCAGCGCCTGGGAAAGATTCGGGTCCACTTTCACCTCGCACGAGCAAACCGTGGTTCGGCTGGCGCGCCCGAAAGTCGTGAGAAAATAATTCGCCGAATTGCCGTCGGGAATTTCCACCGCTTTCCCTCCGCGGGGCAGGCCGGGGAATTTATCCTGCGTCCCGGTGACCTCGCTGATGCAGTCCAGCAGCACCTCGGCGCGGATGCGGCGGATGGAAGCCCTGGCAAAATTCCGCTGGTCGCCGGCGTTGGATTCGTTGGGACGGGTGTCCCGTTGATAGGTGCGCGAGGCGCAGATGTCGCGCGCCAGTTTCTTGAAATCGTAATTATACGCCACCAACTTGGCGGCGAGCGCGTCCAGCAGTTCCGGGTTCGACGGCGGGTTGCTGATGCGCACGTCATCCACCGGCTCGATGATGCCGCGGCCAAGGAAATTGGCCCAGACAATGTTGGCCAGATTCCGCGCGAAATAAGGATTCTGCGGCGAAGTCACCCAGCGGGCGAGGACTTCCCGCCGGCTTTCGTCTTTGATTTCCGGCACGTCGCCGCCGAGGAACTTGGGCCGCATCACCGCGCCGGTCACGGGATGCTTCACTTCGCCTTCCTTGCGGTCGAAGATCACGGTCTCTCTCGGATCGTCGCCGGCTTTGCGTCCCACCTGGGCAAAGAAAGCGTTGAAGCCGTAATAATCGTTCAAGGTCCAGCGGTCAAAAGGGTGATTGTGGCATTGCGCGCACTGGATGCGCATGCCCAGAAAAACTTGCGCGGTGTTTTCCGCCAGCTTCTGCGGGTCCGGCTCGGTCTGAAAGTAGTTGGCGGCCGGATCGCGCAAGGTGCTGCCCGAGGCCGTGAGCAGGTCATGCACGATGCGATCCAAGGGCACTCCCGCCAGCATCTGTTGCCGCAGCCATTCAAAATAGGCGAACGCCGCCTTCGGATAAACCACATTGTCGTGCGAGCGGATTTCCAGCAACTCCGCCCACTTCATCACCCACATCTCGATGAATTCTTTGCGCTCAAGCAGTTCGTCCACGAGCTTGGCGCGTTTGTCCGCGGCCGGGTCGTCGAGGAATTTGCCGGCCTGGTCCGGCGCAGGCAATTCGCCGGTGATGTCGAGGGAGACCCGCCTCAAGAATGTCGCGTCATCGCACACTCCCGACGGAATCAGGCGCAATTTCTTCAGCTTGGCATCCACCGCCTCGTCAATGTAGTTGTTCGCGGGAACGTCCGGCCATTGGAACGCCATTCCTTTCGGGACGACGATCACCTGCGCGCCAACATTGTACTCTCCGAAGCGCGCCTGAATGAAGGCCTCGCCGCGCTGTCCGGCGATGGCGGCGCCGTCCTCGGCCACTTTGACGCTCGCGTCATTGTTGCCGATGAAAACAGTGAGGGGCGTCACATCGCGATCAACGCCATCGGAGTAATGCGCGCGGACGATGAATTTCTGCGACGCGTTGGAGCCTTCCATGACGGCGGACTTGGGATAGATCTCAATGCCGGTGAGCTTGGAGACATTCGTTGGGTCCTGCGGGGCGCCCGCGTCCAGCCAGGTGAGCAGTGTTTGGTAAAGCGGGCTGTTGGTGGTGAATCGCACGCCGCCCGTGTGCTGCACCGCGCCGAGACCTTTCTGAAGGATGAGACTTTCCTGCGGAATCGCCGGGTTGATGCGGCGGCCAATCTGTTCCCGCGTGAGCCGGAAATAATCTCCGTCGGGATCAAATCCAAAAAGCGAGAGATGAAATCCATCCTTGCCCCGCGAAGTGCCGTGGCAGGCGCCGGTGTTGCATCCGGCCCTGGTGAACACCGGCATCACATCGCGCCTGAAACTGACCGGCGATCGAACCGTCGCGCCCGCCACTGAAACCGGCACGACCAGCGTGCGGCCGGCGAAGGTCACGCGCAATTCGGTTTGCCCGTCGGCTTTGGGCAAAACGATGGCCTTGCTGACGCTGGCGAATTCCGGATTCGCCATGGTGAACTTCGCGAGAGCGGTCACGTCGCGCGTCACGCCGTCGGCATAGGTGGCCTGCACAACCACTTCCTGGCGCGATTCCGCGGAGGCGAGCCTGATTTCTGGAGGAAAGAATTGCAGCCCGGCAAGTTTCCGGTTTGCGCTATCCGCTTCCTTCACGGGCGTTAGCCAGGCGCAAACCAGGGACAGCCCAAGCACGGCCAACCCGGCTCGCAGGATCGCTCTGCACGGCAATTTTGTTCGTGAATTGCGCAACATGGTCACGGGCTGCCTTCCTTCGTTTCTACGAGTCTGGCAGGTTGTTTTTTCACCGGCACAATGCGCAAGACTCCACCGGCGGCGATGTTGTGGGGGATGATTTGGCCGTCGTTCGGCACGGCCACAGCGCAAAACAGGTTCCTGAACGAACCGGGCGGACATTTCGGGCTGACGCTGAGATTGAAGGTGACTTTCGGATCGTCGCTGGCGATCTCCCCTTCCGGCGCGGTGATTTTATCCGGCAGACCGATCAAACGGATTTTTGCCTTGCCCGCAAAAGGTTTCAATTGCCGCAAATCCACCGTGAGCGCCGCCGTATCGCCGGGATTGGCGACGAGCGTCTGGATTTTGCCCGCGACATAGGGCGGGGCGATTTGGAGACCGGACAACTGTGACGAAACGTAAACCTGGCCGCCTTCCACCGTGGCATGGCCGAGCACAGCAATTCTCCAGGCGCGGGCCTCGGCGTTTTCGGCTGCGTTGAGTTGATAAAAGGCATTGGTCGCCCCTTTTGGAACGGTCGCGTCGGACTGCGAAGTCACGCCTGGCGGATTCCAGACCATCTGCAGCTCGACGGGTTCGTCGAAGCCGGGATCGCGCTCGACCACGATCTCCAGCGACATCGAACCCGCCTGGACCAACGGCACTTTCGGTTCGACGATGCGCAATCGAAACGGCGCCTCCTTGACCACGGCCACGCAAAGTTGGTCCACCCGCGTGTTGCAATAACTCGCATTGTTCGGGCCTGCCACCAGTTCAACCTCCTGCCGGAAATGCCCGGTGACGGCGCCGCTCGCGTTCGTTCCGGTCGCGGTCAAGTCCAGCAGTTTTGCGCCCCTGGGCGCATCGGGCGCGGCTTCGAAAACGAGCGGCTCCGTCTCTACGTTGGCGGGCAGGTTGTCCGCGAACAGGGACACCCCAGTCGGCAACGCAGGAAGCTCGAAGCGCAGCGCGCCGTTGAAGTTGGCGCGCTTGGCGGAAATCAGCGTCGCAAAACGGTTGCCTCGCGGCACGGCGATAAACTGCCGCGCTTGCGTGTCGTTGCGGGCCACTTCGGGGATTTTCACCGTGATGCCGGGCGCCGCCGGGGTGATTTCGATGCGATAAGTGAAGTCACGGCCGAACCGGCCGAGCGTGTCACGGAGGCGGACGAAGTAGTTGGTCGTTTCGGGCGGCGTGAATTTCAGCGCGCTGTCCGCCCCGCCGGCGTCGTCATTGGCGGCAAGGCTGCGGCCTTTGGCGTCAAAAACATCGAGGATCGAATCCAGCGGCGAGCGAAGCTGGCGCGCGTAAACGTTCACTTCGAGCGGCGCGCCTTTATCAGCGCGAAAACGAAACCAATCTTCCTGGCCTCTTCTTGAAATAATTCCGTTGAGCGCAAACGGAGGCTGCAAATCCACTACCGCGGCATGTTCGCGATCCGGCGTCTGTCCCGGCGAAAGGAAATTGGGAAAGGGCGAAACCCGGATCCAGTTCGGCGACGGGGCGGGGAAGTGGTCCAATTCCGCAAAGACCCCAAATTTTTCGCGCGGAGTTTCGGGCAACATCAGATCCTGGACGAACTCACCGGTCGCCTCGCTGTAAAACGTCAACGGCACACTTTCCCCCGTCTTGCCGCCCAGGGGATAAACCGAGGTTGGCCGGGGAAAATTTCCGACATGGAGCAGGTAATGGCAGTCGGCGCTGCCGCCGTATGTCGCCTCGCGAAGTTGCAGGACGTAAGTCCCGTTGTGCGGCGCCACGAGGCTGACAATCGGGTCCTGCATCGCCAGCCAGGTATCAGCCGCCTCAGCCAGGACCACGCCATTCGTGTCCAGCACGGAAAGCCGCGGATCGAACATGCCGCGGCCCAGGCGCATGCCTTCGACCTCCGCTGAAAGCCGCCCGCCGTTTGGCACGACCACCGCAAAACAGTCCACGTCCCCGCTGGTAATCACTCCGGCGACCGTGGTGTTGAGCGCGATCTTTTGGGCCTGGGCGGGCACGTTATTCGGTTCGATTTCCGCCACCACCGGAAATGGCCCGACAAAAAAGGTCCGCAAATCGGAAAGCCCGCTCGCGGTTCGCAAGCGGAAATGATGTTCGCCCAGGGCGCAATCAGGCGCGATGGCCGCGAGCGCCTGGACGGTCTTGTTCGTGACCGGGCCGATCTGCTTTATTGCGATGCCCGCTTCGTAGCAAATGATTTCCTCCGCGTCCTGTAGCCGGTCGCCCCGGAAGGTGATTTGAAGGTCAGTTCCGCGCTGGCCGCCCGCGGGCATAATCAAGGCAAGATGGGGATCAGCCGCCACGGCGGAAACCGCTGCGAAAAGAAAAATGCCGCGCGCGAACTTCGCTTTGAAGCTTCTGGTCTCTTGGAACATCTGCGGTCAAGCCAAAAGCCCATTGGCTATTTCGCCGTCCTTGATGATCTTCACCGGCCGGCTCCCCGCCAGCAGCGTTTTCTCCCAATCAATGCCGAGCAGGCTGTACACGGTGGCAGCGTAATCAGGCACCGTGAGGGGGCTTTCGTCCGGTTCACTGCCGGTGGGGTCGGTGGAGCCGTGAACGTGGCCCTGTTTGATGCCGCCGCCGGCCATCACAATGCTGAATACTTTTGGATAATGATCGCGTCCGCCGTTCTTGTTGATCTTGGGCGTGCGGCCAAATTCCGTGGTGACCAAAACCAGCGTCGAGTCGAGCATCCCTCGCGCGGAAAGATCGCGGATCAGTGCCGCAAACGCCTCATCGAACGCCGGCATCTGCTTGCTGATTCCGGCACGGATGTTGTCGTGATGGTCCCAGCCGCCGTAGGTCAGCGAGACGAAACGCACACCCGCCTCCACCAGGCGACGCGCCAGGAGCATCCTTTGCCCGGCGGCGTTGCGGCCGTATTCATCCCGGAGCGGGCCAGGCTCCCGCTTGAGATCAAACGCGGCCCGGGCCTCATCCGAACTCATCATCGCATAGGCGCGCTGATAGAAGGCGTCCATGCCGTCCAGGGCGTCGGATTCTTCGAGCGAACTGAAATGGGCGTCCACCACCGCGCGCATTTCCCGGCGCACGGCAAAGCGATTTTCGTCCACGCCATGCGGCAGATTCAAATCACGCACCTCGAACGCGCCGCCCGCCGGGTCGGCGCCCAGGCTGAATGGCCCGTAAGCCGACCCGAGAAAACCCGTGCCGGCATACTCATTGGGCTGGGTGGGAACGCAAACATAGGGCGGCAGGTTGTTTTGCGGGCCGAGTTCGTGGGAAACGATGCTGCCGATGCTCGGATACTGCACGGCGGGGCTGGGCCGCCAGCCGGTGAACATGTTGTGCGTGCCACGACCGTGATCGGCTTCGCCGTGGGTCATGGAACGAACGACACATATCTTGTCCGCAATCTCCGCCGTGTGCTTCAGGTGCTCGGAAAATAAAATCCCGTCGAGCTTGGTTTTCACCGCGCCCAAGGGTCCGCTATATTCGATGGGAACCAGCAGCTTTGGATCGAACGATTCCTGGGCCGCGATCCCCCCCGGCAGAAATATGTTGATGACCGATTTGGCTCTGGCGGCGGCAGGCGCGGGTTGGGCCTCCAGCTTGAAAAAGTCTCCCAGCGTCAACCCAAGACCGCCAATCAAGCCGACAAAGAGGAACTCCCGGCGATCAGGCCGCCACACATGGTCTTTCGCGCCACAAAATGAGTCGCAACAATTTTTCATACGCGTTTCGCACCTTCCTTTCTGAGGATACCATGATACAAATACACCATAATCCAATAAAATCAATTCCATTCGTCTTCCTACTGATAAATCAAGACGTTCTCAGGCTTTCCCTGAAGCCCGCCTGCGCGATAGGGTTAGGGCGACACAGGACCTGGGCCCGCTTGGGTAGGGCGGAGGCGGAGGGAAAGACGACTTTGCAAGGTTCAGAAATGGGCGAACCATCAGGAAGAAGGGAGAAGTTAAAGACAGGTGCGGGTGAAAGTGGACGGGCTGGGATGATCCTCAACCTCTCCTCCGTTGACCTTCTTGATCCAGTCCTGACCGCTGATTCAATCGTTGGTGATTTGGTTTTTCAATCCACAACGCATTATCCATTGGATATCCAATAAAATGATGTAAACGCCATGTCATCAATGCTTTGCATCCAAATTGAGCTTT
>JBEKIA010000074.1:0-16430 GCA_050011995.1 Verrucomicrobiota bacterium
CGTTGGTCTTGGCGGTGATGGTCAGCGGCGCGCCCGCCGAAACAAATTGCCCGGTCCAATTGGAGGAGACCGTGCCAGACCCGGCCGGGGCGATTTGCAAGACGACGCCCGCCAAAACCTGGAAACTTTCGGAGATCAAGGTGCTGCGCCCCAGCGCATCGAAAACGAGGACCGCCACCGTGTAGTAACCGGGAGCCAGGTTGGTCAGCCCGGCCGACCAGGTTGTCTTGGGCGCGCCGGGGAGGATGGTGACGTTGGTGCTGGGCGGCGCCACCGAATTGGAGCCGCAGAATAGTTGATAGCTGACGAAGGGGTTGGTGACGGCGGAACTGATCGTGCCGGTGAGATTAAAGGTTTGACTGGCGAGCTTGGCGCCGGAGGCGGGATAGGTGAAGGCAATCGTGCCGGGAATATCGTTGGAGACGAAGGTGACGGTGAGGACCAGGCCGGGTCTCATGATGAAGCTGTAGAGCGGGTTGTTGGTATAATTGACGCCGTCGGTCCAAGTGTCAAAGACGGAGCCGCCGGCCGCCACCGCATCCAACATATAGGACTGTCCCTCCGCCAGAAATTGCCCGGTAAAGTGGGCCCGGAGCGCGCCCTGGCCATTGCCGTTCTGATAGACGGTCAAGGGAAGACCGGCGGTGAAATCATTGGTGAGCAGCGTGATTTGGCCGGTCGCATCCGTGGCAACAACCTGCGCATAATAATGCCCCAGCGCCAGACCGGACACCGCGAAGGACCAGTTGGTCCTCCCGGTGGTCTGCAATGTCTTGCCCGCGGGCGACTGATTGGTAAATGAAAAAAGCTGGCATTTCAAGCTGACCGGCGGGGTGAGCGCTCCGCCGATCGTGCCTTGAATGGAGAAAGTGCCATTGGACGTATTCCCCTGCAACGGCGGATAGGTGAACGCGATCGCGTTGGAAATGAAGGGGGAGATGAAGGTGGCGGTGAGGACGAGGTTGGACGTCATGGTGAAGTTGAACACCGGGTTGGTGCTGGAATGGCCGCCACCGCTCCAACTTTCAAAGACTGAGCCAAAGGCAGGCGCCGCCGTCACGGAATACTGCCGCCCCTCCCACAGATACAGCCCGCTGCTGGAGGTCATCGTGCCCTGGCCATTGCCGCCGGTCTGCAAGGTCAGGGGAAACCCGACAGCAAAATCGTTGCTGATGACCGTGCCTTGGCCCACGGCGTCCTGGGCCGTGACTTCCGCATAATACTGTCCCAGCGCCAGGTTGGCGACCGGGAAGGACCAGTTCAATTTGGACGCTTTAACCACGGTCTGGCTCACCGAACCCACCATTTGCTGGTTGGTGTAGGAAAAAACCCGGCAGGTGACGGTGACCGGCGGGGTGAGCAGTCCGCTCACCGTGCCTTGAATGGAGAAAGTGCCGTTGGTCGTACTCCCTCCCACGGGCGGGTAGGTGAAAGCGAGGCCGCCCGGCACGGAGTTCGACATGAAGATCGCGGTCAAGAGCGTATTGGAGGGCCATTGGAGGGTGAGGCTCGGAGAGATGGAACTTTTGGTTCCATACTGCCAATTGACAAAGAACCAGCCCGGACCGGGCTGGGCGCCAAAGACGTAGCTTGTGCCAGGGGACAGATTGGCGCCCACCGCATCCCCGGCGCCGGCGCCCGTGGACAAATTGGTCACGGTCACGCCGCCAACCCCGTTGGTCAGCACCGCGCTAATGATCATTTGTTGCTCGACCGCAGGCCCCAAGTTCCCCGCGCCGTCCTGGGGCGTGACGAGGATGTAATAGATGCCCGGTTCGAGAACGCCAAAAGCCAGCGACCAATTGGTGGTGCCGATGGCATCCGCCCCGCCGGCATTGTTGTCATAAGCGCCATTCTGCGGAATCAGGGAACAATACACCCGCGCCAGCCCGGCATCATTCTGCGCCGGTCCCGGCACCGTCAACGCAGTGCCATCCAATGAAAGCGCGGTATTTCCCAGCACGGCCTGCGCCGTTCCCTGCACGGTCAACGCAGTGCCATTGGTCAATATCATATTGGTGGTTGGAAAAGTAATCGCCGCCGTGGGCGGGTTGGTGTCAATGAGCGGTTGCGCGTTGGCATCCGGAAAGCTGAACTCCACGAAGAACAGGTTGTCGTCGGCCGGCACGCCGGACCCATGATAATTGACCGGCAGATCGGTGAAGGCATCGCCACCGAGATAAATCTCGTCGAAGATGCCGTTGGTGAAGATGTTGCGGGTGGGAGTCCCGGTGAACGCCGGCTTGGAGAAGGCTTTGGGATTGTTGAAGTATTGCAGGACATCCGTGCCGCCCAACACCCGCCCAAAGACGGTAAAAGGTCCGCCGCCAGTATTGGTGGTATCGAGATTGGTATTGTCCACCAGATTGAAAAAGAAAGCGTTCGCCGCCGAATCAGGCTCGCCGGACGACAGGGCCATGGCGATGGTTCCTTGCCGATTGCTCACCTTCGGCCCCACATAGAATTCATTGTCAACCTGCTCCGGCAGCGGCGGGTTGTTGACCTGCAAATTCTGGACGTATGTCTCGTAAATCTGGCCCACCACCGGAGGGGGGGTGGAATAGGTCTGGTCTTCCGCGTACCAATCGCCTCCTTGCAACACGAATCCCGGAATGAGGCGTTCAAAGAACATATTCGAATACGCGCCCGACCTGACATAATGCACGAAATTCTGCACGGTGGCCGGTTTGTCGTGGTCAAATAGTTCCACCAGCACGTTGCTCGTGCTCGTTCCGCCGGCAAAACCAGAGATTTGGAAATTGATGATCGTTCCCTGGATGACGGTCAAAGTGGCCGAATTGGTGACGTTCGTCCCTGTGGAACCGACAATCACCGAATAGACCCCCGCTTGATTGGCGCTGGTGTCGTCAATTGTATATTCAGAATTTGTCGCCCCGGCGATGTTGGTCCCTTGCGTCATCCCGGCCCCTTGAAATGTCCATTGGTAAGTTCCTGCATTGGTGGCGGTTACGATGAAATCGGCGGTGGAACCAGCATTGATCGTCAGGTCGTTAGGGCCGGAAATAATGTATGGAACTGGCACTGCTTGGCCGGCATTTGCGGCGAGGATGGCAGTGATCAGAAAGGCCGCGGACAGAAGGATTTTCATTCATTGTTAGCATAGTCGAAGCCATCGGAAGTTCAATGCTCAAATTGTGTATTTCGCTTTTGCGCGGGCGCGGGACAGCAATCAGCCCCAGCTCGATTTGCAGGAAATACGACGCAGCGGGGCAAAGCCGCAACCAAAGGAATGGAACCACGGATTTCACGGATTTCACGGATAGGAAAGAGGAACAAGAAATTTGGAAAGCGGACAGCAGGAATTTCTTATCCGTGAAATCCGTGAAATCCGTGGTAAAACCTTCCTGAAAATGAGCGACTCTGAGGGATTGCGGTGCATGGGACGCTTGGGACGGGGGATGCGAAGAATTCCGCGCCCCATCTCTCCCGCGGATGCACGATTGATTTGCAACTTGGACCCGGAAATGCCATTTTATGCCCGACTTATGAATCGTTTCTCTTTTTACCCGGACAAGCCGGGCCGGTGGTTGGCGCTCCCCGCCGCCATCGCGCTCCTGGGCTGTCTGGCCCCTGTTATGAACGCTCAAACCCCATCCGCCCCAGCGCCCGCCAAAACGGAAACCGCCACCATTGGCGGCGGCTGTTTTTGGTGCGCCGAAGCCGTGTTCCAACGCATCCCGGGCGTCAAATCCGTCACTTCCGGCTTCGCCGGCGGCACGGTGGCCAATCCCAGTTACGAACTGGTCTGCACCGGCAAAACGGGCCACGCCGAAGTGATCCAGCTCACTTATGATCCCTCCGTCATCTCCTACGATAAAGTGCTGGAAATCTTCTGGGCGGCGCATGATCCGACCACCCTGAACCGGCAGGGCAACGACACCGGCACCCAATACCGCTCCATCATCCTCTACAGCGACGAATCGCAAAGGAAGGCCGCCGAGGCTTCCAAAGCGCGCGCCGCCAAGCAATTCAAAAGCCCGATTGTCACCCAGATCGTTCCGCTCAAGGCGTTTTATCCCGCCGAGGAATATCATCAGAATTATTACAACTCGAACAAGAACCAGGGCTACTGCCAATTCATCATCACCCCCAAATTGAAAAAACTGATTCAGGAAGGCGTCATTCCGCAAGGAAAGGAATAGGGCGGGCCGCCGGATGGAAGCATTCCACTTTTTGGGGTGGTTTTTTCCTAATCTTAATCCTAATCTTAATCTTGTTCGGAGAAGGCGGGGCATGATTAGGATTAAGATTAAGAAGGGAAACCAAAAAAAGTGAAATGCTCCCGCCGCCGGATGGAAGCAGAACTTATGCGACGGCAGTATCCCTTTGATCTGATCGAAACCAAATGGCAGCGTTTTTGGGACGCTCAATCCACTTTCCGCGCCTGGAACCCGCTGGAGCCGGTCCCGCCGGAGCATCCCTTCGCCCGGAGGCACGGCCTGCACGGCCCCGTTTCCGCCGCCCGCCTGCCGCCCAAGTATTACATACTGGACATGTTTCCCTACCCTTCCGGCGCCGGCCTGCATGTCGGCCATCCGGAAGGCTACACCGCCACCGACATCCTGGCCCGCTACCGCCGCGCCCTCGGTTTCAACGTGCTGCATCCGATGGGCTGGGATGCCTTCGGCCTGCCCGCCGAGCAATACGCCATCCGCACCGGCCGGCATCCCCGCCAGACCACCGAGGCCAACATCGCCGTCTTCAAGCGGCAAATCAAATCCCTCGGTTTCAGCTACGATTGGAGCCGGGAAATTGACACCACCGACCCCCGCTATTTCAAATGGACCCAGTGGATTTTTCTTCAGCTCTACAATTCCTGGTTCAATCCGCAAACCAACAAAGCCGAGCCAATCGAGACGCTGCCCGATCCGCCCGGCAACCCAACTCCCCAGGCGCGCCGCCTCCATCAAGACCAGCACCGCCTGGCTTATGTCGCCGAAGCCCCGGTCTGGTGGTGCGAGCAATTGGGCACCGTCCTCGCCAACGAGGAGGTCGTGGACGGCAGGAGCGAGGTGGGCGGCTTTCCCGTCACGCGCCGGCCGATGCGCCAATGGATGCTGCGCATCACCGCCTACGCCGAGCGCCTGCTGGAGGGCCTGGAGCAAATTGAGTGGAGCGAGTCGCTCAAGGAAATGCAGCGCAATTGGATCGGCCGCAGCGAAGGGGCGGAAGTGGATTTTCCAATTGCGGATTCCGGATTGCGGATTGCGGATTCGAAGATTCGCGTCTTCACCACCCGGCCCGACACCTTGTTCGGCGCGACTTACATGGTGTTGTCGCCGGAACACAAACTCGTGTCGCAAATCACCACGCCGGAACAAAAAAAAGCCGTCGAGGATTACAAGGCTTATGCCGCCGGCAAATCCGATCTCGAACGCACCGAGCTGGCCAGGGAAAAGACCGGCGTCTTCACCGGCGCTTATGCCGTCAATCCTGTCAATAATGAAAAAATCCCGGTCTGGATCGCCGACTATGTTCTTGCCACCTACGGCTCGGGCGCCATCATGGCCGTTCCGGCCCACGACGAGCGGGACCTGGAATTCGCGCGAAAATTTGCTTTGCCCGTCCGCGTCGTCGTGCAAGCGCCCGAGGGGCGCGAATCCACCGGCTTTGCGGGAGACGGCCTCAGCGTCAACTCCGGTTTCCTGACCGGCCTGCCCACCAGGGAGGCGAAGAAGAAAATCGCCGCCTGGCTGGAGGAAAAAGGGCTGGGCCGCCGAACAGTCAACTATAAACTGCGCGACTGGCTCTTCAGCCGCCAGCGCTACTGGGGAGAACCCTTTCCCATCGTTTGGACGCCGGCCGGCCACGAGGCCCTCCCGCCATCCGCCCTGCCGCTGCTCCCGCCCGAACTGACCGATTTCAAACCCACCGCCACCGGCGAACCGCCCCTGGCCCGCGCCGCCGCCTGGGTCCGCCTGCCGGACGGGTCCACCCGCGAAACCAACACCATGCCCCAATGGGCCGGCAGTTGCTGGTATTACCTGCGCTTCACCGATCCGGCCAATGACCGCGTCCCCTGCGGCCAGGACGCCGAGCGCTATTGGATGTCCGCTTCTCCCAATCTTAATCCTAATCTTAATCTTAATCGCCTTCCCGTAGCGGCGAACGGAAGTTCGCCGCAAAATAACAGCGGCGCTTTGCCAAGCGCCGCTACGCCTGGCGCCACTGCAAGCCAAGGCGTGGACCTCTACGTCGGCGGCATTGAGCACGCCGTCCTCCATCTTCTTTACGCCCGGTTCTGGCACAAAGTTCTGTTTGACTTGGGCCATGTCTCCGCTCCCGAGCCGTTTTACAAACTGGTCAACCAGGGCTTGATCCTCGGCGAAGACGGCCAAAAAATGTCCAAGTCCCGCGGCAACGTCATCAACCCCGACGACATCCTCCGCGAATACGGCGCGGACGCCTTCCGCCTCTACGAAATGTTCCTGGGGCCGCTGGAAATGGTCAAGCCGTGGAACACGCGGGGCGTCGAAGGGGTCTATCGTTTTCTGGGCCGCGTCTGGCGCTTGTTCGTGGACGAGCGGAGCGAGACGGAATTCGAGCAAACGCAAACCGCGCAACCCGCCGGCGGCCCGTCCGCGCTGGAGAGCATTCAACTCAGCGCCGCCATCCAGGACACCGCGCCCACCGCCGCCCAACTCAAGACCCTGCACAGTTGCATCAAGAAGGTGACGGAAGACCTGGAAGGCTTGCGCTTCAACACCGCCATTTCCGCCCTGATGGTTTTCGTCAACGACGCCATCACTTGGGAAACCAAGCCCGCCTCCGTCCTGCGCGACTTCCTGATCCTGCTTCACCCCTTCGCCCCGCATCTGGCCGAGGAACTCTTCGCCAAATTGACGGGGAAAGGCACATTGACGGGACAAGGTCGGGCGGGCAGTCCCCTGCCCGCCGATGGCCGGCCCCAAATTCCCGGCCTCTCCTACCAGCCCTGGCCGAAATTCGATCCCGCCCTGCTGGTGGAAATGACCATTGAGATACCGGTCCAAATTAACGGCAAACTCCGCGACCGCATCCTCATTTCCGCCGACGCCACCGCCGCCGAAGTGGAGACCGCCGCCCTGGCCTGCGAAAAGGTCCAACTATTTCTCGAAGGCAAGCCTGTCAAGAAAGTTATTATCATCCCCAAGCGCCTCGTCAACCTCGTGGTCTGAGCGAAACGTAGCGGCTTTCGGCAGAAAGCCGCCATTCTCCGAGCCGCTGGCAAAGCCGTGCGCGACTTCAGGCGAACGGGTTATCCACCGCGATTCGTGCTACTGCCGAATGGGCAGCAAAATGTGGGTGGCTGGAAGGATTTTGCATGTTGGCACGGTGCCAACATTGTTGATTGAATAACTGCTGTCGAAGGTCTTCTTGGGATCAGCCGGGCAACAGGGTAATTCTCCAGAAGGTCTGTGGACCATGTAAGGCTGGATGTCGCTGGCAGTTGGAATATCAGTTGATTCTTTGTGAAGTTCCAACGCCCACTGCCCCTTTGCTGCATCGAGGTTCCGCAGATTGCTGATGCAAGCAGTTGCGGGACTGGGATGGCCCCCTCCAATAAAGTTCGGCCGAACCAAAAGCACGACCAGTACGATGAGCACAACGACGATCAAAATCTCCGTCACCGTCCATCCACCCATGTTGCTGGTTTTTCGCGTCATATCTTGTTTGGACACCATTCCCATCCGCCAGTTCAATTTCAAAACCCAACTCAATCCGCCCCCGCCGCCAAGAACGCCGCACAACGCCGGGTGGGAGACACGCAAGGTCGCCCCCTTTGAAGGCGGCGCTGTCGCGCGCGCGCTCCAAGACCTGTCGGCACATCGTTGGCCCATTGTGAACGCGAAGCGTCGTGGAGTGCGGCGGCTTGCCGCCGCTTTCGGCAAGCGGGAGTGCCCGCCAGCCGGCACACTCCAAACAAGCCGCCCCGCCAACGCTCTTGACAACCCAAAACACGCCTCGTCAACCTCGTGGTTTGAATCGCCAAAACAGACTGATATTTCCAGCTTCCGGGGAGCGCGGGCGCCCTCGCCCGCCATGCCCGGCGTCCCGCCGGGCACATCTTTCAGCCCGCCCAGGACGAATGACGCCCTGAATCGTGTCAGGGCAAACTGTGCCTGGCCGGATTGATCTTACAGGCCGGCTTGGTGCCAACATTGTGGAGTGAATAACTGGTGTCGAACGTTTGCTTGCGATCGCTCGGACAAACGGGCAATTCGCCTTTCGGGCCACGGCCCATGTAAGGCCGGATGTCGTTGGCGGTTGGAGTATCCGTGGATTGTTTGTGATTATCCAACGCCCATGCGGCCTTGGCACTATCAAGCATTCGGAGATTGATGATGCAAGCGTTTGCCGGAGAACGACGGCCATCGCCAACATGATTCTTCGGCCACATCACGACCGCCGCGATGGCTCCGAGGACCGCCACGACGACCAAAACTTCCGTCACCGTCCATCCACCCATTCTGCTGGTTTTTCGGGTCATATCTCTTTTCGACACCGTTCCCATCCGGCGGTTCAATCTCAACCCGCCTCCATCCGCCCGCGCCGCGCAAATGGCGACGCGAAGCGTGTCAGGGCAGAATGTGCCCGGGATCGGCTGGCATGATCTTGCATGTCGGCTTGGCGCCAATACTGTTGAGCGAGTAACTGCTGTCAAATGTTTGCTTGGGATCAATCGGGCAGACGGGCAATTCGCCAGCGGGGCCGCCGCCCATGTAAGGCTGAATGTCGCTTCCAGCCGGAATATCCGTGTTCTTTTTCTTTTGTAACAAGGCCCATTGCGCCTTGGCAGAGTCAAGGATTCGGAGATTGTTGATGCAAGAATTTGCCGACAGAGTGCTGCGCGAGCGAACAAAATTCGGAATCGCGATCGCGGCCAATAGAACGATGAGCACAACCGCGATGCATATTTCCGTCACCGTCCATCCACCCCTTCTGCTGGTTTTTCGCGTCATATCTTATTTGGACACCGTTCCCATCCGCCAGTTCAATTTCAAAACCCAACTCCATCCGCCCCCGCCGCCAAGAACGTCGCACAACGCCAGGTGGGAGACAAGCAAGCTCGCCCCCTATGAAGGCGGCGCTGTCGCGCGCGCACTCCAAGACCTGTCGGCACATCGTTGGCCCACTGTGAACGCGAAGCGTCGTGGAGTGCGGCGGCTTGCCGCCGCTTTCGGCAAGCGGGAGTGCCCGCCAGCCGGCACACTCCAAACAAGCCGCCCCGCCAACGGCCTTGACAACTCAAAACACGCCGCCCCACTATGCGGCATGAACCGACTACCCACCCACGCAACCCGCCTGGCGGCCCTGGGCCTCCTCTTGCTGGCCGGCGCCACCGCCTCGGCGCAGCACGCCATCACCAGCGGACGAACCTCCGTCAAATCTCCCGACGGCGCCATCGAATGTTCCATCCAGGCCGATGGACCCCTGACTTACTCCGTTTCGGTGGACGGCGCGCCCATCCTGCTCAACTCCAAACTCGGCTTGAAGTTCCAGGATGGAACGGCCTTGGGCGCCTACTCCCTGCTGGTCAAGACCGAGCGGGAAGAATCGGACACCACGCGGGTGGACCGGCTGGGCAAGCGGCGCGAGGTGCGCGACCATCACAACGAGCTTCGGGTGTCCCTCGGCGAAGCGACGGCGCGCAACCGGCCTTTTCAAATTATTGTCCGCGCCTTCAATGATGGCCTCGCCTTTCGTTACGTCCTGCCGGCCTTGCCTCCGCCGCCCGTGCAGAATCCCTTGCTGTCGGCGCCGGCTGCGGCGGTCAATCAGGATTTCGTGCTGGTGGAGGAGCAGACGCAGTTTTCCTTTCCGGGAAACTACCCGTGTTTCGCGGGCGAGAACGAAAACACCGGCACTTCCAGCAACCTGGTCGGTTTCGTCGGCTCGCAGGAAATGAATTTCCTCCCGACGACCCTGGCGCGCCTGCCCACCAACACGGTGCGGGGCGCGCCGCTGCTGGTCAGGACGCCGGCGGCCTATGTGAACTTGGCCGAGTCGGATTTGCGCGACTGGGCGGGGATGTGGTTCAGCCGGATCGAAACGCCCCGCCGCTCCGGCGTGACCGTGGCGGCGCGGCTGTCGCCGCGGCCGGATGGCAACGGCCTGGTCAAATCGGCGTTCCCGCGGCATTCGCCGTGGCGGGTGTTGATGATCGCCCGCCAGCCGGGGCAATTGATCGAAAGCGACCTGATCAACAATCTGGCCTCGCCTTGCGAACTGGCCGACATCTCCTGGGTCAAGCCGGGCATGATGGCGTGGGACCATTGGTGGTCCGGCATCGGCCAGGCGAGCACCGAAGGCTACGAGACCTTCATCCAGTTCGCGGCGGACATGGGCTGGCCGTACCAGCTCATGGACGGCGGGTGGGCCTCCGACACCGACGCCACCACGCCCAGCGCCGGCGTGGACCTGCCGGCGATTCTCCAGTTCGCCAGGGCGCGCAACGTGCGGTTGTGGGTCTGGTCGCATTGGACGACGATGCACCGGGACGAGAACTATCTGGAAGCCTTCCCGCTTTACCAACGATGGGGCCTGGCCGGCGTGAAGATTGATTTCATGAACCGCGACGACCAGGACATGGTCAATTGGTACGAGAAAATCACCAAGTCGGCCGCGGAACATCATTTGATGGTGGATTTCCACGGCGCCTTCAAGCCCGCGGGAATGATCCGCACCTTTCCCAACCAGATCACGCGCGAAGGCATTCTGGGCAACGAATACAACAAGTGGAGCGCGCGGGTCACGCCGGAGCACAAGGTCACGCTGCCGTTCACCCGCCTGGCGCTGGGGCCGGGCGATTTCACGCCGGGCGGCTTCCTCAACACCCCGCCGGCGCAGTTCCAACCCGTCCAGCAAACCGGCGGCGCGGCGGCGGGCCGCGGGCCGGCGCCCACCGCGACCGAAGTGCAGGGAACACGCTGCGCGGAGTTGGCGTTGTTCGTCTGCTTCGACAGCCCGGTTTGCTGCGTCTGCGATCATCCCAGCCACATCAAAGACCAGCCGGGGGCCGATTTCCTCAAGATCGTGCCCACGGTCTGGGATGACACCAAAGTGCTGGATGGCGATGTGGGCCGCCACCTGGTCATGGTCCGCCGCAGCGGCCAGGACTGGTTCCTCGGCGCGTTGACGGACCGAAGCCGGCGGAACATTTCGGTCAAGCTGGACTTCCTGAAGCCGGGCAAATGGAAGATGAGCCTCTGGAAAGACGCGGCCGACGCGAAGACCCAAGCCCAGCATCTGGATTTGGAGGAGCGGATCGTGACCGCCGGCGGGAAACTCAAGCTGTCCCTGGCCCCCGCGGGCGGAGCGGTGGCCCGGTTTGAACCGGCCGCCGGGAACTAACCCGCCATCGCCGCTGAAACCTTTGCGATGCTTGACCAGGAGGAAAGCCGTGCCCGGCCGCGGTGAAGTTTGGCTGGTGGATTTAGGAATGATTCAACAGGTTCGGCCCGCGCTGATTCCAGAACTCCTGCCATAGCATCGGCGACGATCCTGATCCATCCCACGAATGCGGGAGCCTGGAGCAGCCGCGGGGCCTTCTATTTGGCCAAGGGGGAGTTCGACAAATGCATTAGTGACTGCGGTGAAGCCATTCGGCTTGATCCCAATGAGGCGACGGGCTGGCAGAACCGGGGCGTCGCCCATGCCCTGAAAGGCGAGTTGGACGCGGGCATCGGTGATTTGAACGAAGCCATTCGGCTTGATCCGAATGATGCCTCGGCCTACCTCAATCGTGGGCATGCCACTATGCAGATAATGGATTTGGATCAGGCGATCAGCGATTACACCACCGCCCTGCGCCTCGGAGCGGCGGAAAAGGAAATCTACCCGCATCGCGCGGACGCATACGCGTGGAAAGGCGATTGGGACAGAGCCATCGGCGACTACAACCAAGCCATCCGGCTCCAGCCCGATGATTCCGAAAACTACTCAAGTCGAGCGGGTGTGTACGTTTTTAAGGGCGATTTCCAGCGCGAAATAAGCGATTACAGCCAGGCCATTCTGCTCAATCCCAAGGATGTGGACGCTTACAACTTTCGCGGACTTCTTTACTCAGCCAAACACGACTTCGACCACGCCGTCAGCGACTTCACCACCATCCTCAAGTTTGATTCCACGAACACCGATGCCTACGCGAACCGGATGAAGGTGTACTTGCTTAAAGGCGACTTTCAGAACGCCGCTGATGATGGCTGGTCAATAGTCCGTATCCATCCCGACGATGCCCACCGCTGCACTGACCTCGCCGCCTTGCTGGCTACCTGCCCGGAGGCTTCCGTCCGCAACGGCAAGCAAGCGCTGGTTTTCGCCACGCACGCTTGCGAACTGACCGAATGGAAATTGCCCAATTGCCTCGTCACCCTTGCGGCGGCCTATGCCGAGTCTGGTGACTTCGCGCAAGCCGTGAAATATCAGCAACAAGTCCTCGACATGGGCCCGTGGACTGACTCGGAGCGCAAACAAATCCAGGATCCTCTTGACCTTTACCGGCAGGGAAAGCCATACCATACAGCGCCATCTCAGTAACCGCCTGCAATTTTGGTTGATCCATTTGTTTTGAAACTTCAGTTGGAAATTGCAGAGCCGTGGCAAAAACGCTGACCGCCCGGACCATTGCCATCACCGGGCGGAGTTACCGGCTTAAGGACCACGCCACCATTGCTGGCAAAGAGGACAAAACCAAAAAGACCAAATCCAAGCCCGACGAACCTTCGACCGCCGGGGCCGCGAGCTAAGGCTCGCAGGTCGGCCCCGGCTCGTTTTACTTTGCTGCTGACGCATTATGGAAAACGCTCGATTTTCACCGCCAATTGGCTATTCTGGTCCATAGGATTATGGCAGCACGATCGTGGCCCGGCTGTCGCTGAACTTGGGCGTGCGACAGCATGGGAGCAATTTGCGGCCAATTCCGTCTAATGAACAATATGAAATCTATCCGTCGGCTCGCGCTTACGACTCCCTTTCTCTTCTTTGTTTTGGGTGGCAATTGCAATGCAGCCATCCTTTATCCAAAAGCTCCGGAGGGCGGACGACAGTGTGTGATAGAAAACGTCGGCCCTCTGGTCCGGGAACATCCGAACGACACACTGGCGCTCCCAGGTTTGAGGATGGAGAATTTGACCATAGCCGAGCCCCACCGGGAATATGCTGTTGCGGCGACCGATGTGGCTGCAGGACACTTGCTTTCTTCAGCAACTTCCAAGTCCTGGCGGTATATTCTTCTGCACGGCACCAACGCCGTTGGGGTGGCAACGGTCGCTGACCCCGATCCGAAAACCGGAAGGGCGCTGAGTTTTGCAGGTCTTTACGAAACTGGGTTTTCCAGTGAAACGCTGGAGGCGACGCGAAAGGCGAAAGAATTGCCACAAATTAAAAAGCAGGATTATGAACTTCGATTCTTGGAAGTCCCTGCTATTCATTTCGTTGCGGTCTGGCTTCGCGGGAAGTCAGACGATATTATCATGCCATTGCCCCGCACTTTTGGAAGAAAACTGAACGCCTTTCAACCCTATTCGGAGAGCGAGATTATCAAAGTCCTAAAGCCAGAAGCAAAAGAGGTGATGAAGGCCCCGAACTTAATTCGATAAACTTGGAAATAATCCCTTGCTTGCATCAAGAAACTCGATATGAATAAAGCGCCTTGGAGTGGCCGGTTTTGAAGTGCCCGAGAATGGCCGGTTTTCAACCGCCCGGTGACATCGCCTTTTTGGAATGTTTGAATTACGCCTCCTGTCCGGAAGTTATTTTTGCACGATCACTTGGCGGGCGGCGGAACCGCAATCTAATCCAGCGCCACCGCTCCGCGGTTGGCAAATTATGTTAAGTTATTCGCAAATTGTGGTTATACATGGACGCGCCGGGAGGCGACATTAACCTTGACTTGGATTGCCTGGCGGCTTAAGACCGCAGGTGACGGTTGGCTATGCGAACTCGTTGCGCGATTTGGGCAACACAGGAACTTGTCAGCAAAATGGGAAAGTTGTTCAAAGGAATTGCCGCCGCGATCAGTCTAATTTGATTAAATGGCGCAGATGGACGGGATTCGGCGGGGCGTTGCGGGTGGAGGGAACGGCGGCGCGGCCGGGAAGGGGTCTGGCCCGGCGCCGAAATGAGAAAACGAACGAATCTGAGAAATGAATCAAGGAGAATTGTAATATGATCCACAAAATGAATCGGCGGCGCTTTCTAAGAACCTCAGCATTGGCGGGCGGAGCGGCGTTGGCGCTGAATCGCCTTCCCATCGTCAACCGGGCGCTGGCCGGCGTCCCCTATGCAAGCCCCCCGCTGGCGACGATCAGCCCGGTTTCTCTCACCAGCGGCACCGACCACATTGACAATGTCTTCCAGGCGCTCCAGCCATTCAAAAAGCAGATTGCCGCCGCCATCGGCAACCGCCCTGTTCTGATCAAACCCAACTGCGTCAGCGACGGCAACACGGCCTTGGCGGACACACCGGTGGAGTGCCTGGAGGGGATTTTGGAGTTCTTGAAGTCCATCGGGAGAACCGACGTGACCGTGGCCGAGAATTGTCCCGGCGGTCTGACGCTGACGGCCTTTTCGCGTGACAACTACTTCACCCTGCTCAAGAAGTATCCTGTCCGTTTCAAGGAACTTAGCCAGGAAGGCGCTCAACCGATGAAGGTTTGGGATTCGGGGACATCATACCGTTCGGCTACGGACCCGAGCGATGGCGTTTTTATTGCGAAGATGCTGCTCAAACCCCGGAAATACTTCGTCATTTCGGCTTGCCGGCCCAAGACGCACAATTACCAGGTGGCGACGCTGAGCTACAAGAACATGGGGATGGGATCAGCGCTGGAAAATCAGACCATGTATGTCTCCGGCCAAAGTGGCTGGCCGGACGTCAAGCAACACATGCATTGGGTGGCGGCCAACGCGGGCAGCAACGCGGCTCAATATACCAACGGATGCCAGGACCTCTGTGACACTCTCTACATGCTGGCGCCGCTGCTGGGGCCGGACATGGCGGTGATTGACGCTTACCAGGGCATGCAGGGCAACGGACCGACCGGTGGAACCGCGGTGAACCAGCACGCCGCGATTGCGGGCCTGGATTGGCTCGCCGTGGACCGCGTCGCGGTCGAGTTGATGAACATCGCCGCCGGCATCAGCGCCGTGGGCGGCGACCCCACCGCCTACACCGACAGCACCAAATCGGTTCAGTGGCCGTGGCCGATGTACCCCGCCGCCCTGAATTATTGCGGCCAGGCCGGCTATGGCCAATATGCTCTGAGCAATATAGACGTGCTGGGTCCGGCGATCAGCTCTCTCCAAGTTCAATATGGTCTCCACAGCAGCATCGTCTCGGAGTTGGTCACGGGCTATACGCTGCGAAATCCAGCCTGAAACGGGTCCATCGCCATTTGCCCCATTGCGATATGGAAACAGGAATTCCAAGGCCGTCCATGCCAGGCCCGGTCATTAGTGCCGAAACCCGCCGGGGTTCGCGCCGGCGTCATGGCGCGCTCTGGCAACGGGCGATCATTTCCGTCTTATTGGCCGGCGCGGCGGGGCCTGTCCGGGGCCAGGCGCCGGTCATTACAACCAACCCTCCTGTTTCGTCCTACGAGTTGGCGCCGGGCGGCCATGTGACCCTGGCCGCCACCGGCCACGGCGCCGCGCCGTGCAGTGGCTATTGGCAGATGAACAACGGCAGCGCCGGCGGCTGGGTCCCGGTGTGCTCGCCCGGTGATATTACCGGCACCAATGCGGTCCTGGTGGGAACCAATCAGGTGGGCGCGCTGATGATCACCAACTTCCATGCCTCCGATGCCGGCTCCTACGAGCTGGTGATCACCAATTCAGGAGGGGCCGCCACGAGCGCGGTGGTTTGCATTTCCGCCTACTCCGCCCCGGCCGGCAGCTTCGCGTCCGTGGCCGCCAATTACGGTGTGGTGGCGCTTTGGCCCCTCAACGAGACCAACGATCCTTCCACAGGAGCGGTCGTGGCTTACGATGTTATCGGCGGGTTTAATGGCACTTACGGGACGAATGCTCAAAATGGCGGAACCAACTCTCGCCTCGCCGCCGCCCTTAAAGCTGCCGGATTGAGCGCCAATGATAACATAAGCCCTGTTCGAGGCCCGGGTTCGGCCGGCCTGGCGGGCTTGCCCGGCACCGCCTTCGCGTCTGTCAACAACCTCGCAAACTGCCTTGTTACCGTGCCGCAGGGTCCGTCCTTGCCGGGCGTGAACAGCCCGGCGGGTGTTGCCGTCCCCAACAGCACCAACATGAGCATTGTTCTGTGGTATGATTACATTCCCATTCCGGCGGGCCAGGCTAATTACGCCTGGAACTACGCCATACTGTTTAATGAATGCAATGGATCAACTTCCTCAACCGGCGCCGGGGAAAACGGCGCGCAGATAGACAACACGACCACAACCCCCGAACTG
>JBEKIA010000075.1:0-16265 GCA_050011995.1 Verrucomicrobiota bacterium
GGAATGATCCCTTTCATGTTTTTCCTATTCCCAGTGCTCTATATGACTGTCATGTGCTTTGTAGTGTACGTGGTTTTCCAGAAAGGACTTGCTGCCCTGATTCAAAAGGTGTTTGGCATAACGGTTGGCCCTGACAGTCGCGGCGTTTCGGGCCAGATTATTTACCTCTTCATTTTGGTTTTGGGTGCTGGCGGTGCCGTCGCATTTGCAATCTACATCTTGCCGACTCAAAAAAACCGCGAATGGATGGCTGACGTGGTTACGTGGCTTTTCGTGTTGTTGTTAGTGTTGACGTGGTTTATGGAAACTGTTCTTTTTCTGAAGATCCAGCTTTTCAAAGGCCGCTTTGGCGATGAATTGGATGCGGCACTCGCGGATAAAAAGGATGGCGGGAAATGAATACTGCGAAGTCAGTCAGGCGCGTAATATCGTGAAAGACGATGGTTGGCGTGTTGGCGTGTTCTGCTATGGAATTCACTTGCCGACGATGAGTTTGGGTGGCACTCTCATGTGTTATGTCGTAATTGTCAGAGTCGGCGGCGTCTCGTCAAGAGGCGCGGTTTCTGTTCAAAGTGTTACTATTGGCAGCGGCGTGTTGAGGACTGCTTGGCAAAGCTGGAAATTTTGGAATCACGGCCCAAGGTGGTGCGAGAGTCCATAGGGAAGGGGTTGAGAGCTTATGATCCTGTACTTCTGCTCTTTAGAAAACGAGTCGCTATCAAGGTGCTCGACGAGTTGAAATGGAGAGAAGAGGGCTTAGAAACGAAGGCGGTGGACGCTGACCGTTTGGAAGCTCTTGTGTGTGCGCTTGCGAGGGATTGTCGTTCCAAAGTTTCGGAGAACATCAGTGTGCTCATCGGGAATATTTCGCCCAAGTCGCGACGGCAGATTTATGAAGTGCTCCTTACTGTCGTGGAAAACTTTCCAAGCCGTCGGCCGAATCTTCATAGTTCGGCTCATCCCATGAAGGGAGCCTATTACGGTGGTGGGTGGATTGACTGGCACAATGCGCACTGGAGCTCACAGGAATTCCGCGATGACGTGATGTTGGGGAGAAAACTGAAGCGGGCCTATTACGAATGGTCGCAACGCAACCCCAACGTGTGAATTCCAGAGTATGCGGCTGACGTTCGACGCCTAGTTTCCACTGGCGGTGGTGGCATTGTCCACAGTGTTGCGAGGGCAGCCGGGGCGCAATCCTGTGGACAATGACGACACGGCCAGGCACTTGTCGGGGCGGAGCGTTCGCGTGTTGGCATTCGGCTTGGCCTTTCTGCCTTTAGCAAGCCGGATGACGACACGGGAACGAGCCGCGGGGAAATCTCCTTTCCAGACGCACAGGACTTTAGCAAGTATTTTTGGGTCTGTTTTTGGTCTGTGCTACTTTTTGCGCTACTTTCATGGTCGGAACCCCGGCCCTTTTCGGCAGAGTGAAAAAACGCATAAACCGATACAACCATTGTAACATCCATGGTTTGTGAGTATGGCAAGCGATGGTGTGCAACCAATTGAATAAGCAAGCCCCCATGCCCCTGCGAATTTCCCCCTTGCCCGCGCCGTGGCCCGAAAGGCAAAAGGAACCCCGTCGCCCAAACGAGGATGCTCGATGCCCGCCCTTGCAAGGAGTCAGCGCCGCCCCGCGCCCCAACCAATGGTGGTGAAACTACCAGTCGAAGCCAGCCAGAGGCACTCCGCCGAAATCCGGCGTGGCCACGGCGACTACAGGAGGCGCAACGATGACTTCCCCGCGCCGGTCATCCCAGCCGCGTCCGCGTCCGGGGAAAAAGCATCCGGTACAAGTCAGGAGCGTGGCAACACAGGCCAATAAAAAGATCATTTTCATATTCAGTTTGGCTTTGCGCCCCGGGCACTCAACCTCTTCCCGGAATGATGGGCGCGCTGGCGGGATTAGGCGTGGTGGTGTCCATGAAAGGCGCGGGCTGTCCGCTTTTCACGGGTGTGGTTGTGCAGGCGGAAAGCAACCCCAGGGCGGCGACGGCGAGGCAGGCGATGATGAGGAAATGTTTCATAAGTTAAATTCTTGTTGATTTACAATACGAAATTACGCCATGGGTTGCTCATAAGCAATGGGGTGTAACCCTACCCTATGGCCGCTGGAGCGAAGCGGCGCGCGCATGGAAGCGGGTGAATGGTGCGCGCTGCAGGTTTCGAACCTGCCAAAAACGGCAGATTGCCTGGGGAACACACTTTCTGACGCACCGATAAGCGCACCAATTTCCCCGGCCTGCCCGGATTTGCGGAAAGTCATCGAGGCTTGGCCGGAACTGAGCGAACCGTTGCGGCGGGCAATTCTCGCCATTGCTGGCACAGTCGCGGGAAAGGACAGGCCCCGATGAAGAAGACATCCGCGCCATCATCGCGACCGCCACCCAATAACCAGTGAGGCCGATGTGAGAATTTCACTTGCGGCGGTGCTGCCAATAGTCCGGGTCGCGATGCAGGTGCTTCACCGCCCAAATGACGACGAGGTCTTCTTCGATTGTGTAGTAAATGCCGTATGGAAAACGGCGGATGAGATACCGCCTTACGTCGTCTTCGACCACACGCCAAACCTGAGGGCCATTGAGAATGGCCCGGACACCGGCTTCAACCTCATCAACAAAGGCGTCACCCAGGCCGGGAACCTGCTGGTTGTAATACCGACCAGCCGCAATGAATTCGTCCAATGCCTCCTCAACAAAGCGATGTTTCATCTCCGCACCGCGGCGCGGGCCGTCCTGATCGCTTCTGTCCCCTCAACAAGCCTCGACTTGCCGGAGCGTACAGCGGCCCGTCGCTCCCGGACATCATCCAAATGGGCGCGTTCCACCGCCGGGTTTGCCTCGCCTGCCAGACTGGCAAGGAGCTTTTCCACCAGCAACTCGCGTCCGCTTGCCGGCAGATTCATCGCTTCTTCCGCGACCATTTCAACTGAAAGAGCCATGTTGAAAGCTTACAGCACGGGACATCGTTTGCAAGCCTGCTCTTGGTCCAATTTTGGCGATAGGGGGAACGGACGATGAGCGCGGCAACCTGTAATGGGTTAGGAAGTTCGGAAGCTGCCGGCGGTGCAATAAAACGAGCAGAACCGGACAGCGAGCACCACTGCTCGCCGGTTCTGCGGTCAAGTGTGGTTCCAACTGGCAAGGCGGAAGGGGCGGGGCGGCGCGGCCCTTCAGGGCCGCCCCGCCCTTCCTTGTCTATTGAGTAATAATTGCACCACAGAGGAGAAAACTGAACCCCTCAACATCCTCAAGGGCGGACACAAACGCATGGCCCAAGTCCTCTTTTTGGAGATCATGGCGCTGGTCGCGTTTTACGGCATCGAACGAATTGGCTTTTTTACCCTCACCTTCGCCGATCACGTCACCAGCCTCCGGGAAGCGCAACGCCGTTTCCGCTCCATTCGCGCCCACGTCATCGTCAAACGGCATGAGCGGGCCATTGTGGTATGGGAACGGCATGAATCCGGGAGAATTCACTTCCACCTGGTCGTTGTCCTGGCGGAGGATATTCGCACGGGCGCGGATTTCGCGGCCTTCAAGCGCAAGGATTACCGGAGCGCAAACCGGGCGTTGCGGGGGGAGTGGGCCTTCTGGCGTGTCACCTGCCCAAAATACGGCTTTGGACGGCATGAACTGATGCCCATTAAATCCAACGCCCAGGGCATTGCCCGTTACGTCGGCAAATACATTGCCAAGCATATGCTCATGGCCCGATACAAGGCGCAACGCATGATCGAAGAGCGCCCGGTGACTCGGACAGTGCTCGACCAGGGGGAATCGTTCAACGGCTGGCCGGTATGGGCGGTGCCCGCTTCGTTCGGTGAACAGGTGGCTTCAACGCCATTGAGTCCTGAAATTGTGCGCGAAGGCGAGGAAAGAGCGAGGGAAATGCGATTGTACGCTGCCCGTCTCGAAGTGCTGGATGGCCGTAATTTGGGAAGATGGGAATAGATTTTGGGACGTAAGCACTTGGCTTTTGCCCGCCTGTGTCGCTTGAAAAGCTTGCTTTTGGGGGCTGGGGCGTTATCGTTTTCAAAATGAAATGGAATTTTTTTCAATTGAAAAGCCATCGTCTCTTACTGGGTGCCCTGCTATTGCTGCCGCCGTCGGCCCATTCCTATCCCGTAAGTTCGTTTGATGCCAGGGCGTTGACGGAGCGGGCCTCTGTCGTCTGCAAGGTGAAAGTCCTCTCGGTTGAGCAGGCTGGCGCATATACGGACGAGAGTTTCCATCCGCCTTTGAATACGATTCGGATGGTCGGCCATGTGAAATGTTTGGCGACGGTCAAGGGTTCCCCCTCTGTCAATTTCTCGATTGCCTACCCCGAAAGTGCGTCAATGGTCGCATACACCGGACTTGCGACCGGGGAGGTCTGCATTGTCTTCCTTGAGGAAACCAATGGCACGCCTCGCTTTGTTGATGTTCACAACGGCAAGATGCCCTGTTCCACTGCTGTCGTGCCGTATGATAAGGGAGGCAAACCCCAGGACCGATTGCTGTGTGAGCTGTTGGCCCTCTGCAACTCCAGCACGGGTACCACTCAACTGCTCGGCACAGAGTATCTGGGACAACTCAAAGACGCACGAGCGCGCACAATTCTTGAAACGGCGTCAAAATCTGGCGGCCAAGCGATGCGTGGGGTTGCTCTGACATCTCTCATCAAGATAGGAGTTGGGGCACCTGCGAAGGAGATCCTATCATATCTCGATCAAGATCCTTCCAACTTTGACTATGGGGCATCCTTGTCCAAGTATGGGACGTCAGCTTACACAATCTCGACGCTTGCCGGAGGAATCATGCGAGCGATCGAGGGCAGTATCCAAGTCAAGGGTGGGGACGACGATATGGTCACGGCTCGTCCCACAAGGCAGTTGCCGGACTTCGACTATGTCGCCTTCCTTGACAAAGCGATGACGACCCGCTTGGTGCAGGTGGAACCATTGATGCGCCGTTCAGTGGCGGGGGCGTTGCGGCAACTTGCCGATAAAAGGAGCGTTCCTCAATTGAAGAGACTGCTCGACGATGTGGATGTCGAGGTTCGTTACTACGCAGTCACAGCTCTGACCGGGATTTACAAGGCGGGACCATTCCCGTCGTTCCCGTTGTTCAAGACAAATGAAACGGCCTATGTCGGTTATTGGAAAGACAGGCTTAAGCAGTGAATCGGAGGTGGCTGGTGGCGGCATTGGCCCCAGTGTTGCCTGAGATGTTCCGTGGCGTGGTCTGTCGCAAATGGCGGGATGGCCTGCCATCCGCAGCTCGAAGAGCGAAGGATGGTGCGCGCTGCAGGTTTCGAACCTGCGACCCCTACCGTGTGAAGGTAATGCTCTACCGCTGAGCTAAGCGCGCAAAACCGTTGATACGCAAGTGCCGGCTCACAAAGCCAGACAGTGTTGTGCTCATCACAGAACCGTTGCAAATTGCCCTCTAAACCGGCAAATGGGCACAATTCTTCAGCGCAATTGCCACTCGTCCAAAAAACGAGGTGAGCAAGAGCGCATCATCGGCAGACAGGTTAAAGGGAATTTGCAAACGGGGCAAGAAATATTGGCATCGTTCAAGCACGAAGATTCCCCCGTTGCAACGGGCTTTTCCATCCGCCCATCGCCGCGCGAGCAGGAATGGCCATGCACACGGCTCAAACGGCCGGGCCGCCGGATTGGCCGCCGCGGGCCTGCAATCGGGCGAAGTAAAAACAGCCGGAGGCCGCAAGGATGGACGCAACCGCAATCGTAGCGGCCTTTGTGTCCGGGTCTTGCCAGTCTTCCAATAAACTGTTCATGAACAGGCCCATTTTGCCGACATTGACTTCAATGGCCCGGGCCTCCTTTTTGGAAGTGCCGGGTGTGGCGACATCATCGGACAAATCCTCCGGCGGAGCGCCTGTCCAATAAACCAGGCCCGCCCCGCCAAGGCCCAGCAGCAGGACCAGGACGCCAACGGTCCTGAGCCGCGCCCCGGCCCTGCGTGAGGGACCCGGACCGGGGGTTATGTTGTTCACAGCCATCTTTTTGCTTCAATGCGGGCGTCCGTCGTGCCAGCTTTGTCCAATGTAGCACCACGGAGACATTGTGAACGGTCATTTTTCTTGGAAGATGGAGGCATTGCGATGCATTGCGCCAAATCCGGGGGGGGTGCCAAGAAAGTATGCTCACGAGAATACTTTGTAAGCAGACGATCAGCCCGGATATTCCATATCCCTGGCGGAACATGCCGCTCCCTGAATGGCAGGGCGGCACTGCCGCGCGGCCCTGAATTAGGGCGAAGCAGCAGCTTCGCCCTACCAAACTATGAATATCCGGCTCCGGCCATTTCGCCCCGTGCTTTCCTGGCTGGCCTTTGTGAAAGGAAGAATTCCGGCGGCGTGAGAGGTTGGCACAGTTCAAGCTAAAACGCTCCAATTATGTCTGAAGAAACCCCCAAACCCGCCAGCGCCGGGAAAGATTCCCCTGCCCCGCCTCCACCCGGTTCCGCCCCAAAGAAGGGGGGCGGGTGGCTCGTTCTGGCGATCCTGGTGGTGGTTTGCGGGATGGGTGTGATCTTGTTCCGTGTCATTGCCAACCGGCCCAAAGCGGCCCCGCCGGCGCGGCCCGTTCAGGTTTCCACCACCACCGCCCGGCAGGGGGACATGGGGATTTATGTCGAGGCTCTCGGGGCGGTGACGCCGATTGCCACCGTGACGGCGCCCAGCCAGGTGAGCGGCCAGCTCACGAGAGTGAACTTTGTCGAAGGACAGATGGTTCGGGCGGGGGATCTTTTGGCGGAAATTGACGCGCGGCCGTTCCAGGCGCAGTTGGACTCGGCCGAGGGACAATTGCAGCGCGATCAAGCGTTGCTGGGCGAAGCCCGGATAGACCTCACCCGTTACCAGGCGGCTTATGAGCAGAAGGCGATCCCCAAGCAACAACTGGACAATCAGGCGGCGCTGGTGGAACAGGATACCGGCACCGTGAAGTACGACCAGGGGCTGGTTGACAGCGCCAAAGTGCAACTGGGTTATTGTCACATCACTTCCTCCATTGCCGGGCGCGTGGGCCTCCGGTTGATTGATCCGGGCAACATTGTCCAGTCCTCGTCCACCAATGGCGTGGTGGTGATCACCCAGCTTCAACCGATCACCGTCGTTTTCAGTGTGGCGGAGGACTATTTGCCGCAGATCCAGCGCCAGTTGGCGCGGACAAATCACATGACCGTGCAAGCTTTGGACCGCGCCCAGCAAACCAATCTGGCCACCGGAAGCGTCCTGGCCATGGACAACCAGATAGACAGCGAAACCGGCACCATCCGGCTCAGGGCCATCTTCACCAATGACGACAATGTTCTTTTCCCCAGCCAGTTTGTGAACGTGAAACTGCTGGTGGACACCCTGCACGGTCAAACTCTGATTCCGGCTTCCGTGGTGCAGCGCAACGGCACGAACACCTTTGTCTATGTTTTGCAAGAGGATAACACCGTGGAAATGCGGACGGTCAAAGTCGGCGCAACCGACGGCGAGGCGTCCGCGGTGGAAGGGGTGACGCCCGGCGAAGTCCTGGCCGCCGACAACTTTAACCGGCTCCAGGATAAAGCCACGGTGACTCCGCGCCGGACGGATGACGCGAAGAAAAGCGACTAGGGATGAGTCCTTCGCGCCCATTTATTCTTCGGCCCGTGGCGACGTCGCTGCTGATGGCCGCCATTCTACTGGTGGGCGTTGTCGCCTATGTCGAACTGCCCGTTTCCGCCCTGCCGGAAGTGGACTATCCCACCATCCAGGTGGTGACTTTCTATCCGGGGGCCAGCCCCGAAGTGGTGGCCTCCGCCGTGACCGCTCCGATGGAGCGCCAGTTTGGGCAGGTCCCCGGACTCAATCAGATGACTTCGATCAGTTCGGGGGGCAGTTCGGTCATCACCATGCAGTTTGCGCTTTTCCTCAATATAGATGTGGCGGAACAGGAGGTGCAGGCGGCGATCAACGCGGCGCAAACCTACCTTCCGCCGGACCTCCCCGCTCCGCCCATTTACAGCAAATCCAATCCGGCGGATGCGCCGATTTTGACGCTGGCGCTGACCTCCAAGACGATCCCCCTGTCGAAGGTGGAGGATTTGGCGGACACGCGGCTGGCGCAGAAGATTTCCCAATTGCCGGGCATCGGCCTGGTCAGCATCGTGGGGGGCCAGAAGCCGGCGGTGCGGATTCAGGCCAACCCCACCGCGCTCTCCGGCTACGGACTGAATCTGGAGGACCTGCGGACGGCCGTCCAACAAACCAGCATCAATCAGGCCAAGGGTAATTTTGACGGGCCGAAACAGGCCTACCTGATAGACGCGAACGATCAACTGATGACCAGCCAGGATTACAGTTCCGTGGTGGTGGCCTATCGCAACGGCGCGCCTGTCATGCTCAAGGATGTGGCCCAGGCGGTGGACGGGGTGGAGAATACAAAACAAGCCGCCTGGATGAACAACGTCCCGGCTGTCCTGGTCAACATTCAGCGCCAGCCCGGCGCCAACATCATCCAGGTGGTGGACCGGATCAAGGCGCGGTTGCCGCAACTCCAGAGCACGCTGCCGGCGTCGGTTCAAGTCTCCGTCCTGACCGACCGCACCAACACCATTCGCGCCTCGGTCAAGGACATTCAATTTGAACTGATGCTGACGGTGGCGCTGGTGGTGATGATTATGTTTGTCTTCCTGCGCAATGTGGCGGCGACCATCATTCCCAGCGTGGCGGTGCCGCTGTCGCTGGTGGGGACTTTCGCCGCCATGTATCTGCTGGGTTACAGCGTGAACAACCTGACGCTGATGGCGCTGACCATTTCCACCGGTTTTGTGGTGGACGATGCCATCGTCATGATCGAGAACATTGTCCGCTACCTCGAGCAGGGGGACAAACCGCTGGTGGCGGCCCTGAAGGGCGCGGAGCAAATCGGCTTCACCATCATCTCGCTCACCATCTCGCTGGTGGCGGTTTTGATCCCCCTCCTGTTCATGGGCGACATCGTGGGACGGCTGTTCGGCGAGTTCGCCGTCACCCTGGCCGTCACCATCCTGGTGTCCGCCGTCGTCTCGCTGACTCTCACGCCGATGATGTGCTCGCGGTTTCTGCACGAAAAGTCGGAGCAGCGGCATGGGCGGCTCTTCCAGTCCTCCGAGCGGGTTTGGCAGAAGGTGCTTGATTTTTACGCCCGGACTCTGCGGTGGATTCTCCAACATCAGGGAATGACTCTCCTGGTGGCCGTCGGGACGCTGGTCCTGACGGTGGTGCTCTATGTTGTCGTGCCCAAGGGATTCTTCCCGGTGCAGGACACGGGGGTCATTCAAGGGATATCCCAGGCCCCGGCGGCGACTTCCTTTCCGGCGATGGTGCGCAAACAGCAGGCGCTGGCGGAGGTCATCCTCCAGGATCCCGCCGTCGAGAGCCTTTCCTCCTTCATTGGGCTGGACGGCATCAACACCACGCTGAACAGCGGACGCATTCTCATCAATCTCAAACCCCTGGAAGCGCGCAAAATCAACGCCCGCATGGTGATGAACCGGTTGCAGCCAAAATTGGACCAGGTGGAAGGCATTGATTTCTACATGCAGCCCATCCAGGACTTGACCGTGGAAGACCGGGTCAGCCGCACCCAATACCAATACACCCTGGAGGATCCGGACGCGGCGGAGTTGCGGACCTGGGCGGCAAAATTTCTGGAGAAAATCAAGGCGCTGCCGGAACTGCGCGATGTGGCCACGGATGACCAGCCGGGGGGCCTGCAAACCAGGCTGGTCATTGACCGCCAGACCGCTTCCCGGCTGGGAATTACTCCGCAGGCGATTGACAACACGCTCTACGATGCTTTCGGCCAGCGGGAAGTCTCCACGCTTTTCACGCAGTTGAACCAATACCATGTGGTCCTGGAAGCGAAGCCGGAATTTCAAACCAGCCCGAATAAATTGCAGGACATCTTTGTCACTTCCACCAGTGGCGGAGCGGTGCCGTTGAGCGCGTTCATGCACTTTGAGCAGGGCACCTCGCCCTTGTCCGTCAATCACCAGGGACAATTCCCCGTCATCACCTTTTCCTTCAACCTGGCTCCCGGGGCGTCCCTCGGGGCGGCCACGGCCGAGATTGATAAAATCCAGAAAGAGATGCAAATGCCGCTCTCCATGCTGGCCTCCTTCCAGGGCACGGCGCAGGCCTTTGAAAGCTCCCTGACCAACGAGCCGCTGCTCATCCTGGCGGCGCTGGTCACCGTTTATATCGTCCTGGGGGTCCTCTACGAAAGCTACATTCACCCGGTCACCATCCTCTCCACCCTGCCTTCCGCCGGCGTGGGCGCGCTGCTGGCTTTGTTGCTGTGCGGGTCGGAGTTGGACGTGGTTGGGATCATCGGCATCATCCTGCTCATCGGCATTGTGAAAAAGAACGGCATCATGATGGTGGATTTCGCGCTGGAAGGGGAACGCCAGCACGGCAAGAAACCGGTGGACGCCATCTATGATGCGTGCTTGTTGCGCTTCCGTCCGATCATGATGACCACCATGACCGCGCTGCTGGCCGGTTTGCCGCTGGCGCTGGGAACCGGCACAGGCTCGGAACTGCGCCGGCCCCTGGGCATCACCATCGTCGGCGGATTGCTCGTCAGCCAAGTGCTCACCTTGTACACCACGCCGGTCATTTACCTTTTCATGGACCGGTTCACCCTGAAAGCAAAAGCGTCCCGCGCCGCGGAGGAGAGCCTGAACGCCGCTCCTGTGGAAATATGAACATTTCCGCCCCCTTCATTCACCGGCCGGTGGCCACGACGCTGCTGACGGTGGCGATTGCGCTGGCCGGAGGGGTGGCCTTCATATTGCTGCCGGTGGCGCCCCTGCCCCAGATTGATTTTCCGACCATTTCCGTCTCCGCCAGCCTGCCCGGAGGGAGTCCCGAGGTCATGGCTTCCTCGGTCGCCACGCCGCTGGAAAGGCAATTCGGGCGCATCTCCAGCGTGACCGAGATGACCTCCTCCAGCACTCTGGGTTCGACCAGCATTACCATCCAGTTCGACTTGAATCGAAACATTGACGGGGCGGCCCGCGATGTCCAGGCGGCCATCAATGCCGCGCGCGCTTATCTGCCCTCCAATTTGCCGAGCAATCCGACCTGGCGGAAGGTCAATCCGGCCGATGCGCCCATTATGATGGTGGCCCTGACTTCCTCGATCTATGACCGGGGCGCGCTCTATGACGCCGCCTCCACCATTCTCATGCAGCGGCTTTCGCAGATTCCCGGCGTGGGCCAGGTGGTGGTGGGCGGCGGCGCGCTGCCCAGTGTGCGGGTCGAGGTCAATCCCACCCAGTTGAACAGTTACGGGCTGGGCCTGTTGAACGTGGCGAACTTGTTGAGCAATCAGAACGCCAATTTGGCCAAGGGGCAAATCTCCGACGACCAGACGACCGCCGACATTGCGGTCAACGATCAGTTGCTCAAGGCGGTGGATTACAGGCCGTTGATTGTCGGCTACCACAATGGCGACACGGTCAAGCTGGCCGACGTGGCCGACGTGGAGGATTCGGTGGAGAACTTGCGGGCGGGCGGATATGCCAATGGCAAGCCCAGCGTGCTGGTGATCATGTTCAAACAGCCGCAGGCCAACATCATTGACACGGTGGACCGCATCCGGCAAACCCTGCCCGCGCTCAAGGCTTCAGTCCCGTCAGGAATTGATTTCACGGTGACGATGGATCGGACCACCACCATCCGGGCCTCGGTGCGGGACGTGGAACGCACGCTGCTGATCTCGGTGGGATTGGTCATCCTGGTGGTCTTTCTTTTCCTGCGCAACGCGCAGGCGACCCTGATCCCCAGCGTGGCGGTGCCCGTGTCGTTGATCGGCACCTTTGGAATCATGTACCTGTGCGGTTACAGCCTGGACAACCTTTCGCTCATGGCGCTGACAATTTCGACGGGGTTTGTGGTTGACGACGCCATTGTGGTGGTGGAGAACATCACCCGTTTTCTGGAGAAGGGCCTGAGTCCGATGCAAGCGGCCTTGCGCGGCGCGCGCGAGATTGGCTTTACCGTCCTGGCCATGAGCATTTCGCTGTGCGCCGTGTTCATTCCCATCCTGCTCATGGGCGGCATCATCGGGCGTTTGTTCCGGGAGTTCGCCATCACGCTGTCGGTGGCCATTCTCGTTTCGCTGGCGGTTTCCCTGACCGCCACGCCCATGATGTGCTCGCGCCTTTTAAAGCACCACCGGGAGGAGGATCAGGGCTGGTTCTATCGAGCCACCGGGAAGGTGCTGCATTGGATGTTGCGCGCTTACGAGCGCAGCCTGGCCCGCGTGCTGCGGCATCCCGCCCTGACCTTGACGGTGCTGCTCATTACCATCGGCGTCAATGTCCTCCTTTTTGTGGTGGTGCCCAAGGGCTTCTTTCCGCAGCAGGATACCGGGATTATTCAAGGCTCCATTCAAGGCGCGCAAGACACTTCCTATCAGGCCATGCTGGGCAAGCTGTTGCAGTTCGTCAACATTGTCAAACAGGACGACGCGGTGGCGACGGTTACGGCTTTTACGGGCGGCAACACCGCGACCGATACCGGCAACATGTACATCGCCCTCAAACCGCTCGGCCAGCGCACCAATACGGTGTACGAAGTCATCAACCGCCTGCGTCCCAAAATGGCCCGGGTGGCCGGAGCCAATGGCCTTCTCCAGGCGGGGCAGGATTTGCGCATCGGCGGCCGGCAGAGCGGCGCCCAATTCCAATATACCCTCACCAGCGATAACCTGCAGGATTTGGTCACCTGGGCGCCCATTTTGCTGGCGAAGATGAGAACCCTCCCCGGCCTGGCGGACGTGAACAGCGACCAGCGAAACCACGGCCTGGACGCTTTTCTGGCATACGACCGGCCCACCGCCTCCAAGCTCGGAGTCACCCCTGCGGTCATAGACACTACTCTCTACCATGCGTTTGGACAGTCGCAGGTATCCACCATGTACACGCCGCTCAACCAATACCATGTCGTCATGGAAGTCGCGCCCAAGTACTGGCAAAACCCGCAAAGTTTCAACGACATCTACCTCACCACGACCAACGGCGGACAGGTGCCCTTGAGCGCCGTGACCCGCCCCCAGACCACCACCACTCCCATTGCCGTCAATCACCAGAGCCAATTCCCCGCCGTGACCCTCTCCTTCAATCTGTTGCCGGGCGTGGCCTTGAGCGACGCCGTCAGCGTCATCAACGAGATGGAGCGCAACGCGGGCGTGCCCTCCACCATTCGCGGCAATTTCGCCGGAACCGCGCTGGCCTACCGGGCCTCCCTGGCCAGCGAGTGGCTTCTGATTATTACCGCGCTCCTGGCGGTCTATATCGTGCTGGGCATTCTCTACGAAAGCTTTGTCCACCCCGTCACCATTCTTTCCACCCTGCCCTCGGCGGGCGTCGGCGCGGTCCTGGCCCTGATGATCACTCACACCGACTTGAGTGTCATCGCCCTGATCGGCATCATCCTCCTCATCGGTCTTGTCAAGAAGAACGGCATCCTGATGATTGACTTTGCCATCTCGGCGGAGCGCGAGGAAGGCAAGAGTCCCAAAGACGCGATCTTCCAGGCCTGCCTGCTGCGGTTTCGGCCCATCCTGATGACCACCCTGGCCGCCATGCTGGGGGCCATGCCTCTGGTCCTGGGAAGGGGGACCGGCTCGGAATTGCGCCGTCCGCTCGGCATCGCCATCGTGGGCGGGCTGGCTTTAAGCCAGGTGCTGACCCTTTACACGACCCCGGTGGTGTATCTTTACCTCGACCGATACAGCCATTGGTGGGCGCGCGCGCATGGGCGGGAACGCAGCCGTATTCCAGTGCCCGCCCTGGCATAACCACCGACGGAGACAAAGCCATGACTAACTTGACAAAACGCGTGAAGACCAGAGGAAAAGGGAAAGACACGGGCCGCATTTTCCAGGCGGCGGCCGCAGCCTGGGCGGGCCTGGCCCTGCTGGGCGGATGCAGCTTTGCCCCCCATTACAGCGTGCCTGCTGTCCAAACTCCGGCCGCCTTTAAAGAGGCGGCGGGGTGGAAGGTGGCGCAGCCCACGGACGATGCGATTCGCGGCAAGTGGTGGGAGATGTTCCAGGATCCGCAATTAAGCGCGCTGGAGGAGCAAGTCGCTGTTTCCAATCAGACCCTTGTGGGCGCCCTGGCGAATTTCCAGGCCGCGCGGGCCGTGGTCAAGGAGGCCCGGTCGCAATATTTCCCGGCGGTCTCCGCCGCCCCGTCCGTGTCCAAATCAAAGGCGTCGCAGGGTTCAAGCCCTGTCGGAATTCGCAGTCAAACCGTGTGGTCGTTGCCGCTGGAGGCCTCCTGGGAACCGGATTTGTGGGGCACGATTCGCAACACCGTCAAGGCGGACACCTTCAACGCCCAGGCCAGCGCCGCCACCCTGGAAAACCTGCGCCTGACCGCCCAGGCGGATTTGGCCGTGGATTATTATGCGCTGCGCGGCCAGGACGCGCTCAAGGCGGTCTTGGACGCCACCGTGGTTGCCGATCAGAAATCTCTCGACTTGACAAAGGGCCTCTTCCAGTTGGGCATTGATTCGGATGAAGACGTTTCCGAAGCGGAAACCGCGCTGGCCACCGTCAAGGCGCAGGACACCAATATCGGCATTCAACGGGCGCTTTACGAACACGCGATTGCCCTTCTGCTGGGCCGGCCGGCCTCCGCCTTCTCCATCCCCGCCCTGCCCCCGGCGGCCAATGCTCCCGTCCAGCCGCCGGAAATTCCCCTGGCGGTTCCGTCCCGGTTGATCGAGCGCCGTCCCGATGTCGCCTCCGCCGAGCGGAGCGTCGCCGCGGCCAACGCGCAAATCGGCGTGGCCAGGGCGGCCTTCTTTCCCGCGCTGACATTGAGCGCCGAGGGCGGCTACCAAAGCTCCACCCTCGCCAATCTGGTGTCCGGCCCCACCTTCTTTTGGTCGCTTGGGTCCGCCCTGGCGCAGTCGGTATTTGACGCCGGCCTCCGCCGCGCCGCCGTCGAACAATACCGCGCCAGCTACGACTCCACCGTGGCGAACTACCGGCAGACTGTGTTGACCGCGTTCCAGGAGGTGGAAGACAGCCTGGCGTCCCTGCGCATCCTCTCCCAGGAACGGGAAGAACAGGCGGCGGCGGTCCGATCGGCGGAACGGACCCTGGCCATCGCCACCCACCGCTACGAACTGGGAATTGACAGCTACCTTAACGTCATTGTCGCGCAAATGACGTTGCTGAACAACCGGCAGACCGAGGTGAACCTTCATGTCCAGCAAATGACCTCCAGCGTCCAGTTCATCCTGGCCTTGGGCGGCGGCTGGGACACGTCGCAACTGCTGCCCCCCAACCAAGTCACCTCCAAAAAAGTCCCTTGATTCGCGGCCTGCCGCAACCGCTCCGCGAGCAGAATCCTCCATCTTCAATCCGCAATTCCAGCGGGCCTCCGCCCTGAATCTGCTGGACTCGCCCGCCGCAAGGCTCGAATATCAGGGCCTATTGAAATGAATTTGCTGCCGTTTGACAAACTGACTCCGTATCGCCCCCGCGTTTTTGTCCCGGAAAAGATTGACCTCGGGGACTTCGCGCAAATCGCCGCGCTGTTCGACCTTCTGGAAGCCCGCGCCCCGCGCTGCAAAACGGCGGCCCAGTTCCATCGCTGGCTGCGGGATGGCAGCGAACTGAGCGCCGCGCTGGAGGAGGAAGGCTCCCTGCGCAATATCGCCATGACCTGTCATACGGAAAGCGCCGAGGCGGAAAGGGCCTACCTCCATTTTGTCGAGCAAATCGAGCCGCAAGTCAAACCGCGGCAATTCAAGCTGGCGGCGATTTATCTGCGGCACCCGCTTCGCGCCAGGCTTCCCCGCAAACGCTGGTTCGTTTTCCATCGCAACGCCCGGCTACAGGTGGAGTTGTTTCGCCCGGAAAATGTCCCGTTGGAAACCGAGGAGGCCCGGCTCGGCCAGCAATACCAAAAACTGGCCGGCTCCCTCACCGTGCCATTTCGCGGCGAGGAGAAGACCCTGGCGCAAATGGGCCGTTACTTGGAGGAACCGGACCGCCCGCTGCGCCAGGAGGCCTGGGAATTGACGGCCAACCGGCGTCTGCAAGAGGCGGAACACTTTGAAAATAATTTCGAGCAACTGCTCAAACTCCGCGAGCAGATCGCCGCCAACGCCGGCTTCCCCAACTACCTCCAATACGCCTTCCAGGCGCGCGGACGTTTCGATTACACGCCCGCCGATTGCCGGAAATTTCATGACGCCGTGGAAAAGGA
>JBEKIA010000076.1:0-16096 GCA_050011995.1 Verrucomicrobiota bacterium
GGCGCGGTATATCTGTAGAACCCAGGGAACCAGAAATCCAAAGCCCCAGCGGGGCGGCATATTCAAAGCATCCGCATAACGTATTGTCAATCAATGATTAACGCCTTATCTAAGCGCCATTCGGGTCAGGGCGAGGTGTTTCACCAGCCACCGCCAGCATGGGAACTCCCGGAGCGATTGAAATTGACGTGTGATTTCGCAAACGGCAAGACCCCCGGTTGTTTTATTCACCCCGTAATCCGGGCCATTATCCTCCACTTCTGGCTGGCGTATGACCATCCATTCGTTGATGGGAATGGAAGAACCGCCCGGGCGCTTCATTTATTGAATCACCGGCAGGGTGATGCTGAAAACGGTCCCGCCGCCGGGACGGGAGCGGATTCTGACCTTGCCGCGATGGGTCTCGATGACGCGGCCCACGATGGCCAGGCCCAGCCCGGTGCCGCGCTGTTTGGTGGTGCCCAGCAACGAGGTGAAGGCGCGGCGGCGCTGTTCTTCCGGCATGCCCTGGCCGGTGTCCTGGAACTCGATCAGGATGTGCGTCGGTTTGGAACTGGTGCGCGGCATGCGCAGGGAGCGCGTGGAAATGGTCAGCGCGCCCCCGCCGGGCATGGCCTCCACCGCGTTGAGGGTGAGGTTGAGAAAAGCCTGGGCCAGTTGCGTGGCGTCGGCCATGACCAGCGGCAGGTCGGGGGCCAGATGGCGCACCAGTTCAATGCGCTGATTGCGCATTTTGTGCCGCGTCAGCAGGCCCAGGTCCTCCAGCAATTGATTGAGGTTGACGGCGCTCAAATTCGGCTCGGTGCTGCGCGCAAAATCCAGAATCTGCTCCACAATCTTGTTCAGGTGCTCCATGTTCTCCCGCAGGATGGCGTCGTCCTTGACCCGCGGATCGCCCGGCGCGAAATCCAGGCCGAGCGAATGGTAGAGCATTTTCATCACGGTCAGGGGATTGCGGATTTCGTGGGCGACTTCGGCGGCGAGCAGGCCGAGGGCGGAAAATTTTTCGTTTTGACGCAACTGCTCCTCGACATCCACAACGCGCTCGTAGAGGCGCGCCTTTTCCATGGCAATGGCGGACAATTCGGCCAGCGCGCGCAAAATGTGGATTTCCTCGTTGGAAAAACTGCGCGGCGCGCCGGTGTAGATGTTGAGGGTGCCGATGGCCTGCCCGCCAAAAACCAGCGGGGCGCTGAGAAGGGAAACCAGCCCTTCGCGGCGGGCCAGGTCCACGTTTTGAAACAGGGCCGAATTCTGGACGTTCTCCAGTTGCATGGGTTTCTTGCGCCGGAAAACGATTCCCAGGAAACTGTCGCCCAGGCTCACCCTGGGCTTGTTGAGGTAAGCCTCGCCCGCCCCGTAGCTGGCGCGCAGCTCCAGGAACTCCCCGCTTTCATCCACCATCATAATCGAGGCCAATTTGGCTTCCATCAGCGTGCAGGCTTCGCGGGTGATGATGGGGAGCGCCTCATTCAGGTTCAGGGTGGAATTGATGGTCTGGCTGACGCTGACCAGGGTTTCCAGCAGGCGCGCCTTGAGGCGGGATTGCTCGAAGAGCCAGGTGTTGTGGATCACGTTGGCCGCCTGCACCGACAACGCTTCCAGCAATTCCTGGTCCGCCTGGCTGAAGGCGTCCTCGCGGTCGGCATCCACATTGAGAACGCCGCGCACTTCGCCCATGACCTCCAGCGGCACGGCCAGTTCCGAGCGCACTTCGCGGCGCAACAGGATGTAGCGCGGGTCGCGGCGGACATCGCCGATGCGGACGGGCCGGGCGTGTTGGGCCACCCAGCCGGTGATGCCCTGGCCGACACGCAGCTTGACTTGCGCGGCATCGGGCGGCAAGCCGGTGGAGGCCTCGATTTCCAGCAGGTTGTTGTTCGGATTGATGAGCACCACCGAACCGCTGGAGGCGCGCATCAGCCGCACCGCCTCCTGCAAAATCAGCCGCAACGCCTGGGCCGGGTCCAGCGTGGAATGGATGACGTTGCTGACTTGGTAGAGCAATTGCAACCGTTCGTAGGCGGCTTTTAATTTTTCCAGGTCGTCCGTCATGGCGATTGGTTCAAAGAATTCTCCGCGTCAGCGCGTCCGCCAGAGCAACACCAGCCCGGTCAGGCCAAACAACAGGTTCGGCAGCCAGGCCGCCAGAAAGGGCGGCAACGTGCCGCCCACGCCCAGGCCCATGGCGATGCGCTGCATGATAAAATAGGCGAAACAGATAAAAAGGCTGCCCGCCACCGCCGCGAACACATTCTGCCGCCCGGCGCGCATCCCAAACGGGAGCGCGATCAACACCACCGTCAGGCAGGTGAACGGCTCGGCCAGCCGGCATTGGAATTGGGTCATCAGCTTGGCCCGGTCCGCCTTCTCCAGGCGCGGATGCAGGCGCAGATAGGTCCGGATTTCCCGGATGGAAAGCTCCGGCTTCCGCGCCGCCTCCTCCGGGCTTAACGCCCTCACCTTGAGCTCGCTTTTGATCCAGGCCGGCGTTTCCGACAGGGTGAGCGCCAAAACGGCGCGGGGCTTCCGGTCCCCAGGCAGCGGGTTGAGGTTCGTCGGCGATCCCGTCATCCGCACCCAGTCCTCCACATTGGAAAGAACCCACTGCCCGTCGGTATAAACCCAGCCCTCCACGTTGAAAAAAACCCACTGCCCGTTGGTATAAATTCCCCGGTCCGCCGTAATATAGTGAGAGGAGCCATCCGCGCGCTCCCACTGGACGAGCGGAGCGATCATCTCCCCGGTGGCCCGGTTGTATCGGTCAATGGACCAATGGCGGCCCTCCGCCTGGTTGTCCAGTTGCAGTTTGCGGATCCAGACGCGGTCCGCGGCATTGGCATCGTGGCGATGCTTGATTTCCTCGGCCCGGTCGTCGGACGGCGGGACCAGCAGCTCATTCATCGCCAGCACCACCAGCCCCGACAAAACCCCCACGCCAAAATACGGCAGGGACAGACGCCACAAGCTCACCCCCGACGTGCGCATCGCCGTCAATTCATTGTGGCGATTGTGATTGGTCAAGGCGTAAAGCAGCGCGAGCAAGAGCGAGACCGGAATGACAATCGTCACCAGAATCTCCGGCAGCGTCACCACATAATACTCCGCGATATCGCCGGGGCTGAGGTGTCTTTCCTGAAAACTGTTCATCCTGAAAATCAGGTCGAACGCCACATAAAAAATCAGGAAACCGCCCAGACAATAAGCCAGCGGCACGAACAATCCCCGCAACAAATAGCGGTCCAACAAACGCATCCCCGGCATATTGCAGCCCGCGCGGCGCGGTTTACGAGGTTAAAAACTGTTTTCGCGCCGCGCGGTTGAACGCCACCGCCTCCTCATACCGCACCCCGCTCCCGCCGAAAATATCCAGCGCCGAGCCGATGGTCAGGTCAACCCGGCCCGCGCCCGCCCGCGCCACCTCCTCCAAATCCCGCAGCGCCCTGGCCCCGCCGGCGTAGGTGACGGGAATGGGCGACCCCCGGCCCAGCCGCTCCACCAACTCCAGGTCCACCCCGCGGCACAGCCCTTCCACATCCACCGCATGGACCAGGAATTCATCGCACCACCGCGCCAGCTCCCGCAACGTCCGCTCCTCCACTTTCACGCCGGTGAATTTTTGCCAGCGGTCCGTCACCACAAAATAATCCCCCTCCTTGCGGCGGCAGCTCAAATCCAGCGCCAGCCTCTCCTTTCCCAGCGCCGCCGTCAATTGCCGCAAACGCCCCTCCTCCAGTTGCCCTTCCCGAAAAATCCACGAAGTGACAATCACATGCGACGCCCCGGCGTCCAGGAAAGACCGCGCATTGTCAATACTAATTCCGCCCCCGATTTGCATTCCGCCCGGAAAGGCCGCCAGCGCCTCGCGCGCCGCCGTTTCATTCCCCGGCCCGAGCATGATGACATGCCCGCCGCGCAGATCGTCGCGCCGGTAAAGCTCGGCGAACCAGCGCGCGGGCCGTTCCGAGACAAAATGGGTGCGCAAGGCCGCCGGATCCCCGTTGAGCGAGCCGCCGACAATTTGTTTGACTTTCCCCTCGTGCAGATCAATGCAGGGCCTGAACATGGCATCAAACTAAGGCCCCTCCGCCGGCCTGCAAAGACCAAAGTCGTTTTGAGAACAAACTCCCTTTCAAGCCGGCGCGCCCGCCGCCGCCTTTTCTTTTGCGGCGTCCTTTGGCGGGCCGCTGCCGGACTTGGGATTCTCCGCAGGGGCGGGCTTGGGATTCTGTTCCGGCGGCTTGTTTCCCGGAGGTTCGCCTTGACTGGCAATGACGGCCATGGCCGCCACCACGCGCTCATTCTCCATTTGCAGCGATTCGACACACGACCGGATGGCCGAAAGCCCGGCTTCCGGCCCCAGCTTTTCCAGCCGCAGGAGCGCGGCCACAAGGGCGGCGGCGCCCAGACTGCCACCCGCCCCGCGCAGCCCGCTCAAGCGGGTTTGCATTTCCCCTTTGTTCGTATTGGCGCGCGGTTTTCGCAATTCCGCGATGAGGGTTGCCACATCCCGGGTGAAGACGTCAATGAGTTCCAAATAGGCGCCTCTCCCGATGCCCAGACGTCCCAGCACGGCCTCGGTCGGTTCCAGCGCCCCGTTCCCCGACGCGGTCTTTGCCCCTTCGCAAGCCTTCCGGACCTGGGTCAGAAACTGGTCCGCCACGAAAGGCTTTATCAGATAAGCGCTAATGCCAAGGGACGCGACCTTGAGGATCGCGCTCCGGCCATTTTCCGCCGAGCAGAGGATGACCTTCTGACGCTGGAACCGCGGGTCCGAGCGAAGCTTGCGGACCAGGTCCACCCCCGTCATTTTCGGCATCCACATGTCCAGGATGCAGAGATCGGCCGCCATCCCGGAATCCAGGATTTGCCAGGCCTGCAGCCCGTCGGTCGTCTCGAACACCTCATAACCCAGCTTCTTCTGCAGAAGCGAGCGCATCAACATGCGCGAAGTCGCGTCGTCGTCCGAAATCAGAACTTTCATAACTGGGTAAGCCGGCCGTCTGGCGACCGTCCACTCGTATGATTCAGTTATCGGCTGCAAACGGAACAGACTTTAATTGTAATCGCAAATGGGGCGGGTCCTGTCAGCACCAGAATGAAACGGCCTATTGGGGGGGCGTGTGTGATTACTTTTTTGCCCCGGCTTGTTGTTCGGCTTGCTGGTCACGCCGGTTATGTAAATAAACTCCACAGAGAGCGGCTAAACTAGTGAGAAAAACTGAAAACCCTGCGAGAGATTTATCTTTAGCAACCAAATAAACTCCCCCAAGTATGCCCGAAATTCCCATGAGGAAGGCCAGCACTTGTCCCAAGAGGATCGCCACCGATTTAGTGCGCTGTTCGCGGTAAAAAGCTAAATGACGCTCATGCTGTTCAATTTCTGCCATTTTAAAAATCCGCTCCGCTGCCCCTGCCATTACTTTTTCATATCCAGCAAGGACTTCAGGATCGGGGAGAGGCCCTCCGCGCGTAACCATTGACAATTGCACTTCCTGAATTGCGGCTTGTTGTTCTGGCAGCGGGGCGGGCGACTTGGAGAGATACGGAGAATTGTGCTTTCCCACAATCAAACCTTAAATTGAAGTTGTTGCGCTTTACGGACAGCGATTTCTTTTTCAATTCTTGGCGCTTCAACTTGTATGGCGGATTGCAAATAATCCCCGACCTTCTTAAAATCATGGCCGATCATTTCAACTTGGGGCGGCAACGGAGGGCCGATAAATGCTGCATTTCCAGACAAGTCGATCGCCATCCCCATCCCAAAAAGTATGGCGTTTTTCATAAGTTGGGCGATGTTGCTTCTTGTTTTCATTTAGATAAGAATCATGCAACACATTGACAGTCAACTCTTTACGAAACATTTCCACATTGAAAACATTGCTGTATCCATCGGACAAAATACTGTTCATCTTTAGTGCTTCTCACGAGCACAATTTAAAGATAATCGCACTCCTTGTGCCGTCAAGTGTCAAGGGTTAAAAATTCGCACCAGCAGTTCCCTCACCGTCCAAGTATGGTCGGTGAGTTTGACCGCCATCGCTGGCGTGCAGCCCATAGTCGAGTGGAGCTTGCAGAAGTTGTAAGTGCCGCCGATGGGCCGCGTGAGGGCTTGCGGCGTGGCAGCGCGCACCGATGTTGCAGCACCCCAGCAGGTCGCCTGCCCTCAAACGGCGTTTGGAGGTGTGAATTTCGAGGAAATATGCTGGTTAAGAGCATTGGCTGGCATTGTAGGCGGCGATGCTTTGTCCCGGGGTGGCCGGCGGCGAGAGCGTGAACGGCGCGTAACCGTTGATGTTCCCGTTGGCGCACGCGGTCGGGCCGCTCGCGCCCCAGGCGTAAGTCCGCGTGCAATAGTTGCCGCAGATGTCCACCTGAGCCTGGGTGCTGAAAAATGTCGTTTGGCCGGCCTGGAAGGGGCAGCCGTTGACGGCCACAGCCCACGGAACCGGCGTGCCGACCGCGCCGGACTCTGTGATGGCTGTGGACGGGGAGGACGGCGTGGACGGAGTGGACACGAGGGCGCCGGCTGCGCTGTAGGTCTCGGTCCAACTGGTTCCCCAAGCAATGGAACTGAACGGGATGGCGTTGCTCAAGGCGACGGCCTGCGCGGCGACGGCCGAAGTCGTGTAAGCGGAACCGCCCAGCGCAAGCGTTTGCGTGACGGTGGCCGGCGCGCTGGCCTGCGCGCCGAAATAGCCCAAACTCGCGTTGTATTCCACATCGGTGTTCCAGAACCAGGCCGCAAACTCGAATTGCAGCGAAGTGGAGCTGCAGTTCCAGCTCACCAGGCCTGGATACGGGCCGGTGCAGGGATTCCAAGAGGGGTTGGAATCGTTGAAGACGCTCAGGATGTTGCCGCTGCCGTCCCAGGTCGGGGCATAGCTGACCACGCGCATGTATGGGAGGGATGGGAAGCAGAGGAGGGATTGGCTGGCCGTGGGCAGCGTGGACGGCGGCATGTAGATCGGAGCGGTCCCATCATAGACGCCCAGCGCGCCGCCGAATGTGGCGGAGGGGAAAAGCCAATCATACGCGAAGGCACCGCTGGCGGCAATTTCCTGGCAAGTCGTTTCGCTGAACCAACTGGACGGGTCGTTGGCATAACCCAGCTTGGCCCCGACGCCGGCCAGGCTTTCCAGGTAAAGGGGGAAATCGTTCAAAACGGTGGTGATGGTGCAATCCAACAGGGCGCTGTCCGTCGTCTCATCCCAAAGCGCCACAGTCCCCATGCTGCACGGCCAACCGCTCGGCGCGGATGGCTCGTAGCCGCTCGGCGCCTGCCAATTCCAGGGCTGGAAATGCGCCGTGTCGGTGTCAGGATCGGTCGCGCTCCCCGTAATGGCCGCGGTGCAAATATAGACGTTCCAATGCTCCGGGTAGCTCTGCGCCGTGCCGGTGCAGAAGTCCGTGATCGGCCCAACGGCCGGAAAATGCCGCAGCACTAAATCGCCGACGTTGAAATTCCAGCCCCCGGCCGGCGCGCTGACGGCCCCGCCCGACGCGCTGGACTGCCAGGCGCCGCCCGGATAAGTGTTGACCCAATTTCCCTTGAATCCCGGAAAGACAAAGCCGCCCGCCCAGCCGAGCCAGGTTTTCCGGCCGACAATCTGCTTGGCGCGCGGGCAGGCGCATGGAAAACGCTTGCTCATGCTGTCAATAACCAATAACAAATTTTCAATGGCCAATTCCCAATTTCCGTTCCGCATTGAGCATTGGTCATTGAGAATTTGTCATTTGTAATTTTCATCCCTCAAGAGTGGTGGTACGCGTTGGTGCAAAGGAAGGTCCGGTAAGTCGTGGCGTCCCCTCCCTCGCAGGTGTTCAATTCGTAAAACTTCACCGGCTGGCCGGCTACCACGGAGAGCAGTTGCGCGAGCGAAAGGAGGATGTATTGCCCATCCAGCGTCCCGCCCGTCCCGCTGGCCAGCGTGATCCCCGGCCCGGCGTCCAGCGCGCTCAGGCCGCTCCGCTGATTGCCCTTGCTCCAGGCATACACCCCCGGCAAAAGCGCCGTATAGGCCGACAAGTGGCTTTGCAAATCGCTTGTGCTCTGCGGCAAGAGCTTATCCGAGACGACTTTGTTCCCCGGGCTGGGGCTGCTGATCGGCACCGCGCTCCCCAGCGCCAGCGCGCCTGATGACGATCCGGTGTTCATTTGATCCCCGCCGATCAGGTAGAGCCAGCGCGGGCCGCGGTTGACGCGCAACATCTCCACCATGTCGCCCGCGCCCAGGTGCAGCGCCGGCCCGAAGTTCAGCTCTGTTTTCCCCATGTCATCGTAGGCGATGCTCTGGACGCAGGCGTTCATCGCGGCCCATTCCGCCAGGCCGTCGGAAAGGTTCAGGCAATGGCCCATCGGGCAAACGTCGCTGATCTCCTGCTCCACGACGGTGAAGGCGCCCTGGTATTGCGGGATGCTTTCGATGCCGTAAATGTAGCCGGGCAGCCCGTAAGGGACCGGCTCGGCCACCGCTGTCAAGTAAGGCTCGGATTCGTATGCGCCCGTCGTCAGGTTGGTCAGCTTCACTTTAATTGTGAGCGGATGGCACTGCACCGTGCCCGTGTTGACGGCCGTGTCCGCCGAATCGCTCGAATTGTCCGTGTAACTGAAATAGGCCGTGATCGTGGCCTGCACCCAGGCGCCCTCCGTGCTGCCGGAATACATCCACGGGGCGACCGTTCCGTCGAGCAGAATATTCGCGTATGTCGCGGTATTGATTGGATTCCCATTCTGGTCCACCACGCTCGGCGCCACCGCGCCCGACGGGTCGTGGTAGAAGGCCAGGTTGCTCACATTCGCCAGCGATGGGAATAATGCGACCCAGAATGGGAGGGATGATCCGGATCCGGTTGGATCCGCCAGATTGAGCGGGGTGGTGACGATGCTGCCCTTGGCCGCGCCGGTGCTTTCCCCCTGGAAATCGAACGTCGCGCAGACGGCGGAAAAGCGCCGGGCCTGCAGGGGCAACTGCGTCTGCTGATCGCTGGTCAACGCTCCCCCGCTGAGAGTGGTGAGCGCGTTCCATTGCCCGATCCCCTCGCACGGCGCGCCGTCCACCGTGGCCGCGATGTCATTCTCCACCACCGTATAAGGCGTCCCGGCCGCCTGCCCCGAAATCCGGAATCGCATCGCCACCGAAGCCGGCACCAGATCGTCCCGGCGCTGGATCTTCAGCGATTCAACCGATGTGCCCGATCCGCCCGATCCGCCCGATGGCGGAATGGCCAGCGTGACATCCGGCAACTGATCGCGCGTGCTCACATTGAGCGTTGGCGGAGTGGTCGTATAGTCAAACCACGCCACCGGGCTGCCGATGGCCCCGACCCAGCGCAATTGCCGCCGAAAACATTCCGCCGCAGTCAGATCATTCACCGCGTCGAGCGGCGCGCGCAGCATCGTGCCAGACGTGCTGATCGTCGTGTCACCGCTCTCGCCGGCGCGGCCGGGGACGAAATCGGGGATCTTGCAATGCGCCGAAGGCGCGGTCAGAAGATAATAAAACCCCAGGCTGTTGGCCGTGAGCGCGTCAAACTGGAATTGGCCGCCGGCCGGCCAGCCCAGCCCGTTGACGGTTTGCTCATAGGAACTTTGCGCGATGACATAAGCCGCGATCTCCTTGAGTTGCTGGGCAATCGTCAAGTATTGGACGCCGGTGTTGGCGGTGACCACATTCCCGCTCTCGATCAGCGAGAGCGATTGACCCAGCAAGACCTGCGACCGCCAATCCGCGATCTGGCCCGAGAGCGCGGAGGAAAAGCAGAGCGACAATTTCTGGAACACCAGGCGTTCGAAGAAGAAGTCCCAGGGACCGGCGAACTTGTAGCCGAAGGACTCCATAGCCGGCGTGCCGGCGCGGATGTTCTGGACGCGCCAGCCCACGAACCAGGTCTGGCCGCCGGTCCACGAGAGCACGCCGGCCAATGGCAGTCCGGCAGGGGTGGCTGCCGGCCCCGATGCCGGCGCGCGCCCCGTGGAAATTTTGATCATGGCGCCGTAGGGGAAAATCTCCGCCGCGTCCGCGGCCGCGAGCAGGTCAAACCCAAACGAATCACTGGCTTGGTTATAGACCTCGCGCTTCCATTTGCCAATGCCCCAGTCGGCCAGCGACTGCTCGACTCTATTGCAGGTGAGGGTGGTATAGGTCATAAGTCGCGGCCCGTTCTCCATCGCTCTTCCAACCGCCGCAGCCGTGTCTCCACCGCCGCCATGCGGTCCTCCTCCCGGCTGATTTCCCTTCGCGCCTGCGCTGATGCGTTATTCTCCATCGTCTCCCGCACCATCTGCTCAATCTCCTGCCGCGCCGCCTCGGGCTGCCAAACCGCTGTTACCGGCTCCTCCGCCGCCGCCGTGGCCGGCCCCGCCGCTTTGCCCTCCTCCTCTTCCCCATCACTCCGGCCTGCCGCCGGCGGACTCCCGCCGTCCGCCTCCGGCCAATCCGTTCCCGAGTTTTCCCCAGTCCCCGTCCCGCTTCCTTCCTGCCCGTCCGTCAGGGCGTCCGTCTCCGGGCGCGGGCCTGCCGTCCCTGCCCATGCTGGATCCCCGCCGGCTGGGTCCCCGGGCCTCGGGACACTGCCCTGACTCAATTCATCCTCCTGTCCGTCCTGGCCCCGCGGAGCGGAGCGAGGGCGGAATCCTTCCTTCCCGGCCTCCTTCTTCTTCGCCAGGTCACGCGTTTCCTGGCGCGCTTCCCCTTCTTTGAGCTCTTCCTTTTTCTCCTCCCTCCCGCCGTCCTGGTCGCCAACCCCCGGGTGTGCCAGGCGAAAGCGCCTCATCCCCTCTCGCGTCCGTGTGAGTTGCCTTTCCAAGCGCCCAAAATCCCGGCCCAGCGCCTTGGCTTTGCCGATGGCCCTCTCCAGTTCACCGGCTCCCTCCTCCGCGCCGGCCAGTTCCAGCGGGGTATGCAGACGAACTTCAAACTCGGAGCGTTTTACAGACATATCGGCAACACAAGATGGTCATTGCTACTCGGTTAGGGTGTCCCATCAATGCCCGCGCTGTAGAGCGCGCTGACCTGGGACGGGGTCAGGGTGTTGGTGAACAATTGATAGTCGGCATAAGCGCCGCCCTCGTCGCGGTTGTTGTCCTGGCCCAAAACGGAATAGCCTAAAGCGGAGGCGCTTGGCAGAGACGACGGATTTCCGGCTCCCGATTGGCTTAAGCCAACAGCCGATCCATCAACGTAGTATTTAACTCGATTCGCGGCGGTAGCTTGTGTGCCGTCAAACGTCAGGACATGATGATGCCAGGCGGATGTGGATGGAGCGGCTCCATAAGGATAATTGCCGGAGCCATTGGCAACCTCCACATACACATCGCTTGTTCCGTAGGGGAGGATGTAAAAACAGTCGCCAGGACTGCCGTAGTATTCCACGGTGAATCCCGCCGCCGCATACCCGTCAGCAGTGTAAATCCAAACGCTGATGGAGGCATTTTGAACGCCGCCCATTTGGCTTATGGTGGAGGTGGTCGCGGCGTAATTTTCGCCGCCGCCGGCGATGTAGATGCAGTTTACGCTGTTGATGGTCTCCCAACTATAGGTCCCATGCAATGTCATGGCATAGTTATTGCCGGATGAATCGGCCATGGTGCCGCCGCTGCCGTCGTTGCATTTGACTCGCTGGACAGGTGCGGGGAAGGCTGGCGCGCTGGAAACTGCCCGCGCAAAAAACTCGCCGTATTTGAACCCCTGCCCAAAGGTGGAAACGCCGCCGAAGAGAGCCAGGGCTGTCAATAGCAAATAACAAATTGTCAATGACCAATGCTCAATTTTAGGCGGTATTGGCGGACGGATGCTGGGATTGGGAATTGGCCATTGAGCATTTGTCATTTGTAATTTCATAGTCAGTTCCAGTTAAGGAAAGTGATGTTGGTCGAAGGGTTTGTCAGCCAGGGCCGGGCGCTGATCCAGACATCGGTGGCGTTGGTCACGTAAGCCGCCCCCCCGCTGGGCGCGTTGCTCCACGTCGCAGGGAAATTGATCGCCGCTGCCGAGCCGGACGTGTTGAGAACGTGCAAGAGAAAATTGTTGAAGTTCGTCGCAGAAACATTCACCGGGCCCGTCAAGGTGATGGCCGAGGAGCAAATATAAATGCCCTCGCCCACATTCATGTCCACGCCAAGCCCCGACAAGTTAGTCGCTATGGCGAGCCGGGCAGCCGGGATTGTGCCGCTGCCAAAGAAGGTGCTGGCGTTGCCATTGGTCAGGGCCGAGGCTTCGCCGGCCAGGGAGACGACGCCCAGGATGTCGTTGCCATTGGTGGCCACGCCGGTCACGTTGGCCCCCAGGTCCACCCAATTCGTCATCTGGCCGGCCACCGCTTTGGCGTGGTTGCCGGAGATCAGGCTGTCGGCGTTGAAGGGGCTGCCCAGGGGGCTGAAAACAATGGGGCCGAGGAAGCCGCTCATTTGGAAGCCGATGAACTCGTTGTCCTCCACGTCAATCTGCGAGCCGAAGCCAACCCAGATCGGCGGGACGGTTTGCGGGTTGACCGTGCTGACGAAGCGGCAGCCTTCGATGCTGACATTCTTGAAGCCGTTGGTGATGAGGATGGCCCCGCCGCCGTTGTCGCTGAACTCGCTGTCGGAAATAAAGACTTCCGAGACAAAAGCCGCGTTGTTGGTCCCGGCCGGGCTGCTGATGACGATGCCAAAGCCGCCGGTGTTGACAGGAAACCAACAACTGCGCACGGTGGCCCAAGTCGTGGACGCCGATGCGATGTTGGCATAGGCGATTCCGGCGCTGGTGAACTGGTCAAATTCGCAGTCCTCGAAGTTCGGCTCCGGGCAGTTGGTCACGAGGACGCCCACCGAGGCCGACCCGGAGCCAACGCCCTCGAAGCGGATATCCCTGAATTTGACAATGGAGACCGTGCTGATGCCGGCGGTGCCAAGTTGGAAGATGGGGCCGTTGCCGCCCGGGGCCGGGGCGATGATGGTGCCGCGGTCGCCCTCTCCGGTGATGATCCAATCATTGGTGATGATGACCGTGTTGGTGATCGTGTAATAAGCCTCGCCGTAGAGGTTGCCGTTGGTGGAAGGGGAGGCGCAAAAGTGCAGCGACTTCTGCAAGCCGGTCGCGCCCGGATTATTCACCACGGCCTGGACGAGCGCGCCGCAGTCCGTGCCGGTCATGCTCTGCTGGAGATCGCCGCGAAAGGCCCAGAATGTGCTGCCGTTGGTGGACTCGGCGATATACCAGTCGGCGGGGAGGCGAACTAAATTGGTGGAAATGCCGGCGAGCATGGCGGTGTTGCCCAGGCCGGGGATGTTGGCGGCTGTCAGGTTGGTCCAGAGAGCGCCGTTGAGGGTGCTGGCCAGGCTGTCGTCGGAGCCGGTGTAAACGAAGGCGTTGGGCGTGAGGGCCAGGTTGGTTTGTTTGTTGGTCACGAGCAGGTTGCCGAAAGAGCCGCCCAAGGCGTTCAGGAAGCTGTTGGCGGTCACGTTGCTCATGAAGAGGGCGTTGCTCATGAAGACGTTTGGCGGGATGTTGGTGTAGGTCTGCGTGTTGGTGTTGTAGATCCAAACGTAGCCGGTTTCGCTGTCGTAAAGGCCTGTCACGCCCTGATAGCGGGCGACGGCCGCATAGCCGTTCCCGCCGGCCGGGTCTTCCATGTAAAACTTGGGCGCTCCCACCGGGCCGGAGGAATCCACCAGATCATTCATGTTGGGACTTGCAAGGCCAAAACCAACGCGCCCGCCATTGAGAGCAAAGAAACTGTTGGCGTTGGAGACGGAACTGATCCGGCTGGCGACGGTGGCCCCGTCCGCGGCATACAAGTCAAGCACTCCCTGGCCGTTGCTCCCGTAATAATTGCCGACCAACGTTCCCGGCGTCCAGGGGTTTTTCAGCATCACCCCGTTATTCGAGGACATGGAGGTGTCAATCATAATGGCGTTGGTCGGCGCAAGGCCGACGCCGATGGCCCCGTTGAGGACTTCGATGTTATTGCTGATGGATCCCTGGAATACGGTTTTGCCGCCGGGGTTGCCGATCCGCACCAGGCCGTATTGATCGGTGATGGGCAGGCCGGGAAGGGAAAGGCCGTTGGTGGGATCCAAATAAAAATGAGTGCCGGGCTGCGCGTTGCCGCCCGCGGCATTCTGGTTGAGCATGATGCCGAAATCCAGGCGGCTGCTCAGGGCGGTGTGCGCGGCGCTCTCCAGATCGCCGGCGATGATGGTGTATGTGTCCATGTTGCCCGCGTCATCATAGGCCCGCCAGCCGGCGTGGCCGATGGCAAAGGGCAGGCTGGCGAGGGAACCCAGATCGTAAAAGGCCAGCACGCTTCCTTCCGCCGCGTTGTAATTATACAAATCCATTCTCCCGTCCGGCGTAAAGTCCATGGCCAGGCCATTGGTGCTGTTGGTCAGCGCCAGAGGATAGGGCGCCCCGTTGTCGTTGATGGGAAGCGGCGATGTGATCGCCAAGTTGGTAAAGAGACTGGCATTCAGATTGGTCTGGCCGGAGCCGATGCTGTTCGCGGACAGAAGCCCGTTGGTCGCGCTGCTGTCAATAAATGGCAGGCCGGTCGCGCCATTGACGGCCCCGTAAAGCGTCGTGTTGGTGCCGTAGCCGTTCAACTGCTGGATGCCGTTGGTGGCGCCGCCGCCGCCGCCGCCGCCGTGGCTGTTGTTGACGGCCTGGTTGAGCAGATTGCTGTTGGCCGCGAAAAAGTTCGTCGGCGCGGCCAGCGCCCCCGTCGCGTTCGCCACCTGCACCGCCGAGCGGGTCTGCGCGAGGAGGGAGGAGGGAAGATGGAGAATGGCAAAGGCCAATAACCAATAACCAATTTTCAATTCCCAATTCCCAATAAGCCGCCCCGATTGAGCATTGGCCATTGAGTATTTGTCATTTGTCATTTTCATAGGTCAAGAATGGTTGTCGCTCACATACAAACTGGGCACGCCGTTGTCGTCCTCGATCCCGATCGAATACCAATACCCGTCCGTGTCATTAAGAATTTGAAGGACCTGCCTCCCGGCGACCGTGAAAAAGCGCGCATTGCTCAGTCCCGGGGGGCTGGCCGTCGAGACCGGCCCGTCCAAAACCGTGATCGCTCCGTCCAGCAGGGTGAGGACCTTGGGCGTGGCGTCGGCTGTCAAACAGGTGATGCGAAGCCACATGTTGGCGCTGGCCTGGCCGTTGAGGGGCACAACCGTCTGCGCGTTGGGGAAAATAAAAGCGGCGTGAGGGGCGGCGGATTCCGCGGACCATTGAGCGGCCGTCAAGGTGAGATTCATCGCGGCGGCCAGCACGGTGCAGGACATGACGGGAGGGTTGGTGTCGTTTTCGCCGTTGGCAAAAATCTGGCAGGTGACGCTGGTGATGTTGGACAAGTTGGGCGCGAGCAGCGCGCCGGCCTGGCCGATCCCAATGTCAATCTCAAGGTCATCACCTCTATAGAATACTGGCGGGGCGCCGGTGGAAAGGTCCACCAGCGCCTGGTTTCGCGCCGCCAGATCGCAGAACAATCGAATTGGCAAAACAACTATCGCGCTCATATCTCAAATTGGGAATGCAGAATTGGGAATGCAGAATTCTCCACTCCGCATTTTGCATTTTTTATTTGCTTCACTGCCACGCCCCGTTTCCGGCCACCGTGTATTGGAACTTGCAACTCACCCCCACATGCTCCACGCACTCCACACTGACCATCACCGCGTTGCCCAGCGACCGGCTGGCCTGGCCGGTGGAGGACCGGTTGTAAAGAGTGAGTGTGCCCGCGACCGGGACCTGGTCTGGGTGGGAGGCCATGAAATTCAAGGCCGCTTCGACCGTGGCAAAAACTCTTTCCACCGTGAATTGCAGCCGGTTCTCCAGGTTGAACCGCGCCAAGTTGGCCTTGTAGCTGCCGCGGAATAGAGGCTGGCTTTGCAAAATCCGCGTTTGTTTGGGGCAAAACCCGTCCTGCACCGTCGCCCCGCTGGCGTCGTCCGCCAGGACAAAGGCCTTTCCTCCCGCCGCTGTCATCGTAATCTTCATGCTTTCCTCCCGCCCGTCCGCTTTTCTCCTCTTCCTTCTTAGTTCCTAATCTGGATCCGAATCGCCCTCGCAATTCCTCAGGCCAGCACCAGCGCCGCCGTGGCTGTTCC
>JBEKIA010000077.1:0-15965 GCA_050011995.1 Verrucomicrobiota bacterium
ATGAACGCGAACGGCGGCTACGGCGGACCGAACGGCCAACCCACCAGGTCCGATGCCGTGGGCCGCATGGAGTTCACCGGATTCCTGCCGGCGGATGGCTACGTCGTCAACGTATCCGCCAAAGGCTACGGCTCGGCTTCCGCGCAGATGCAAGCGCCGGCGCGGCGAACCAACCGTGTCGTCTTTCCACCCATCTCGCTTTCCCCGGCCAATCAAAAACTCGCCGGGAAAGTGTTGGGTCCTGACAGCAAGCCGGTTGCCGGAGCCAACGTGAGTTTCCAAGGGGAAGGGCAGCCAACCGGCAACACCACCACCGATGCGGAGGGCCGCTTTGCTTTTGATGCCGTTTGCGAAGGGCCGGTCCAATTGTACGCCAACAGCCAGGGCGGCGGCGGGATGGGGATGGGAGGCAACTTCATGAACGCCAATATCCAGGCGAAGGGCGGGGACACGAATGTGGTGATCCAGTTCGCGGTCAATGGACAAGGGGGCGGGGCCAACGCCCGGATGGTGACGACCTCCGGCAGGGTGCTGGATCCCTCCGGCGCGCCTGTTTCCGGGGCGGTCTTGTCGCTCGGGTCGAGCTTTGCCAGGAGCTTGGACGAGCGAAGCGACGAGGACGGAAAGTATGCAATGACATGGGAAAAACAGAATTTCGGCGGCGCGCAAATTCCCTTCATTTATGTCCGGGATGTGGAGCGCCATCTGGCGGCGAGCCACGACTTGGATGAAACAACAACCAATCTGGATTTGCGCCTGCAAGAGGCGCTGACGCTCTCGGTGAAGGTTCAGGATGCGGCCGGCCAGCCGGTTCCTGCAGCCACGGGAAACGTGTTTCTGTGGGCGGGGAATTCGAGCTTTCATTTCGAGCCAATGGCCGCCGGGGCCGATGACCAGGGCGTCATTGAGATCAAAGACCTGCCGCAGGAACGACATTATACCCTGACGATCATGGCCAAGGGCTATGGCACGGCCAGTCTGCAGGCGCAAACCGGGGAGACCAAGACCAACCATTTCCAATTCCCGCCCGTCGTGCTCAAGGCGGCTGACCGCAAAGTCGCCGGGCAGGTGTTGGGGCCGGACGGGAAGCCGGTTCCCCGAGCCAATGTGAATATCCAAGGCGAAGGGCAGCCGGGCGGTAACACCACGACCGACGCCGAAGGCCGATTTGTTTTTGATGCCGTCTGCGAAGGGCCGGTCCGCGTGAACGCCAACGGCCAGGGCGCAGGCGGCAACTACATGAACGGCGGCGTCGAGGCGCAAGGCGGCGACACCAATGTGGTGATCCAATTGGCTCTCATTAACCAGAGCGGGGCCAATGCGCGGATGGTGACGACTTCCGGCAAGGTGTTTGATCCCTCTGGAGCGCCTGTTGCAGGATTGCGCTTGTCGGTCGCGCAGGACTTTGGCAGGAACATGGACGTGCGGAGCGACGAGGATGGAACGTATTCGATCACTTGGCAGCAGCAGAATTCCGGGGGCGCCAGGAGCGAAAGAATATCTTTCATTTATGTCCGTGATGCGGAGGACAATCTGGCGGTGAGCCACGAGCTTGATGACACAACGACCAACCTGGACCTGCGCCTGGAAGAGGCGTTGACCCTTTCGATCAAAGTGCAGGATACGAAGGACCACCCGATTCCCGCGGCGCAGGCGCGTTTGATGGCTTATGCAGGAAACATGGGTTTAGCTTTCAGCCAGATTCCCGCCAGTGCCGACAGCCGGGGCGTGATCGAGATCAAAGGGCTGCCGCAGGAATGGCATTACAGCGTGTCGATTAGCGCCAAAGGATACGGCTCGGCCACATTCCAAGCGCAGCCAGGAGAAACGAAAACCAACCATTTCTATTTCCCGCCCGCCGTGCTCAAGGCGGCGGACCTCAAACTGGCCGGGCAGGTGTTGGGACCAGATGGCAAACCGGTCGCCGGCGCCAATGTGAATTTTCTAGGCGAAGGTCAACCGGGCGGCAACACCACGACCGACGCCCAGGGCCGCTTTGCCTTTGCATCAGTCTGCGAAGGGCCCGTCAGCGTGAACTCCTCCGGCCAGGGCGCAGGCGGCAGCTACATGAACGTCGTCGTCGGGGCGCAAGGCGGCGACACCAATGTGGTGGTCCAGTTCGCGGTCAATGGCCAGGGGGGAGGGCCGAACGCGCGGATGGTGAGGACTTCCGGCAAGGTGCTTGATCCCTCCGGCGCGCCTGCTGCGGGGGCGCGCCTGTCGGTCGCGCCGGCCAATGGCATGAACACGGAAATCAGGAGCGACGCGGATGGAAAGTATTCGTGCGCCTGGATCACGCAAAATCTCGGAGGCGGCCAAACACCTTTCATCTATGCCCGCGATCTGGTGCGCCATCTGGCGGCCAGCCGCGATCTGGATGAAACGACGACCAACCTGGACCTGCGCATGCAAGAGGCACTGACGCTCTCGGTCAAGGTGCAGGATGCGAAGGGCAAGCCGGTTTCCACGGCGCAGGCGCGTTTGCTTGCTTATGAAGGAAACAGGGGTTTTGCTTTCAACCAGATTCCCGCCAATGCCGACAGCCAGGGCGTTATCGAGATCCAAGACCTGCCGCAGGAGCGGCATTACAGCGTGACAATTGTGGCCAAAGGCTATGGCACGACCACACTTCAAGCGCAAGCCGCGGAGACGAAGACCAACTATTTCAAGTTCCCACCCGTCGTGCTCAAGGCAGCCGACCACAAACTGGCCGGGCAGGTGCTGGGGCTGGATGGCAAGCCGGTCGCGGGGGCCGATGTCAACATTCAAGGAGAAGGGCAACCGGCCGGCCACACCACCACCGATGCGCAAGGGCGCTTTGCTTTTAACGCCGTCTGCGAGGGGCCGGTCCGCGTCTACGCCAGCAGCCAGATTGCCGGCGGCAACTACCTCAACGGCAACATCCACGCGCAGGGCGGCGACACCAATGTGGTAATCCAGTTCGCGGCCAATGGCCAGGGAGGCGGGCCTGGCACGCAGATGGTGAGGACCTCCGGCAGAGTGCTGGATCCTTCCGGCGCGCCCGTCGCCGGGGCGCGTCTTATGGTCATCCCAGCCAATGGCATGAATCTGGAAATCAGGAGTGACGCGGACGGAAAGTATTCAATCGCATGGATGAAGCAAAATTCCGGAAGCGGGCAAACACCCTTCCTCTATGCCCGCGATGTGGAACACCATCTGGCCGTGAGCCACGACATTGATGAAACGACGACCAATCTGGACCTGCGGCTCCAAGAGGGCTTGACGCTCTCGGTCAAGGTGCGGGATGTGAATGGCAAACCGATTCCAACGGCGATGGAAAGCTTGAATGTTTCGTCGGGAAATTCGACCTTTTCTTTCAACCAGCTTCCCGCCGACGCCGACAACCAGGGAGTCATTGAGATCAAAGACCTGCCGCAGGAACGACATTACTTCGCGTGGATAACGGCCCCAGGCTATGGCACGGCCAAACCCGAGGCGCAAGCCGGAGAGACCAAGACCAATCATTTCGATTTCCCGCCCGCCGTGCTCAAGGCGGCCGACCAAAAACTGGCCGGGCAGGTGTTGGGTCCTGACAGCAAGCCGGTTTCGCGAGCGAATGTGTTTATGCAAGGCGAAGAAGGGCAACCGGTCGCCAACACCACCACCGATGCCCGGGGACGCTTTGCCCTGGTCGCCGTCTGCGAGGGGCCAATCCGCCTGTACGCCAACTGGAACGGCAATCCCTTGAGCGGCAACATCCAGGCGCGGGGCGGCGACGCCTCGTTGCGCGACGCCGTGCTAGGGGCCGTCTTGAGCGGCAACATCCAGACGCAGGGCGGCGACACCAATGTGGTCATCCGGCTCGGGATTAACGGCTTGAACAGCCCCGGCGCGCAGTTGGTGACGACCTCCGGCAAGGTGCTTGATCCTTCCGGCTCACCTGTCTCCGGGGCGCGGCTTATGATCATCCCAGCCTATGGCATGATCACGGAAATCAAGAGTGACGCCGACGGAAAGTATTCGATCACCTGGCAGTATCGCAGCCCGGCCCCGCGCGCGGGGGCGGTGAGGCGGGGCGGAGCAACCGTGCTTGCAACCAACCGGTATTTGCTGGTCGCGCGCGATCCGGAACACAATCTGGCCTCGGCGGTTCCGGTGGATGAAAAGGCAACAAATGTGGACGTGCCCCTGCAAGCCGCGCTCACCCTCTCCGGCTCCGTGAAGGATCCCGGCGGCGCGCCGGTGAAAAACGCGACGTTCAGCCTCGTCATTTTTGCCGGGCTTGGGAGCAGTCCTTTGGGCCAGCAACAGCAGAACAAGGTGGACGCGCAAGGCGCATTCTCCATCGGCCTTCTTCCGCAGGGTCAACATTACTCGTTGTTTGTCACGGCCTCCGGCTACGGCGCCACCAACCGGCAGGTGGCGGCCACGGAAACGCAAACGACCAACCTCCAATTACAGCCCGTCACGCTTAAATTGGCGGATCAAAAACTGGAGGGGCGGGTGGTGGACGCGAATGACAAGCCTGTGCCGGGGGCGCAGGCGACCATTAGTGGAAGCGGCCAGCCCACCTTCGACGCCGCCACGACCACGGATTCCAAAGGCCATTTCGTCTTCAACCATGTCTGCGAAGGACCGATCCGGGTGTCCGTATTCAGCCGAAACGCCATCCCCGGCGGCCCGCCTGCCACGGGCAGCGCGCAAGCGCAGGGCGGAGACTTGGACGTGGTGGTGAAGCTGGGCGCCAATCCGGGCGCGACCGTTCCCATTGGTTCTTCGAGTCAAGGGTGAAGGCCTGCCGCGGCCGCGGCCTCCATTCCATCGTAACCAGCGGGCATTTTCCGGCGTCTGCCTCTTTGACACGCATGCAATCCATCCGTGTCCAAATTATCGAATCCATCATCCATCCAAACTGGAAGCTCCATCAATATGAAAAAACATCCCGTCATTCTTTCCCTCGCCATTCTCTGTGTTTTGGGCCTGGCCGCGCTGACCGCCACGCGCGCCGCCGTCGAACCGGTTCCCGCCGCATTCCAATACGCCACCATCGAATGGGGCGGCAGTCCCTCGAATGTGTATGTGGTCCGGCCGGACACCAAAGTCGAGTTTTATGCCGGGCGGCTGGCCCGGGAAAAAGCGCCGGAGGGGTGCGCGGAAGCCCCGTACTTCATGACTCTGGTCATGAATCTGCTGGGCAAGGAGGGTTACGAGTTTGCCGGCTTTACCGGGAATGGAATCGTGATGAAAAGGGCCGAGCGGCGCTGAACCGGGTGCCCTGTGGGCGGATAAATCCCTAAAACTCGCTTGCTTTGCGGCCCGCGCATTTTAACTTCGCAGGATGTCAGTATCGTTGACTGGTTCTCACACGCCCGCCGCGCCCGCCGCCGCCACGGGCGGCGCCTCCTTTTCTCCCGGCCCCGCCGAGTCGTTCGTTCCCCGCCATATCGGCCCCGGCGCGGAGGAAACGGCGAAGATGCTCGGCGGGCTTGGCTTCGCCAGCCTGGATGCTTTTATCGCCCAAGTCGTGCCGCCGCAAATCCGCCTCGCCCGCCCGCTGCGCCTGCCGGAGGGCCGGAGCGAACAGGCGGTCCTGGCTGAATTGCGCGCCCTGGCCGGCCAAAACCAGGTTTTCCGCTCCTTCCTCGGCATGGGGTATTCGGATTGTTTCACGCCGCCGGTCCTCCAGCGCAACATTTTGGAGAATCCCGGCTGGTACACACCCTACACGCCGTATCAGGCCGAGATTTCCCAGGGCCGCCTGGAGGCGCTCTTCAACTTCCAGACCCTCGTCAGCGATTTGACCGGCCTGCCCATCGCCAACGCCTCCCTGCTGGATGAAGCCACCGCCGCCGCCGAGGGCCTGCACTTGTGCCATCACCTCAAACCGGAGCGCCCCGCCTTCTTTGTCTCGCACTTGTGCCATCCGCAAACCGTGGAAGTGGTGCGGACCCGCGCCCGCCCGCTCGGAATTGAAATTTTGGTTGGCGATCACCAGACCTTTCAATTCAGCGACAAAGTTTTTGGCGCGCTGGTCCAGTATCCGGCCACGGACGGCGCGATTTTCGATTATGAGGATTTCGCCCGCCAGGCGCACGCCGCCGGCGCCTTGCTGGTGGTGGCGGCCGATTTGCTGGCGCTGACGCTGTTGCGCCCGCCGGGGGAATTCGGCGCGGATGTGGCGGTGGGCAGCGCGCAGCGTTTCGGCGTTCCGCTCGGCTATGGCGGCCCTCATGCCGCCTTCTTTGCCACCACCGAGGCCTGCAAGCGGTTGATCCCGGGCCGCCTGGTCGGGCAATCCAAAGACGCCCGGGGCCGCCCCGCCCTGCGCCTGGCCCTGCAAACGCGCGAGCAACACATCCGCCGGGAGAAAGCCACCAGCAACGTCTGCACCGCCCAGGCCTTGCTGGCCTGCATGGCTTCCATGTACGCCGTGTATCACGGGCCGCTGGGGCTGGCTGGAATTGCGGGCCGCATCCATTACTTGACAATGATCCTGGCCAAGGGCCTGGCGCAACTCGGCCTGGAAACCGGCGGCTCCGGCAGCGGGCTGTTCTTCGACACCCTCAAGATCGGCCTGGGCGGGGGGCACAGCGCGGATCTCATAAAAATAGCGGAGGCCCGCCGCATGAATTTTCGGGTCTTCGACGCCCGCACCATCGGCATCTCGCTGGATGAGACGACGACGGAGAAGGACGTGGCCGACATCCTGGCCGTGTGCAACGGCGGCCAGCCGCCCGCCTTTTCGCCGGCGGACCTGGCCGCCGGGGTTGCTTGTCCCGGTTACCCCGCTCCCTTGAGGCGCGCCACCCCGTATTTGCGGCAGGCGGTGTTCAACCGCTGCCATTCGGAAACGGAGATGCTGCGCTACATCCGCCGCCTGGAAGCGCGGGATTTATCGTTGACAACTTCCATGATCCCGCTCGGATCCTGCACCATGAAGCTCAACGGCGCGGCGGAAATGCTCCCCGTCTCCTGGCCGGAACTGGCCCGCCTTCATCCCTGCGCCCCCGTGCGCCAGACGCGCGGCTGGCAGACCCTGTTCCGGCAACTGGAGGAGTGGCTGGCCGAGATCACCGGTTTTGCCGGCGTTTCCCTCCAGCCCAATTCCGGCGCGCAGGGCGAATTCGCCGGCCTGCTCGTCATCCGCAAATACCAGGAGACGCGCGGCCAGGCCGCCCGCAATGTCTGTCTCATTCCGGCTTCCGCCCACGGCACCAACCCGGCCAGCGCGGCCATGGCCGGCTTGAAAATCGTCCCCGTGGCCTGCGACGCGCAGGGCAACATTGACCTCCCGGATTTGCGCGCCCGGGCCGGGGAGCATGCCGGCGAGCTGGCCGCCCTCATGGTGACCTATCCCTCCACCCACGGCGTCTTCGAGGAGGAAATCGTGGAGATTTGCAAAATTATACACGACTGCGGCGGCCAGGTCTATATGGACGGCGCCAACATGAACGCCCAGGCCGGCCTCTGCCGCCCGGCGGACATGGGCGCGGACGTTTGCCATCTCAACCTCCACAAGACCTTCTGCATTCCGCACGGCGGCGGCGGACCGGGCATGGGGCCGATTTGCGTCGCCGGGCACCTGGTGGAATTCCTCCCCGGCCACCCGCTGGTCAACCTGGGCGGCGAAGACCCCATCGGCCCCGTGGCCGCCGCGCCGTGGGGCAGCGCCGGCATTCTGATGATCCCGTGGGCCTACATCGCGCTCATGGGCGGGGCCGGCCTGGCCCGGGCCACCCAGACCGCCATCCTCAACGCCAACCATGTCGCCCGCCGCCTCCATCCCTGGTTCCCCGTGCTCTACAAGGGCAAAAACGGCTTCGTCGCCCACGAATGTATTATTGACTTCCGTCCCTTTAAGAGCGTGACAGTGGAGGACGCGGCCAAGCGCCTGATGGACTACGGCTTTCACGCCCCCACCATTTCCTTCCCCGTGCCGGGAACGATGATGATCGAGCCGACCGAGAGCGAATCCCTGGAGGAACTGGACCGGTTCTGCGACGCCCTCATCGCCATTCATGCCGAAATCCAGGCGGTCGAATCCGGCCGGGCCGACCCGCAAAACAACCTCCTCAAGAACGCCCCCCACACCGCCGAAGCCGTCATCAGCGGCCCCTGGGACCGCCCCTATGCCCGCGAGCAAGCCGCCTTCCCCGCCCCCTGGACGCGCGAGCACAAATTCTGGCCCGCCGTGTCCAGGGTGGACAACGTTTATGGCGACCGGAACCTGGTGTGCTCCTGCCAAGCGTGACGGGGTGTTGGAGGCAGGGCCTCCCGGTCCCCGCTTCTACGCAGCCTTCATTTCAGAAGCTCGATAGCTAGAATGCTGTCCTTCATTTCACCACTTTTCGTGGCCCTGGCGAGCTGGGCGCGGTTTCCGTTCCATACAGGGCTTGCTATCACCCATGCTGGATCAGAATTTGCGAATGCATCCGTAAAGCTGAGGCCATAGCCTTGGCCGCCTCCTTTGGTGTCCCGGATGTTAAAGTGCCCCGAAAAGGTCCCTTGCTCGACACGAAAACCCAGGACAATGGAAGAGCAAGACAAATATCCGGGTTGGTTCGCGGCGGAAAATTTCGGAACGATTGTGCCGTCAGGTTTGACAATCACAAGCCGGATGCTCCTGAATGGCTGCTGGGATTCCGGGATGCGCACATTCCATGCGTGGAAATCCATGAGCATTGCCAAGTCTGACGCCGTCAATTGAGAACCGGGATCTTCCGCGGATGAGTTTGACTGTTTTTCCCCACAGCCTGCGACAAACGCACAAGCGAGAACAACAAAAGTGGACACCAGGATGAGGCTTTTCATAAAATGCCGTGTCTGGCCGCGTTCAACGGTATCGGTACAGCACCACGCGCTGGATGCCCGCATTGCGGAGCGAGATGTTCTTGCCCTGCCCGGTGTCGTCTCCCGCGAGCAGGCAGCCGGGAATCCAACGGCCGTTGACGAACTTGCCTTCTTCCACTATGCCTAGTCCGGCTTGCCCCGGTCCCGGAATGTTTGGCGAAAAAGTGACGCTCGCGCCGCTGCCCGCCAGATAGTACTCGTCAGGCCCCATCGCAATGAAAATAGCCCCCGCGGAAGGCAGGGGTTGCTGCGCGGAGCTTGTTGTCCCCGCTGCGACTCGGGGCCTCAAATACGCGGCCTCCAGCGTGTAATTCCCCAGTGCGACCTTCTGCGGCGGGTCGTCCGGGCCGAGCAGGACGGCGGACATCGTGCCTTGGCCTTGGTGCTCGGAAATCAGGGGCGCTAATTGCGTGAGCAAGTCGTAACAACTTATCAGTTCCGGGTCGGGGGTGGCTGACCTTTCGATCCCCATCACCGACAAACCGATCGCATCATGACGTCCGAAAGCGTAGAGCGCCTTGGCGAGCATCTGATTCCTGGTTTCGGGTATGAACAACGGGTTGCCGTTCCGGGTAAAGCGTCCGCTGGTCTCGGCGAACGTTGCCACATAGAGGTCCGGCGCCAGGAAGTCTATGTTCGGGGCGCCAAACCGCCAGATGTCATGCACTTCCGGCTCCGAACAGCCGCTGGGAAAATTTCCCGGCTGCGGATTCTGAGGCTCCTGAAGCCAGGTGTTGACGTACATCGGGATGTCGTATTCCGCCTTGCCGGCGGCGGCCACCTTGTTGACGTACATGGAATAGCGCCAAGCCATGAAGATTTCGTCCACCAGCCACCACGATTGGTGCCACGCGGTGGCGCGTTCCGATTCCGGTATCGGCGGGACCGACTCCGGCCTGCCCGGACCAAAGATTTGCTCCCAAGTCCCCGAGGTCTTGAAGTTGCCGACAGCCCATGCCGCGCGGAGTTCCGGCGCCAGGGTATCCTTGTGCTGCTGAAGGTAGTCCATCAGGTCCTTGGGCACCGGCCCGGCGTAGGCTTGGTTGGCAGCGGGACAGCGGTCCCGGGAGTCGCCGAGAATGCCGACCTCGTTCTCCACTTGAATCATGATAACCGTGTGCTGCCGGCCGTCCACTGCCTTGACGTGCCGCATCAGAGCGGCAAAGGCGCGGGCATCGGCGTCCCGGTTCGCATCGCCGAAGGGGCTGAGGAGTTCGATGCTCTTGCCCCCCGCGATCTGGACGCGGGGGAACCGCTCGAAATCCTTCTTCACCCAAAGGGGCGGGTAGCTGGACAGGCCATTCTTCCAGCTTGCGAACCACAAAAGCACCAGGCGAATGTTGTGGGTCCGCGCCTCGCGGATGACGCCGTCCAGCACAGTGAAGTCGAACTTTCCTTCCTGGGGTTCGATCTGCGCCCAGGAAACGCCCGCCAGGACGGTGTTGAGATTGGACTGGGCGACGAGCCTCGGCCATACCGCCTTCATGTTCTCGAGGCTGGTGGCGCTGTTGTTGCTCAATTCTCCCGCCAGCGCCAGGAACGGTTTGCCGTCCACGATCAGTTGGGTGGCGGTCCCCTGCCTGCGCAAGTGAGGGATGTCCGAATCAGTTGGGGCTGAAACCGAACTGCTGCCCGCCGCCAGGGCGAGAGAGCACAAGAGAGTGGAGCCAAGTACGGATCGAGGTTTCATAATGGTTTCCTTTGGATTTGGATTATGCGGAGAGGATGCCTTCCCGAACCGAATCAGTCAAGCTTATTAGCCGCTTATGCGAAATCCCTGTCATGGGGCCTGATGAATTTCTGGCTTCACATGAGAGGCCGCATTGAACAGCGTTCTCCCGGGTTTTTCCTCCTCACTCCGCAAGCTGCTGTCCAATTGCGCCGGGGATTTCCCGGCCTGGAAGCGCTCTTTGACTTCAAAGGCAAAGTTGTCCAGGGCCGACGAGTTGATGGGGTCGCCGTTGAAAGCCAGCGCCAGGCTCAAAACCCCTTCCCGCTCGCCCACGTGCTGCCATTGCGCCTCGGCGATTCTGGCGGGCATGCATTCCAGCGGCCCGACGCTGACCACAGCGTCAATGTGCTGGTGATGCCATTGGTGCAACGCACCGCCCACGGTCAATACCGCTTCGCCGTGGAGCGCGGCGTCCACATAAGGTTCCGCCGCCGCCAAGGCCTGGGCGGTGGTGGGCAGGGGCGGCCAATCCAGGTGCGGGGCCATGGCCGAGAGGGCCGCGCTTTCGATGCGGCGGCGAACCAGATGACTCAAAGCGTCCACCAAGCGGTTGCGGCCATCCATTTGCCGCTGGGTGAAACCGCAGTAGTTGACCCATTCGATTTTCGGGGCCAGGCGGACGCGCAGTCCGCGCGCCTCCAGTTTTTCGATCAGCCCGTCGTTGCTGAGGTCCACGCCGCGCACATAGATTTCGCCCGTCAAGGCCACGCGCGGCAGCTCGCCCGGACCGCGCAGGGCGGCGAATTGGCGGCCCGCGCGCCGGAGCAGTTGGCGGAGGCCGAAGAGCCGTCCGCTGGCCACCTGCCACAAGGCCGCGCCCAGCGACAGGCGGCCGCGCGCCGCCGACTCCAGTTGCGCCAGCAGTTGGCGAAGGCAGCGGGCGTAAAGTTCTTCCGTTCCGCCCCGCCTCCGTTCGACGGGACGGACATCGAGCCTGGCCTGCAATAAAAAGTCGCTCGCCGCCAGGCCGGCGAACACCAGCATCTCGGTTCCCGCCGGCAGGCCGTCGAAGTAGCCGGTGTCCTTGGGCGACCAGATGCGCACGCGGTCGCGCCAGCCGAGCCGTTCGAGCACGATGTTGTTGAGCAAATTATAGACGCCAAACCGGCAGGGGCCGTCGGTGCAGGGCATGAGGTAAATGAATTTTTCCCCCGCCGCCGCTCGTTCCAGGCGCTGGAGGAGCGAGCCGAGGGTCAAGGGCATGGGCAGACATTCCTTGCCGGAAGTGTGGCGGCGGCCGATGCGCAAGGATTGCGCATCCGGGGCGGGCAGGCCTTCCGCGTTGAATCCCAGCCCGCGAAAGACGGCCGCCACCGCTTCGGAGGCCGGGCCGATGTGGGCGACCAGCATCGTTTCGGGCGGGCCGTTGCCCTGCCGAAAATCGCCGGGCCGCAAACCGCTGAATTGGACGCCCGCAAAATTGTTCGGGGCCGCGCCCTTTGCGGCGGCGCGCCGGTCTTCCTCCACGCAATGCAGGAAGGCCTCGATCCGGGTCCGCGTGCCGGCGTCACCGGAATGGCCGTCGGTTTCGATCACCACGAAGGGTTTGCCAGCCATGGCATAGGCGGCAAAATGCAAATTAAAGCTGTCCGGGCCGCAGGAATAATTGCTGCAATACAGCGCATACACCCCCGGCATGCGGCGCGCCTGATGCGCCGCCCGCAGGATGGTCTGGCCGCAACCCCAATACATGTCGGCAAACAGCGGCGTCCGCGCCTCCAGCGGAAAACAATCCACCGGAATCCCGATGGCGCCCTGCTCGCGCAAGATGGCCGGCACGTTGGAATTGAGCACCTGGTTGTAAATGGTGTAATCGCGGCCCAGCACCACCACCGGCACCAGATTTTGCGCGCGACAAAACTCCAGGGCGCGCCGGCCCGTCTCCTGGCCGGCGGCGTCAAATTCCTCTTGCGCCGCAACGCCGGCCGACCAGGCCGCCAGCCGCTCAGGCCGGCCCAATCCCAATTCCCGCCCCATGCGCTCGCAGCCCGCCAAAAACTCCTTCGATTCCAAATTGCCCGCGCCGAAATCAAACAAGGGCGAAAGCATGCGCGGGGGCGTGGCGGCGCCCAGCCCGCGCTCCACCGCCTTGGGCGCCATCTGGACAATCGGACAATTGTTGGAGCAGCGCTGACCGGATGCGCCCGGCAGGCTGCGGATCATCGGCACAAACATCCAGTCCGCCCCGCTGGCGGCCAGTTGCCGGGCCACGCCATGATAGAGCTGCATCGGCGCGCAAAACGGCGCGCGCGCCCACTGGATGCCGCGCTTGAGCGCGTCCAGCCCCGCGCCGCCGGCAATTTCCAGATCCATGCCGGCGGCATGAAAATAAGCGGCGAAAAACGGGAACAGGCCCTTGAGCATGAATTCATCGCTCAGGGCCATGCGCGGGCCGCCGCGCGGGGCGGCCAGCGGGGCGAGCAGTTTATGCAGGCGCTCATCCCGTTGGCGAAACGGATCCGGCGCCAGGTCGGGCAATTTCCTTTTGCGAGCGCCCTGGTCGTGCAGCGCGCAGCCGCCGCCCCAGGTGAAATGGGAACGCTGCCCGCCCGCCAGCGCGCGGAGCCGCTCGATGCGGCAATGATTGCCCGCGCCTCCGCAACCGCGCTTGGAGCCGCAGACGAACGTGTCCTTCCGCTCCACTTTGGCGCCGAGGAAACGCGCCAGTTCCAGCGGCGCGAGCCGGGCGGCGTCCAGTTCGCGCGCCGCCAGCAACGCAATGCCCAGCGCGCCGACCATGCCGGGATGGGGCGGCACGATCACCTGGCTGCCGGTTTGCCGCGCCACCGCCGCGGCGAGGGCGTCGGCGGAAAACGGCATGCCCTGGCAAAAAATCACCTTGCCGACGGAGCGGTTGCCTTTGACCCGATTCAAATAATTCTTGATAATGGAATCGTAGAGGCCGGAAATGATGGCCGGTTGCTCCACGCCCGCCGCGACCGCCTCGTCAATCACCTCGGCCATAAAAACCGAACAATGCTGGCCCAGCGAGACGCCCGCCGGCGCGGCTTGCGCGGCCAGGCCAAGCTGTTGCACATCCTGGATGCCGGAAAACTTGCGGCCTTGCTCCTCGATGAAGGATCCCGTGCCGGCGCTGCACGCCTCGTTCATGGCGCAGTCAATGATGCGGCCCTCGGCCAGCCGGGTGTATTTTGCGTCCTGCCCGCCGATTTCAAAAATCGTGTCCACGCGCGGGTCGTAATGCAGGGCGCCGGTGGCGTGCGCGACGATTTCGTTGACGATGAACACCGCGTCCCGGCCGTAGCAGGAGGTGAGCAGCGAACCGGCGGCTTCGCGTCCGCTGCCGGTGGCGCCAAAGGCGACGACCGGATATTTGGCGGCCGGATTTTCCGTGAAGCGCCGGAGCAAATCCTGCGCGGCGCCGACCGGGTCGCCCAGCGTCTGGCGATAGCCCTCCCAGACGGTTTGGCGCGCCGCCAAGTCCAACGCCACGGCTTTGGAGCCGGTGGAGCCGATGTCCAAGCCGAGGACCAGGCGGCGGAATTGGCCATTGACTTCGGCCCACGGCTGCGCCGGCATCCGGCGGACGCGGTGGAGCGAATCGGCCAGCGCGGGCAGACGCTCCAGCTTCAATTCGCGCGGCGGCAGGAGCAGTTGGTCCGGCGCGGGCGGCGGGGCCGGATTCTCCGCCGCGAGGAGCGCGCAACCCAGCGCTTCCAGGCAGAGCAATTGTTCCTCATCCGCCGCCACCAGATTCATTCCCTGTCTGGCCAGCAGTTGGCCAAAAATCCGGCGCACACGCGGCGACCGGCTGACCCCGCCGGTGAGCAGCACCCGCGCCGGGCTGAGGCCGGGTTGGATGAGGACGGAAACATTTTCGCAAACGGCGTCGAACAAACCGGCCAGAATCCGCGCGCGGTCCTCGCCCTTGTTGGCCAGGTGCGTCAGGTCCGTCTTGAGAATCACCGGGCAGCGGCCGGACAGGGGCGCGGGGTCTGGCACGCCGGCGCACAAGGCGCCCGCCTCCTCGACCGTGAGGGAGAATCGTTCCACCAGTTGCCGGAGGAAATTGCCCGTGCCCTGCGAACAGCGGCTGTTCTCCCGAAACACGGTCAGGCCCCCGGCGCGCAGTTCGAGCACGGAAAAACCGTGGCTGCCGATATTGACGATGGTAGCCGGCTCGTTGCCGAACAAAAAGCGGTAGCCGCGCAGTTGCGCCTGTTTGGCCGGAATGCGCGGAAGATGGATCTGCGTGGAAAAACGTCCGGTCACGGCGGCGCCGCCGGCGCCGGACCCGTTCCAGCGTTCCCACAATTGGAGCAGGCACGGGCCGGGCCTTTTGCCATGCTCCAGGATTTCCCACCGCAGGATTTTGATTTGGCCGGCCACCGCCAGCACCTCCGTCATCTTGATGGTCTCCGCGCCGGCATCAACGCCAACGAAGCGGGAGCATGGCCCGCGCGCCACGCCGGCCGCGCGGTTTTCCGAAATGGCGGAACTAGGAAGTTCAAGTGTCTTCATGCCGGTTCTCATGATGCAACTATACGGACCGGGCGGGTGCAGCGTTCATCGAAAAATAGTGGGACTGCATTGATTATGTCAATGATTATGTCAATGATTATGTCAATGATGGATAAAGCGCCGCAAATCTTGCCCGCCATTGACCCTGGCCGGGCGGATGTTACCTTGGACGCACGGTGATCGCTCTCATTGACTACGATTCGGGCAATTTGCGCAGCGTGCAGAAGGCGCTTCTCCAGGCGGGCGGCGACGCGCGCATCGCCCGCCGCCCGGAGGAAATGGCCGCGGCCCGGGCCGTGGTGCTGCCCGGCGTCGGGGCGTTTGACGATTGTCTCAACGCCATGCGGAAGCAGGAACTGCAGGGGGCGATCCAGGAATTTATCCGCGGCGGACGGCCTTTTCTGGGGATTTGCGTCGGCTATCAGGCGCTGTTCGAGCGCAGCGAGGAATTCAACAGCCGCGCCCCCGGCCTGGGCGTATTCGGCGGCAAGGTGGTGCGTTTCCCGGCGCAGGCGGACCTGAAAATCCCGCAAATCGGCTGGAACCGGATTGACATCCTCCGCCCGGACTGTCCGCTCTACCGCGGCATTGAGTCCGGCAGCTACGTTTATTTCGTCCACAGCTTTTTCCCGGAGCCGCTGGACCGGTCCATCACCGCGACGGAGACGACTTATGGGCGGGCGTTCGCGTCCTCGGTCTGGCGGGACAACGTCTTTGCCACGCAATTTCATCCCGAGAAGAGCCAGGACGTCGGCTTGCAACTGCTCCGGAATTTTGTCCGGCTGGCCGCCTGACAGAAGGCCGGGAGATTCCGCCAAGGCCGCCCTTGTCTTTGGGCGAAAGTCTGCTATTGTTGGAGTGTCGTTGACAGTTGATTGCCCTTGCGGCAACGAAATCAAAACTTGAAACATTAAAACGCAAAATCTATGGCCTACGTATT
>JBEKIA010000078.1:0-15704 GCA_050011995.1 Verrucomicrobiota bacterium
GCCTCGTCTGGACGGAGCGCGGCCAGCCCAAAATGATGAAAGACCAGATGCGGACTTGGCATAATAGCTGGATAGGGCATACCGATTGGAACCGGTCCGGGTCATCTCCTGGTTGGAATGATGATGGAGATTGACGCGCTCAAGGACTTGGTTTAAATTGCCGCCAAAAAATGCGCGTTGACTACGAGCACTCTCAAAATAAACACACGCTGGAAGGGCCGCAGACGGCACTCCCTCTCATCCTTGCGGAGGCCAAGCCGCGGAGCCTGTTGGATGTGGGCTGCGGGACCGGAACTTGGCTGAAAGCAGCCCTGGATTTCGGGATCCAGGATGTGTTTGGCGTGGATGGCGCCGAGATAACAAAGGATAAATTCCTGGTTCCAGAACGTCTCTTCCGCCAGCAAGACCTTACTGTGCCGTGGAGTTTGGGCCGGCGTTTCGATGTCGTCCTGTGTTTGGAAGTGGGCGAACATCTGGACGAGGCCTGCGCGGCAACGCTGGTTGACTCTCTGGTTGGACATTCGAACTGGGTTCTTTTCTCCGCCGCCTGTCCGGGGCAACCCGGGCAGCATCATGTGAATTGTCAATGGCCCATCTATTGGCAAAAACTTTTTAACCGGCGAGGTTTCGCCTGTTCTGATTCCGTGCGCTGGAAGATTTGGGACCATGAAACCATCGAGTGGTGGTATCGCCAGAATATGTTCTCCGCGCGCAAGGATCCGCAGCAGGCCGGAACCGAGCCGCGAATTGCCTCTGTTTTACATCCGTTGATGGGCGACCAGGTCAACCTGCGCTACGCCGAAAACGGAGATAGGAGCCTGGCATGGTATGCCACCATTCCGCTCCTGGGGTTGAGGAGCAAGGTGAGGCGCAGGCTCTTGTCAAGGGGTTCCCGCTCTCCTTCGAGCCTGCAGCATCCCGCCGATTGAGGCCAGCATGTAGCTGGCGACGATCCGTTGAGATTTAACAGCCAGCACGGTCCCAATGGCCGCCCCCAAACCAACGGGCATGCAGATCAATAATTGGAGGAGCGGCGAAAATCGGGCGGCTCCGGCGCGCGCCAGGAACGTGGCCCCGGCCACAATCGCCCACAACGGAAGGTGCCGAAAAAAACCCATCCACAAATCTTTTGTGCGCACAGGACCGGTTCGTCCGGCCATATAATAGAGGATCGGCAACGCCACCAGCAGCCCCCCAATGGAAAAGGCGAACGCCACCCCGACCGGGCCGAACGGCAAGCCGATGACGAAAGAGGAAATTGTAATGGCCGCATAGGCTATGTTCCACCGCAAATAGTCCTGGCTGCGACCCAGACTGATTAACAGCCATGCCACCGGCGCCGCCACGGGCAGGAACAGCGCCGCCAAGGTGAATCCCCTAAACATGACAGCGGCCGCCTCCCACTTTGGCCCCAGCAATACCAACGTAATGGGATGCGACAACGCGAAGAACAGCCCGGTGGAAACGAAACTCACCAAGGCCATCCCCTCAAAAAGCTTGAGAAAGGCACGGCGGTAGCGCTCGGGTTCGTCTTGAAGCCGGGAGAGCGTGGGCAGCAGCACCGAGCCGACCGGACCCAGCAGTTGGTTCAGCGGCTGAATAAACAGGGCCAGCGCCCGCGAATACAGTCCGACGGCGTTGGCGCCATAACGCCAGCCAACCAGCATGCTGTCCACGCCGCGGGTCAGAGCGTAGAGCGCGGAGCCTGCAGTCATGGTCACGCCGAATTTCAACAACGGCCGCGTGCCGCTTTGCCGTTGCGGCCATTGCGGCCGCCAACGGGAAACCAGCCATGTGAGCCCAAACCCGGCGCCTTCCTTGGCCAGATACATGCCGACCAAGGACCAGTACCCGCAGCCCGTCAACGCCATCAACACCCCGGCGAGCAAGCCCGCCGTCATGGATCCGACCTCGATCACCGCAATCGCCTTGAAGCGCATCTGTCTGAGCAACAGGGCCTGAGGTTGCACGGTGGAACCATTGACCAGGAATGTGACCGAGAGCCAGATCGTAATGCCGATCAAGTTTGGCTCCCGATAGAACCAGGCGACCACCGGGGCCGAAGCCGCCATCAGCAACGCGAATAAGCCCCCGATGGCGACATTGATCCAGAATAAATTGGATACCTGGGCATGGGTAATTCCATCCCGCTGGATCGTGGCCGTGTTGAGGCCGGCGTCCTTGAAAACTTGCAGCAGGCCCATCAGCGTCGTGACCATGGCCAGAAGCCCGAAATCGTGGGGCGCCAGCAAGCGCGCCAGGATGACCGTGGAACCGACACTGAGCGCAAACTTCGCCCCTTGGGACGTCAATGTTACAACTCCGCTGGAGACCGTGCGATGCCTGACATTCGCCCGCAGGTGGTCCGTCGCAAAATGCTCCGCGTTCGGATCTGGTGTCTTTTCGACGCCTTCTCCGTTCAAAAAGCCCGCCGCGTTCACCCCATTCGCCGCGCCGTTTGTTTCGCCAATGTTCTCCACACTCATTGATGGCGTTTTTGGGAATCCGCCTGAAGCTTCTTCTGGAGCAAGCGGCGGCCAAGAAGCCAGTTCTCCAGTCGGCGCCCCAACCGATGATTCCTTTCCATGGCCGTCCTTACTGGAAGGTTCCAAAGGAGGGGTCGTCCGCGCGAATACTGCGCTGTCCGGCGGCGGATTCAACCTTTGCAGACGATGGGCAAGTTTGCTCGTTGGATTCCGGGCGGAGCTTGCGCAGGCCGCGTTTGGAATAATTCCTGGGCCGCCGGCGTTCATTCAGGAATTGCCGCAAAGTCTCCAATCTTGCCGCGTAGCTCATTTCCCACGCCGCAATGCCTTCGGCATCCGGCGGCGGCGGAGGTTGCGCCATTCTTCGCAGCCGGAGTTTGAGTTGCAGGCAGCCGGCGCGCATCCGCGGGTTTCTCACCTCCTGGTGCTCCCAATGATGGCAAAGATACGCCGTGCTGGCGCCGTGTTTGCGAGCGGACGAAAGCCAACTGGAACGAATCAGCCGCGATGGGTCGGGATGATGCACCACCACGGCCTCCGGAATATATTCCAGGCGAAAACCGGCTTCCAACAATTGCCAGGAAAAAAGAGTCTCCTCCGCGAATCCGGAGGCGCCGGCGCCCAACTCGGCATCGAATTCGGGCACGCGCTCCAACACCGAGCGATGGAAGCCCATGTTGGCGCCGATGAGTTGCCGCAAACCACCGTGGAAGATGGCCAGCCAGGCCAGGTGTTGCGGCGTCATCCAGGGCCGCGAAAGTTCTTTCCCCAATTCCACCCGTCCGGAGGCTGCCTCGCATCGGCGCTGCAGGAGCGGGGTGGAGATGTGTTCAAGCCAATTCATTGCCGGAGCCACGTCATCATCCGCAAACAAAATGACCTCGCCTCGGGAAGCGGCCATGCCAGCATTCCGGGCTCGGGAGAGTCCCGGAGTCGCTTCGGACAAATATCGGATCGGAATGCGCCCGCCCGAATGCTGCCGCACCATTTCTGCCGTGTGGTCCGAGGATCCGTTGTCCACGATGAGGAGTTCCGGGCGCAAGCCCGCCGGAATCACCGCGGATGCAAAGCATTGCATGGTTTGGCGCAGGCTGTCCGCGCGGTTCCGGGTGCAAATGATAATGGAAACGTTGGATGTCATGGATGGGTGCGCCAAAGGCATCAAGCTTAATTTGCCGGCAAATTTCTTCGGGGCGGCCGCATTGCATCGGCGCCATGGTCATGAGCCCGGCCTGTTTTCAACGCAACGTCCGGGTGGAATCAATCCCCGGCTCCACTCGAGAACCAGCCTCGCGCTCATTCTGGCAAGGCGGAGCGGGGGAAGCCCGCCTCCATACCCATAGCGCAGACCTTGCAAAATGAAGCGGCATCCCCGCCGTCTTTTTCCCATGAGGCACAAGTCATAGCCAATTTGATACCAGATGATCCCCTGCGTCCCCATCGGCATATCCCGATGGGTCCGAAGGTTCCTCCGGCACACTTTGCAGCGATTCCTGCTCAGTCCGGCTTGCTGCGTGCGGGCCGTGCTCTGCGGATGCACGCGATACAGAGCCAGAGAAGCAGGCTCGTAAAGGAACCGGTGGTGGCGCGCGAGAAGGATCCACTGCCACCAATCTTCAACCCACTTGATATGCTCATCGAACCACAGGCGTTCCCCCAGCGGCCGGCGGCGCGCCAGCACTGTTTGCATGTTTATGAAATTCCTCGCGCACAAGGCCGTGAAAAGATCACCCGACGGGGCTGGAGGAGGCGGATGTTGATCACTATACACCTCCCCGGTCAGACGCCCTGTTTCGTCAATGATTTGCGAATCACAGTAAGTAATGTCGCTGTCCGGATGTTCCTCCAAGAGGCGGATCTGCCGCCCCAGTTTGTCCGGCTTCCAAACGTCATCCGCGTCGCAAAACGCCACAAATTCCCCGCCGGCCGCCCTCAAGCCATCGTTGCGCGAGCGGGATGCCCCCCGGTTTTGGTCGTGGACAATGACTTTTACCCGCGCATCCTTTCGGGCAAGTTCCCGGAGAAGGGGGACCGAATCGTCCCTTGAAGCATCGTCCACAACAATGAGTTCAAAATCAGCAAAGGTCTGGGCAAGGATGGCCGTCACCGATTCGCCCACGAAACGCCCGTGGTTGTAACAGGGCATGATGACACTGGCTCGAGGCATAAAAACAAGAGCCCCTAGAGAGGGCGCCATGACTGTGCCAGAACGCGGTTGACACCGCACCCAACCAGTCCGGCGTGATTGCAGGCCGGGATGACTGCGCTAACCAGCGGAAATTCCGTCATTGTCCGCAACTTCGATTAACTTTCTGCCGCCGCAACCGGCTCCGCTCCATCCCATGTTTGGAGGCCGGATGACTCCTCCTCCGCGGACAGTCCCGGCGTGATCGCCGGTCTCGCCTCCAGGATTTCTGCCGTGACCCCGGCAATGATTGCCACCAGCATATACCAAATTACCTCCATTTGATCAAAATACGAGATGGAAAAGAAGTTCACGACATGCGCGAAGACAACAGAGCCTGCCGCCCACAACAATATTTCCGTCCGGCGCGACTCCGCCGCGATCTTCCCCCGGGCCGATCCCAGCTTGACAAAGCAGCGGACGATAATGATGATGAACAGGATCATGCTCAACAGCCCGCCGCGCAGCCCTGCCACCAGGTATTGATTTGTGATGTCGGCGGTATTATCAACCGCCAGCGTGTAGGGCATCCATCCCGCGGTGTCGTCTGTCCCCATCATCCACCACCGTCCAAAATGCACAATGGCCTGGTTAATGATCTCCGATCGGTGCCAGCCTGTTCCCCCCATCAGGTTGCCCGCTTTGGCCATCAAGTACCAGACCGGCGCCTTCATGACGATTTGCAGAGCGACAAGGACTATTAAAATGCTCCACCGGATCAAACGCATTCGCTCGCGCCACCGCCAGCATAACAAAGCGATCACCCCCGCCACGAACGCCACCAGCGGGCCGCTCGAGTGCGAGGTGCAGGTTATAACCGTCGCCGCGGCCAGTCCCACCAGGGCCGCGCGCCGATGGCCGCCGATCCAATAAAGCCCGGCAAAAAGCGGCATCAAGGTGGCGCCGAAAGTGCCCGCGGTGATCGCGTTCCCGAAGGCCGCGCAACTTCTAACACTTCCGTCCCTTTCTAAAATCCATTCTTTTCCGAACAGGTTCCGCCTTGTCACTTTTTCCACGACCATAAAAAGTGCCAGCGGCACTATGAGGTTCCCCAGCCGGCCAAGGAATTCCTCCAATTCGGCGGCGCTCCGGATTTGACACCGGAAGAAAAAATATGGGCCAAGCCCGCTAATGATCATTCCGATGGCAAACGCGGGGTGATTGGGCCTGCCCAGGTAATAGATCAGCGCCACTGTTATCAGGAAGCAAAGCACGCTTTGGTCCACCTGGTTAAAGCGGAGACCTGCGTATTCCCGCCGAACCATCACCCGGACAATTCCCGCCGACAAGGCGATGCGCATTCTGGTAAAATTCAGGCCAAAAATATCCCATTGCGACGCGAAGGCCAGATAACAAACAGCCGCCACCATCATCAGGGCTGCAAACCGCCGGGGGGCGATCAAAATCGCCGCGGCCAAAATTAACGTCAACTCCGGACCCAAGATTTGCATGGTTAAAGAATGCCAAAGCGCACTGTGGAAAAGCTGCCGGGATGGACCGCGCCCCGGAGCTTCTTCCGCGTTGTTTTCTGAGAATCCATCAGGGCCTTGCAGTGGTGCTCCCGGCTGTCAGAAACCGGGATGGAGCTTTCTTGGCTGGCCTGAGGGGTGATTGACCTGGGTTAGGATGGCCTGATTTTGCGATACACCGGCGCCGCCGCGCGCCGGCAGAATTCCATCGCATTCAAGGTCTTATTGGCCAAGCCGCTGGAGAAACGCTCCATCGGACGCCCGAAAGCCTCGGAACAGCAGCGCCGCGCGATCATCGCGGCCAAAACGGCCGCTTCCGAAAGAGGCGGCTCCACTTCCAAGATCATGGCCAAGGAGAAGAACTGGCGCCGTTCATGAAAATCAAGGCCCGCAAAGGGCAGTGCGCCGGTCATTTCCAGCAAGGGCGCCGCGTCCCGGCTCGGCGCCCAGCCATCGGTCTTTCGATTCCAAAGTTCGATTCCCAACAGCTTGGCTCCCCACGCCGCCTTGAAAACACGCCAGGCCTGCCTGCGGCTGGGATGGGCCATGACGCCGACCGCTTGATGGGACGTGACTGCCGCCAAAACTTGTTCCGTCTCCGCATCCACGCCCACAAAGGGCACATTTCCCCACACCAGGGTATGCACACAATTGGCCTTGTCACTGTACTCGATGCCCGGCACCAAAAGCATCTGTTCGGTGCTCGCCTTCCGGCAGGCTTCGCGATGCTGCAAACGCCGCGTTTCATCAAATCCCCGGTCATGCTCGGTCATCAGCAGCACTTGATAGCCTCGTTTGGAAAAACCTTCGGCCAGCTTCTCCAACGGCCACTTTCCGTCATACGACCAATCCGAGTGGACGTGGCACGCAGCGCGAACGCGCATCATTCCGGTCCTTTGGCTCTGCACAACTGGTCTTTGACCGTGCCAATCGCGTCGCTAAAAAACACTTTGCGATCATCCGCGCGCCAGTTGTACCACCGCTCGTTCCGCGCACAATGAAGGACCTCGCGCAAGGCGCCCCGGAAAGAAGGCCAGCGCGTCAGGGCTTTTGATTTCGGGCCGCGCAACACAAATAACAAATACAACAATTCCCTTCCAAGATTGCGGCAGATCACCGGCTCCTCCGCGGGCGCGGGCGGGCGCACCTCGGCCCGGGGATCCAAAGCCAGCCTCACGGCCCAGGCCGGGTATTCAAATCCGAGACGGCGGGCCAAAGCCATGCTCCCCCAGGCCCGCCCATTGAATTCCATGAACCAGACCTTGCCGGACTCCTCGCGCAGCAACTCAATCATGAAGAGTCCGCGCCACCCGCTCAAGGCGATGAACCGCTCGCCGGCCAATCTGACATCCGTTTCCACTCCCCTGGAAACGCAGGCGCTGGAACCAGACCCCTGCGGATTCATCATGCGCAGACGGCGATGCGCGCTCCAACCCAAGACACCACCGTCCCGCGCCAGCCCGAATAGCCCTTCGCCCACGCCCGCGACAAACTGCTGCAAGAGCATAGGCTCCCGTCCCGCCCACCTGTTCGACGCTGCTTCCAATTCTGTCCGGTCAGAACAAGTCCAAGACCGCCCGCGGCCCAGTTTCCCGCCGCGCTCGGCCTCGGCCAGCGCCGGCTTAAAAACCACCGGAAATTCAACCGGTTGACTGAATACCTCCTCCGGCCTCCCCACCCGCCTGGTTCCCGGCACGGAAAAGCCGGCCCTTTGCGCATAATCAATTTGGGTCGCTTTATTGAGCGCCAGGGCCGCCGCTCCCTCCGTCGGACCGGCGACGACCACTCCCGCAGCCACCCGGGCGCGGTCCACCAGCCAAACCGCGGCATCGTCCAACGGCATAAGCGCCACAACCGCCTGCGGATTTGATTGTCTGAGCGATGCAATTTGCCGCGCCAAGTCCGCGCTGGCCTGGGCGCAGCTTGCCTCGGGAGCCGTGATCTCGATCAAGGAGACGTATCGGCTGGAACGCAGAGCCGAACGGACGCCTTTGCGGGTGAAAGCCGCAATCCGCGCCCCATCATTCACCAGGCTCCAAACTACTTCCGGGGCCGAAAGCGCTTCGGCAAACCCAACGATAACGAGCACACCCTGCCTGTTTTGCCGGCCTTCCACTGGTTCAACGCCATTGCTTGAGTTTTAGCTTCATGCCGCGCCACAACTTGGGCAACCCCGACGGGACCCAGTTGATGAGCCGGTTAATCCTGGCCAGATCATCCGTCCGGTGGACGGTGTTGCGCGGCTGCAACCAAGCGCCCGCCGGGGCCGGGCCTTCGTCGCTGGTGTAAACTCTCTCATAGCCTGCCCTGCGCAACGCTCCGAGCACTCGCCGATCATAGCTACCGAACGGGCAGGCAGCCTCCTGGACAGGCGCCCCGACGATCTTCTCCAACCGGCTTCTCGCCTCAATCAACTCCTCGATCAGATCCTCGGCATTCAATCCGGCCCAGCCCCGGTGTTGCATCCCATGAGAGCCGACCGTCAAGCCCGCTCCTGACATCTCCTGCAGTTGCCGGGAGGAAACATAACCGGGTTGATCTATCCGGGCCGCCACGGCAAAGAACTTTGCCTTCATCCGGCGGGCCATGAGCGCGGGCCGGGCGATCTGGTAATCAGAGACGTTGGAGTCGTCGAAAGTTATCTGGACATCAGCGCGGTCCCGGACCAAATCGAGGATTCCTTGAAAAAAGGAAGCCTCCGTCCAGCAGTTATGCTCGCCTGGAGCCAGCCCTGGCGGCTCCGGGCCGATCCCGTGAAAATTCAGAATGATGACATCGCTCACGATGCAAACACTTTTTCCTGCCGGGCGATGGCCCGTTCCTTCAGGGGATCGCTGATTTTAATGGCGCGCCGCCAGCCGCGGGCCGTCCGGCTTCCATCCGCCATTCATCCATGTTCCATCCTCGCGTTGGCTTCTCACGGCCTGGCTCCCGCCGGCCGACCCGCCGGCAGGCAGGCCATTCATTGGCATCGTGTCCGGTCATTTTTCATCGCCCGCTCCCTCACGGCCAATTGTACTGGCTGGCAACTTCCGCGGCGGACAAGGCGCGGTTATAGATCCGAACGTCGTCATAAATTCCGGGTTCATAGCCGTTCGATCCGTCATAGCCAATTCGGAAGCTGCTCTGATTGGATCCGGAAGCCAAGGAAGCGGCCGGGCTGGCTCCGCCGGCCTTGAGAGTTTGCAGCGCGGCATCCCAATAGACTTGCAGAATATTGTTCAAGCCGGAAGCTCCGCCGTTATACACAATGGCAATGAAATTCCAGCCGGTTTCCGAGGATGGCGTGAAAGAGGGGTAACTGAGGCCGCCATTTTCAGCGCTCACATAAACGTTTCCATCGCTGTACCATACAAAGTCAAACCGATAAGACGGCTGCCACTCTCCGAACCCCGCGTTTATGCTGCTGGCGCTGCGATATATCCATCCGGTCAAGGTTGCCGCTGTGGCGCCGCTTAATGGCGCCATTTGGCCCGCGTCGCCATAGGAGTTGGCCGGGCTGAGGCTGAGGCCCCCGTTGATCTCGCCGGGAACGTTTGTAGCCGAATTGTAGAAGCTCATGGTGTTGCCATTGCCGCTGCCGTCCGCGCCAGTCAAGTCGTCAAATGGCCACCAGGCGACCATGCCGTTGGTGACGCCATAAGAACCAGAATACACCACCGCGACTCCTGTCGGCGGCACGACCCTTAAATTTTTGGGAGCCGCCGGCACGGGGGCGCTTTGACCCGCGCCGTGTTGATAGGCCCCGGCATCCCAATAACCGGACGAGGGCCGTGGATTGCCATCCTTGTCCGTTGTAAAAAAAGCGCTTAGATTGGTGCCCAGGAAAATGGCCGGACTGCCGGAGGTCAGATGAAGGTCATTGGCGGAACTGTTTGCGCCCACCCCGAAAGTGATATTGGCAAAGGCGGGATCCGCCAGCAATCCATGCAGATCAAAACCCAACGCTTGGTACTGCGAGAAGGTGGAAAAGTTCCGGCCCGTGCTCGTGGCATTGCAGACGCTCGCAACCAGGTGATCGGATCGCAAAGTGTAGTGCAAATTATGATCACATTCTGTCGGAACACTGATCCCGCCATCCTGGCCCCATTCCATGGGATACCCGCCGCCGGAGCCGGTGTTCACGTCATAAATGATATTGTTGAGAACGCGCACCGTCCCGTTGGTCAACGGGGCGGAATCCTCGGTAAAGTCAATCGCGATATGGCTGTTATCCAGAAATGTGTTGTTGCAAATGAGATAGTCGGGCTGATTGGTGTAGGACAGCGGCACTCCATTCTCGGAAAAAATGGCGCCTTCTCCCGAGTTGAGGACATTGATGAAAACATTGTTGTATATCCAAAGGGTGCCTCCCCAGGTGGACAGGAAAATGCAGGCGGTCCCCGCATTCACCTGGCTGGCGGTGTTATTGTAAAAAGAGGAATTGCGAATGATGACCGGCTGGGCCGCCGTGCCGAACGTCACGTTGGTTACGGATCCCGTATTGCCGACATTAAGGACAATGGCGTCCTCGTGAGGATTGGTGAAAGGACACCCCGCCCAGGTGTCGGGGGCGAGCTGATAATAGTTATACATTTGAAACCCGTCAATAATAATATCACTGACCTGGATGTTGTTCGCGCTGGGATTGATGTCAATCCCCCACCGGACGTAGTCGTGAACGGAGCAATTCAGAATGCGGAGATTGGTGACAGACCCCAGGGCGCCGACATAAATGCCACTGCCTCCAATATGGGAGAATTGACAACTGCTGATTACACAACTGCTGGCCGAGCCATAGGCTCCCGCCCAACCAACCCCGGAACTCTTGATTACAATGCCGGCCCCGTTCATGATGCTTCCGTCAATGTTGGCCACGTTCGTCCAATTCCCTATGTCATGGCAGTAGGAGTTTGCAATAAGCAGATTGCTGCAATTCACAAAATACATTCCCGCCGGATTGGATGGGACCGGTTGATTTGCGCAATTGAACAAGGATGGGTCTTGAACGCCCAGGTTCCTGATCTCAAAATTGTTGAAGTTCAGGTAGCCCTGGCCGGTGGCGTAAAAGCAGTACACGTTCGCGCCGGCCATTCCGTTCATTCCGTCAAACACGGCCTGTCCGCTCCCAAAAGTCTGCGCGGAATTCCCGTCATAAGTAATCGGCTGGCCGGCCGTCCCGGACCAATTGAGGTTAACGGTGTTGGTGTACGATACTCCGCCTTTGAAAATCACCGTGTCCCCGGGAATAAAAACACTGGTGCTTGGGACGCCCGTGGCGGCGGTGTCTCCCGGACAATGCTGCCAGGGGGTGCCCGGCGCGGTGCCGTTGTTGGCATCGTTTCCGTTGGCAAAATCCACATAATAGGTGCCTGCAGGCGCGGCGAGCTGCGCCGAAAGCACAACGACCACCCGCAGCACCCACTGGAAAAGAACGCCATTCCATCGCTCTCCACAAATCAAAATTGTCTTTTTCATAAGATTGGGATTCGTTTTCATAAAATCGGGTTTCGTTTTCATAAGATTTGGATTCATTTTCATTAGAATTGGATTCAACCAGCGCTCACAGATCGCCAGCGAATGCAACCATTTATCTGCAGCAGGAACCGGGCCAGAGCCGGGTTGCGCGGCCCGGCATGCAACTTCCGAACGCAAGTCCATCCGCCTGACAGTTCTGTGCCAATTTGAGGCACCATTCCGTTGGTTTGGCGATTCAGGAGGGGGTGGGCTCTGGCCGACGCAACAGCTCGGAGCGATGCCACAGTTCGAGCGTCAGGAGACAGAAGATCTCCCGGGAATAGTCCGAACCGTTGGCGTTGGCGTCAAACAACCTGGTCACTTGATCCTTTTGGAAATAGCCCCGGGACATGGCTTGGTCGGAAAGCACCACGTCCCGAACCTGTCCGTTCAGCGCGCCGCGCAGCCACATGCCGCACGGGACGGGGAAGCCGGCTTTCTTCCGGTCCAGGATTTCTTTCGGGACCCGTTTGGCCAATGCCGCTTTGAGAACGCGTTTGGTTTCCATGCCTTTGACCTTGAACTCGGCCGGCAGCGAGGCCGCAAACTCGAGCACCTTGTGGTCCAGCAACGGCACCCTCAGTTCCAGAGAGTTCGCCATCGTCATCTTATCCGCCTTGATGAGCAGATCGTCGGGCAGCCAGGTTTTGGTGTCCACATAAAGCATCTGGTTCAGCATGCCCTGGCCGCTGACCTCGTTCAAGAGGCTGGAAACGTACCGGGCTGGAGAAATGGATTCGGTCTGTTGCAGAAACGCCGGAGTGCAAAACTGCGCGGCCCGGCGGTTGAAGAAGGCGCTCGGCCCGGAGGTTCGGCTGAAATAGTGGGCCGCCAGAGGACGCCCGAGGGCAGCGCCGTAACGACTCACCCGCGCGTCGCCCAGGAGGACTCCCGCCGCCTCGGCGATAATGCCCGAGGATCGGGCGAACGGGCCAAGCGCATGGCGAAGCCGTTCCAACCGGAGCATCATCGGATAGTTCTTATACCCTGCGAAACCCTCGTCACCGCCTTCGCCGGAGAGAACCACGGTCACATGCTCACGAGCGAGCTTGGACACGTAATAAAGGGCTACCGCAGGGGGTTCGTGGACAGGTTCCTCCATGTGCCAGACATAGGCCGGCAGAAAATTCCAGAAGTCCTGCGCGGTAATCGTAATCTCGTAATGCTCGGTGCCGAACCGCTCCGCCGCCAGCCGGGCGTAGGGCCGTTCGTCCACCACCTGGCCGCCATCAAAGCCCACCGTGAAAGTCTTCAACTTCTTGGGCGTGGCGTGAACCGCAAAACTCAGGATGGCGGTCGAATCAACTCCTCCACTGAGCAGGACGCCAACCGGCACGTCGCTCATCATATGATCGTCAACGGTGGCGCGGAGGACCTCATGAAGCTCCCCTGCGGCCTCCTCGAAAGAACACTGGGCGCGCTCCCGGGTGAACTGAAGATCCCAATATCGCGACACGGTCACCTTGCCTTGTTCGACAACCAGACTATGGCCGGGAAGCAGTTTGTATATGCCCTCTAATAAAGTGTCGTCCCCCGGCAGATAGTTAAAACACAAGAAACTCCGAATGGCCGGAAGGCGGACCTCCCGCGGGACAGAGGGATCGGCGAGCAGGGCCTTTATTTCCGAGGCAAAATGGAAAGCCTCCTTGGTTTGACAATAATAAAGCGGCTTGATCCCGACACGGTCCCTCGTCACCACAAGGCGCCGGCGGTTAGAGTCCCAAAGGGCATAAGCGAACATGCCGCGCAACTTGCTGGCGCAGCCCGGCCCGTATTCCTCATAGAGGTGGATAATCACCTCCGTATCACATTTTGACTTGAAGCGGTGGCCCCGGGCCAGCAGGCCTTCGCGCAGCTCCTGGAAGTTGTAAATCTCGCCGTTGAAAACTATCCAAACGGTATCATCCTCGTTGGCCATGGGCTGGGCGCCCGTGGTCAGGTCAATAATCGAGAGCCGGGTGTGGCCCAAGCCGACAGGGCCTTGCAGGTATTTGCCCCGGGCGTCCGGTCCGCGATGGCCCAGAGTCGCCATCATGCGCTCGAGCAGCGCCGCGTCGGCGGGGCGTTGAGGATCGACGTATAATTTGCCGCAAATTCCGCACATAATCACGGATCGAGAGTCATGATCCGGCCCGGGCCGCCTTGGCCCAACTGGGGGGCAGATTCTTCATTATCTCGATCTCCTTGAACACGTTGCTGGCCCGCGCCCCGTGTGATTTGACCCACCGGGCCATCCCCGCAATGCCTTCCTCCAGGGTCGTCTTCTTTCGTTTGCCAAAAACCCGTTCCGCCTTGCCGTGGTCGGAAAAGGCGTATTTGACTTCGTTGCGAGCTTCAAGATGTTTGACGTTGCACTCCGCGCCCAAGGCCGCCGCCACGACTTTGGCCAGTTCATTGACCGTGAACGGCACCTCCGCGCCCACATTAAAAATCTGATTCCGCGCCGCCGGAAAATCCACCGATTCGGCAATGATGGGCGCCACGTCGCGGATGTGGGTAAAGGCTCTTTTCTGGCGGCCGTCGCCGAAAACAGTCATGGCCTCCCCCTTCAGAAGCTGGTTCATAAAGATGCCCACCACATTCCGGTAGCGGTCGCCAATATTCTGCCGTTCCCCATAGACGTTGTGGGGCCGAAAGACCACGTAATCCAAACCGAACATTTCGTGGGAAACTTTCAGTTCCTGCTCGCAAGCCAGTTTGGCAATTCCGTAGGAGTCTTCGGGCACCGGCGTCATGTCCTCCGTCATCGGCGTCTGCCCGGCTCCATACACGGCAATGGAGGAGGTGAACACAAAGTGTTTGGCGTTGTGATTGACTGCCGCGTTAATCAGATTGACCGTGCCGATCACGTTGTTGTTGTAATTGAAGCGTTTGATGAAGTGGCTCAATCCTTCCGCGGCGTAGGCGGCCAGATGATACACATGCTCGAACTTCTGCTTTTGAAAAAGCGAATCTATCAACGCATGGTCCAGGACCGACCCTTTAACAAACAAGGCGCCCCGCGGAACATTGTCGCTGTAACCCCCGCTCAAGTCATCGAGGACAACCACGCGGTGTCCCATGCCGAGCAAATGTTCGGCCACATGGGACCCGATAAAACCAGCTCCGCCGGTCACCAATGAAACGGGCCTCTTGGGGGGGGACTTCTTCATATTTGGAAACTTGTTTTTAGACTTTTTCATGTTTTCTAATGCCGTTAACTCAGCCTTTCCTCCTTGCATGGCCCGATCCACTCGGTCATAAGCGGCGCCGGAGCCAAAGGCGCATATCCTGTCTCCGGCTCTGTCCCGTCGCGTATAAATCGCGGCGGATTCAACCGCCAGTTCCAGACCAGCAAAGTCCGATAACATTTCAACCGGTTGCCGTTAGCCTCCCCGGGCTTGATACCGTTGACCAAACTGTATCCGCACCACCGCAAGGCGAGGCCAAGAAGAGAGACTTGGCGGATACGGAGGAGCCCCTTCTCACCAAAATGCTTGTAGAAGTAGCGGTATCTGCTTCGATAAGTTTCCAGGGCAAATCGGACCGGATACCGGCCCACGGACTGGCCCCCCAAATGAGTGATCTCCGCCTCTGGACAAAAAAGAATAGGCCAGCCGGCCTTGCGCACCCGAAAACAAAGGTCGGTTTCCTCAAAATGATAGAAGAACCGCTCGTCAAATCCATTGAGCTGATGGAGCAGCCCTTTGCGCAACATCACGCAGCAGCCGGACTGGAAGCCAATTTCCTTTTCGCTGCGCCCATCCCAGCCCGAATAGTTGTCCGAACCCAAGGCATCGGAAAAGCGGCCCAAGAATCTGAGACCAAGGGCCGCCAGCAGATAAGTGCGAACCGTTGGCAAAGGTCGCGCGGACACTTGGAAGGAGCCGTCCGGGTTTACAACCCTGCATCCAAACGCCCCGGCCTGAGGGTGGCGGTCGGCATAGGCCACGAACTTTTCCAGGCTCTTGCCGTGGATAATCGTGTCGGGGTTGAGGATGAGGATGTATTGGCCCTGAGCCACCCGAATTCCCGCATTATTGCCTTTGGCAAATCCAAGGTTGGCTCCATTCTCGATGACCCTCGCCT
>JBEKIA010000079.1:0-22536 GCA_050011995.1 Verrucomicrobiota bacterium
GACCAGGCCTTCCGCCCGCGTCTGGGAAAGGCCATGGCCAGTGTGCCAGTCACCACTTTGTTCTTTGCCGGAGCAGATACTCCGGTTTATCGCTGCCCGGAAATATTTGTCGGCGCCCGGCGGATCGCCCCGCTTTGGGCTGTGTGCGGTGACTTTGATTTAATCAGGATAGCCTGTAGTGATCCATGTGACGGGTTTCTGGGGATGAACTGGCTGCAAAACTGCGTGTTCACATTCGATTCGGACAGCAACACCTTTTCCGTGAGACAATCGGTGTCGAGTAATGGAACAGAAAGCGCGCTGGCGAACCCGGTAGAAACGGCGCGAGCAGGCTCTTTCGTGTTTGGGATAAAAGGCATTGCCAATGGGAATGTTGCGATTTCCTTCGAGATTGACAGCGGTTATGGCGCGACCATCAGTCTTGACCTTCCAGATTGGGAGAGAGTCTTCCCATCCGAGCCAACGAACGCGCATTCCACTCCTGCCTGGAGCTTGGGAACCCGCATCGGACAGGACAAGATGACGCGTTTGCCGAAGCTCCAGGTGGGAACAAATCTCTACACCAATTTAATTGTCGTTTGCGAGCCGGGGTTGCCTTCCCGGCTTGGTTCGGGCTTCATCCGCCGGCATGTCCTGACGGTTGATTATCCGAACCATGTACTTTATCTGAAGCCCGGCAGAGATTACGGCAAACCAGACGAGGCGGACATGAGCGGTTTGGCTTTAGTGCGAAAAGGCGAAAAGACGCTGGCCTTCCTCGTGGACCAGGACTCACCCGCCTTCCGGGCCGGTGTGAGGGAGAATGATGAGATTGTTTCCATCAACGGCCAGAAGGCCTCGTCCATGAAATTGCGGGCCATCCGCAATACGCTGGCGACTCAACCTGGGGACACGATAACGATCGAAGTCGAACGGAATGGCAAGGGAATGACCTTTGGTTTTTCATTAGTGCGTTTTATTTAGTAAAAGGGCCATTCGGGTCAGTCCTCGGAATCACGTATTTTCCTCCTTCAGGCGCAAACGGTGCGGGGCACATCGGTGGGCGGGCGCTCCCGGTTTGCAGCGGTCTTCGAAGGGGGCAAGCCCGGAATTGTGAATTGTCTTCATATTCCGTTTTCCGGGCGACCCCTTCACCCCTTGGCGACCTGACCCGGACAATACGTTAGTGAACTTATGAAGTGGCCCACTAAGGCGCCGTCAAGGAAGCCCCAGTTCTAGTTTCCGGCCTGGAACCAGACTTCGGAACGCGGGGCGGCGCCGGGCGGGGCCGCACGGTTGTTGCGGGCGTAATTGGGGATGGCCACGAACGGGCTGCCGTCGGCCCAAGTTCCTGTTATCGCCATCACGCCGTGGAGGAGATCCGGCTGCCACTCGGCCTTCAATGGCCCCTGGCCAATCGCCTTCGCCAGGGAAGGGTTGTCCACCCGTTCCACATTGTAAATCAGGGGGCCGTAACGCAGCGCCTCCAGGCCCCGGTCGGCCGCGATTTTCGGGTCGGCGGTGACGCGCTGGACTGGCATGGGCAGCTCGAGGTCAATCCGGTCGCCGGCCTGCCATTTGCGGTGGATCACGGCGTAGCCCTTCTCGATTGGCGGCGTCATTTTTTGGCCGTTGACGGCGACGGAGACCAGGCCGCTGACCGCGGGCGTCTCCGTGTAGAGGGCGCTGGTGTTGCGGTTGGGGACGCGGACACAGACGGAGAAGTTCAGGGATTCTTTGGGATTGACGGTAATGGAAACGTTGCCGTTCCAGGGGTAATCGGTTTTTTGCACCATCTGGACTGAGGTAACGCCGCCGGGGCCGGAGACTTTTTCGACATTGATGGTGCTGCCGATGAACAGGTTGACGTAAAGGCCGTCCGTGCCCCGGACATAAGTCCAGGTCGGGATCATGAGCAAGGTGCGGGGGATGTTGCCGACGCAGCACGGGCATTGATTCCAGACGGTCCGCTGGCCGTCCACCAGCGGGTTGGCGTAAAAGAAGGTCTTGCCGTCCAGGTCCGTCGCGCCGAGCAGGGCGTTGTAAAGGGATTCCTCGTACAAATCCGCGTATTTGGCGTCGTGCCAGGCGAGGTTCATTTTGTATTGGAAGAAGATGAGGCCGCAAGTGGAGCAGGATTCGCAATAGGCGTTGTTGGGGAGGGAATAGTCCGGGCCGAAGCCTTCGGAGGTTTCGCCGCTGCCAATGCCGCCGGTCAGGTAGTATTTTTTGTTGACGAGATTGTCCCACAGGGAAAGCGCGGCGCTCTGGTAGTCGGTGTCGTGGGTTTCGGCGGCGAGGTCCGCCATGCCGGAGAAAGTGTAGGCGGCGCGGACGGCGTGGCCGACGGCCTCGTATTGCTTGAAAACGGGCAGGTGGCTCTGGTCGTATTCGGAGCCGCCCTGGCGGGAATCAAGGAGGAACTTCGCCAGCCTGACGTAGGCGTCGCCGCGGCCGTCGCCTTCCATGTCCTTAACAAAACGGCCAAAGCGGACGAGAGCCTGCTCCATTTCCTGGTGGCCGTCATACCAGACTTTCTTGTCCGGGCCGAGGTTGGCCACCCAGCAATCGGCCAGCTTCTTGGCGGCGTCGTAGAGGCGCTTGTCCTGGCCGCCGGTCAGGGTGTAGTGATTGATGGCCGACTCGATGAAGTAGCCGGCCACATAGCCCTCGTGCTCGCCGCGCGTGCGCGGGTCCCAGTGTGAAACGGGTTTGCAAATAGCCGTCCGGTTCCTGCGCGCCCAGAATAATGGGGATCCAGTTCTCCAGTGTGTCGCGCATTTTTTGCTGGGCCTTGAGAATGTCCGGGTCGCCTTTGGCATCCACCATCAGCGCCAGGCATATTGACTCGACGGTTTGATGCACCCACGCGTTGGCGAAGGGGTAGCCGACATGGAGTTTGGCCGGCTCGCCCCGCAATTTCTTGCCGGCTTCCACGAAGTTGGCGATGCCGCCTTCCCGCATATTCGGATCGTTGATTTCGTCAATGCAATGGGGAATCCAGCCGGTGATCAGCGACTTGGCCCGGTCGTTCCACAGCGGATTGTCAATTGTATAATTCCTGGTGTACACCACGTCCAGCCGGTCTTTCGGCGGCGGGTCTGTCACCCGCGCGGTCAGGGCCGAGGAGAGGTTGGTCGCGCTGTTGCTGGCCGTGAACGACAAGACATAAACGCCGGTTTTGGAGAATGTGGCGGCAGTTTCCGCCATCCCCGGGTCGGCGAAGGTCACCGTGCCCGGGCCGGAAACCGCGGTCCAGGCGACCGTGACCGCCGGGCCGGTGACCGCCGAAGCGCCGTTGCGCTGCCCGCGCGCGCCGCCCCGCCCTCCGGCGGCGCTGCGATAACCGGCAAACCCGTTGAGGTAAGTCTTGCCCGGCATCACCACGTCGCGATCCGCGCCCGCCTCCACCGTCAAGACCGGCGGCGGCCTTGGCGCGATGGCGGCGGCGCTGTTGGTCGAAGCGTTTTCCTGGGCGCGGGCCGCGCCGGCCATCAGGACAGTAAAAAGCCAGACGACGGCAATTCCCTTCAAGTATATGAGTTTCATGCAACAATCCCTGCCCAAAATGCCTCCCTGTTGTCAAGGCGCGCCTGTGGGGGCGGCGTAGCGCGCTGATTTCGAGCCAGAGGCTCGACGCTGCAAAGTTGGACACGGCCAGTCGTGCTTGACAAGAGTCTTCATCTCTTCCGTTAGAGGGCCAACAGCATCACATCTTCACATTTGATTCTGCTGGAAAACCCTGAATGGCCAAGCCCGGAATTCGGAACCAGATAGCTGGCCCGCGGAGCGAACTGCCGCCCTGCCGCCTCGGAAGCGGTTCTCCATCCGTGTCTATCGTCCATCCGCGGGCCAAGGCCTTTTCTTTTCCGGCATTTTTCCCTTGACAATCCGCGCTTATATGCTAATCTTTCCAGCGTGAGGACAAGGCAGGTATGGCGGGACGGCGGCGGGGCGAAGACGGGTGCCGCCCCCCGTTGCGGATTCTGGAGGCGGGATTTGACGCAAAGGCGCGAGGCCGCAAAGCCGCAAGGGGCAGCACGGGCAACTTGCCCGGCAGCGGTTTCGGGCGGGTCGCCCGAAACCACAGGCGAGTCGTTTGTGCTACCCTTGGCGCTGGATTCTTCATGCGGATCGCGGATGGATCGGCAAGCGGCGGCGGAGGCTTCAACGGCGGCGGAATCCCGCGTCCGGCCTCCAATGATTAAATACTATATCACCTTAGTATGCTTTATGATTCCATCGTTGCAAGCATGCTTTTTTCCGCCGGTTTTGACCATTTTTGCAAGAAATGAACTCAAGTAACTGTCCATGAACAATTTACGCGCAAAATAAAGCATTCCAAATCAAGCTCAATCAACTCTAATCAAGGTAAATTAAGGTATTTTTTGAACTATTATACGCACAAATCCATTACTCCAATACTCCACCGCTCCACTGGGCTTTTCCCATGTCGCGGTCGAAAAGCAGGCACCTTTCTGGACCAAAGCGCGGCGCAGCAAAACCGCAACCGAAGGAATGGAACGATCCCGATTCCGAATCGGGAGATTTCACGGATTTCAGGTGGGGACGCCTCGCCGAGGCGTCCGGTCGTCTCGGCGAGAAGACCCTGCCATCCGTGTCATCCGTGCGATCCGTGGCAACATGTTGGCGAGAATGAACAATTCGCGCAGATTGCAGGGCAGACTTGCAAGGCCCCGCTTTCTGAAGCAGGATTGGGTGTTGATGCTTTTGGAGATCATACGTTTAGCCAATTTCCCTCAGTGACGGGCCAACACATTGTGCCGTGAACCACCTCCAACTCGCCGCCCCGCTTTCGGTGCTCGCCCCCGCGCTGGCCATCTGGCTTTGCGCGGGCTGGCTGGGTTTTGCCAACTGGCGGCGGAGCGCCCGGAGCCGCGCGGTGGGACGGCTGGAGTGCCTGCGTTTTTTATTGGTGACGCTGCTGGTCTTCACCCTGCTGCGTCCGGAATATGCGGAACACCTCCAACGGACCGTCGCGCCGGAAATCGCCATCCTCATGGACGCTTCCGACAGCATGAAAACGCGCGATCTGACGTTGAGCAACCAGGCCGTCAGCCGCGCCCAGTGGCTGGACGCCCGGCGCGCCGCCAAATTCTGGCTGCCCCTGGAGAACAAGGCCAAAGTGGCGGTCGAAGACTTTGCCGTCCCCTCCACCAACGCCAACGCCATCAACGGCACGGACCTCAACGCCGCCCTGGAACAGACTTTGCTGCGTTTCAAAAATCTCAAGGCCGTGCTCGTTCTGACCGACGGCGACTGGAACCTGGGCAAGTCCCCGCTGGCCACCGCGACGCGCTATCGCGAACAAAACATTCCCATTTTCACCGTGGCGGTGGGCCGGCCGGCGCCCCTGCCGGACTTGATTCTGGAAAATGTTTCCATGCCGGCCTACGGCCTGTTGGGCGAGGACATCGCCGTTCCCTTCAAGGTCACCAGCCACCTCGTCCGCCAGGTCAAGACGACCGTCGCCATTTACGACGCGCAAGGGCAGCAGGCGAAAAAGGACATCACCATCCCGCCCAACGGCACGGTGGAAGACGCCATTCTCTGGTCCCCGCGCGCCGCCGGGGAAATCACCGCCACCGTCAAAGTGCCGGTGGAACCGGAGGAAAGCATTGCCGAAAACAATGAACGCTCCTTCCATATTTCCATCCGCCAGGAAAAACTCAAGGTGCTGGTGGTGGATTCGCTCCCGCGCTGGGAATATCGCTATTTGCGCAACGCCCTGGCCCGCGATCCCGGCGTGGACATGCAATGCCTTCTCTACCATCCGGAGATCGGGCCGGGCGGCGGCCCCAACTACATCCCCGCCTTCCCCGCCACCAAAGAGGCGCTGGCCCCGTACGATGTGATTTTCCTGGGCGACGTTGGCCTCGGCCAAAATGAGTTGACGGAAACCAACGCCGCCATGATGCGGGGCCTGGTCGAGCAGCAGGCCAGCGGGCTGGTCTTTGTCCCGGGACCCCGCGGCCGCGAAGCGACTTTTCTCAACAGCCCGCTGGCCGATTTGTATCCCGTCCTGTTGGACCCGTCCAAACCGCATGGCGTCGGACTTCAGAACGAGGCGCAACTGGTTCTGACCAGCGCGGGCAAACGCCATTGGCTCACCCGCTTTGACTCCGACGAAGATCGCAATGACGAACTTTGGAAACAATTGCCCGGCTTCTTCTGGTCCGCCGCCGTGGAAAAGAGCCGTCCCGGCTCGGAGGTCCTGGCCGTCCATTCCGCCCTGCGCAATGATTTTGGCCGCATGCCCCTGCTGGTCACCCGTTCCGCCGGGGCGGGCAAGGCGCTATTCCTCGGCACCGACAGCGCCTGGCGCTGGCGGCGGGGCGTGGAGGACAAGTTTCATTACCGGTTCTGGGGGCAGGTGGTCCGCTGGATGGCCCATCAGCGCCACCTTTCCGGGAAGGAGGGCATCCGCCTCAGTTACAGCCCGGAAGCCCCGCAGGCCGGCGACCCTGTGTATCTCCAGGCCACCGTGCTGGACGAAGCCGGTTTTCCTATTGACAAGGGACCCGTTACCGGCAAAATCACCTCCCCTGGCGGGCGGGTGGAGCGGCTGGAATTCGCGCCCCTGGAGGGGGGCTGGGGTGTGTTCAAGTCCGGCTTCGCCGCCCTGGAGAGCGGCCCATACAAGATCGAGGTCGCGTCCGAGGCGCATGGCCGGCATCTGGAAACCGGGCTGCTGGTGGTTCCGCCCCTCCTGGAGAAACAGGGCCAGCCCGTCAACGCCCGCATCCTGCGGGAGATTTCCGCCGTCTCCCAGGGCGCCAGTTTCCCGGCGGACGAGTTCGACCAAGTTGTCAAGCAAATTTCACTCTTGCCCGAACCCGGGGCGGTGGAAAGGCGCGTCCGCCTGTGGAGCGATCCGCGGTGGGGCGGAGCCATCCTGTTCCTGCTGGCCGCCTATTGGGTGGGCCGCAAATGGGTCGGGCTGGTCTAAGACCGGATTTCCCGGATGAACTTCCCAAGACGATGTTATGGAATACTCAACCTTGACAGGCTCGCGCCAAATAGAAAATAGATGGAATGGATCAAGTCTCCTACCGCGCGGGCGACCGGGCCCCCATAAAGAAAGACCAAAAGCACGACGAATGGATTGCACCATGAATAAAAACCGGGTGTGCGCATCAAGCTTCCGGGTTTTGCATATTAAAAAGCGGCATCATCAATTATTTTGCGCGCTGCCGGCTTTGGGAATGATGATGCTGGCGGCAGCCCGCAGCGGGCTTGGCGGAGGCGACCCCGGCGCCACTTCACAGGTTTCCGCGGCCGTGGTGGATGCCCAGGGCCGGCCTGTGGCGGATGCGTCCGTTGAGTGTTATCATTATCAGGTTCCATCCGGCCTTGCTGCCACGATTGCAGAGGAACCGGAACTCTGCCAGCGGACTGTCACGGACGCAACAGGCGCGTTCTCGTTTTCCTTCGCGCCAGGCACAACGCTCGCGCTGGTGAAGAAGGCGGGGCTGGCCCCCGCCTGGAAGATCTGGGCTTCCACCCTCGCGGATTCGTCCGATCCGCTGGTTTTGGGGCCTCCAACCGTCTTGGCGGGCGTGGTGGTGGACGAGAACCGGAAACCAGTCGCCGGCGCGAAAGTGTGGGTTGCCGGAGCTATAATTGCCGATGTGAACACGCTCCTGATGCAGGAAGACCGGCTGATTGGCAGGCCGGCGCGCGAATGTTTTTCCGCCGTGACCGGGGCCGACGGACGCTTCCGCATTGAGAACTTGCCCACCGCTTGCTCCGCCGGACTGGCCGCCAGCAAGCCGGGCAAAGCTCTGTGCCCGATTCCCAACGGTTCCACGGGGGCGATGGAGTTTCGATCCGGCCAAGACAACATCCAACTGATGCTCGGCCCGGCTGGTGCGATTGAAGGGAAGGTCGCCATCGTTGAAACCGACCAACCGCTTGCCGGTGTGAAACTGTGGTTGGAGCCCGCTTCCCCCGGACTCTACCGGCCTGAATCGCGCGAGCCTGTGGAGAGCGACACCTCCGGGACATTTCGCATTCCGGATGTTCAACCCGGTGATTATAGAATAGTGCCAACCATGCGCGGCCAGCCGGCGCCAGACTGGGTCGTGGCACCCGAATATGCCCAAGTGACGGTGGCGGCTGGAGAAACCGCGCGCGACGCGCTGATCCGCATGACCAAGGGCGTTTTGGTGGAAGTGATGGTGGTTGCCACGAACACCCCGATTCCCGTTGCCAATGTGGCGGTTACGTCCTCACAGGCAACAGCATACGCTGGAACCAGGACGGCGTACACCGGCACCAACGGCATCGCGCTGCTGCGAGTGTTGCCGGGGACGTGCTATTTTTCAGCGTTGTCGCCGGGTTATGTCTTCCCGGTGCGGAACGCTGCCCAGATCGAGGCGGGCCGGACCAACCATTTCGAGATGGAGGCAGTCCCGTCGCCGCGAATCAAGGGATTGATTCACGACCCCTCCGGCGCGGCAGTCCCGGGAGCGCTGGTGTCGTTTCATCCGGGGCATTACCCCGGCTCACACCCCTACGCCGAGGCCAGGACGGATGAAAGCGGGCGGTACGAGTTGATCCTGCAGCCTTCGCCATACTCGGCTTTCTCGGGCGGCATTCGACCGACCAATTTCATCCTGGCGCGCAGCTTGCAGCGGAATCTGGTTGACTTCGTGGAATTCGTCCAGATTCCAGGCAATTTGGACCTGACCTTGCAACCCGGCATCACCCTCTCCGGCTGCGTGAAAGACACCGCGGGCGCTCCGATCAGCGGCGCGACGGCGGAGGTCAGATTCTTGGAGGCCGGATCGATCGCCCGCGTGGAAGAGCGACCCGCCCCGGTGGATGCACAAGGCGCTTTTGCCATCGCCGCGTTGCCGCAGGGCCGGGAATATTCCCTTATGATCAGTGGCATCCGTTCCGCGGACTACGGAATCTCCACAGCGCAAATGAACGGCGCATTGACACGCACCGACCATTATGAATTCCCGCCATTCGTGCTCAAGCGCGCCAATCTCGTCTTGGCCGGCCATGTGGTGGGGCTGGACGGCAAGCCGCTTGCCGGGGCCACCGTATTTTACGGAGGCGAAGGGCAGCGGCCGTTCATCACCACCAAGTCTGACAGCATGGGCTACTTCGAGTTCAAGAACGTTGTCCAAGGGCCGGTGCGGGTGAGCACGAGCCACTCGGACACCAATGGCGGCCGGGTTGTCACCGTCTCTGACCGTGTGCAAGCCAGCGGAGGGGACACGAATATTGTCCTGCTTCTTCGGAGCCTAAATGCGCGGTCCCGAAACACAAACATACAGTGACAAGAGAGGCGGCGAAGTAAATTGGCTGGCTCCAAATAGGGGGCTTTCCGGCAAGGCAGTTTATGGGAGGTTCAGTGATCAGGTGTAACTGGCGCCAATTGTTGCAGGACGGCGCAGAGGGCGGAGAGGCGCGGGGTGGGGACGCCGGCGCGGCGGGCCGCCCGACAGGGCGCAAGGAAAAGGGCTTCCAATTCCAGTTCCTGGCCCCGCTCGAAATCCACCAGGGTGGAAGCCTTGTAAGGTCCCATTTGGGCAGTGCGGGCAAAATTCAGGTCCGCCGCGCTCTCGGGCACGGCCAGGTCCAGGGCCTGGGCGGCGCGGATGGTTTCCATCATCAGTTCGCGCGCCAACTGCGCCCAGCGCGGGTCGGCCAGCAATCGGTCGGTGGTCAGGCAAGGCCCGCGCTTTTGTCCGGGATCAAGCCGTCCGCGCAACACCACGTCCATGCCCGCGCAACTGGCCACGCCCAGCCCGTTGAAAGGGATGTTCCAAACCAGTTTTTCCCAGTGGGCCTGCTCGAGGTTTTCGCGGACGGCGCAGGGAACGCCGGAATGCTCGAGGAGGGCGGCGATTTGATGGGTGCGCGGTTGGGAGGGGCGTCCGAATTCGCCCAAGATGACATTGCCGTGGGCGATATGGTGGATTGTTCCCGGGGCCACCCGGTTCAAACAGACAAAGCAAAGGCCGCCCAATGTTTTCTCCGGGCCGATGAGGGAGGCGATGAGGGCCTCGTTGCCCAAGCCGTTTTGCAGGGTCAGAACGGCCGTGGCGGGACCGACCAGGGGCGGGAGAAGTTCCGCCAACACAGGGTTGGCCGTGGTTTTCAGGCCGATGAGAACCAAGTCGGCGGGGCCGATTTCCCCGGGATGCCGGGTGCATCCGGGGCGGACATGGAAATCGCCCTCGCCGCTTTGGATGCGAACGCCGTCGCGGCGGACAACCTCATAGTCAGAACGGAGGAGGAAATGAACCTCCTGTCCGGCCCGGCAAAGGCGGGCGCCATAATAGCTGCCCAAGGCGCCGCAGCCGAGAATGGCAATTTTCATCGGGTGGAGGACGCGGGGCAAGTCACGGCTCGACAGAGTCTCTGCCGTGGAGGATGGGAATTATTGGGGGCCGAGGATGGCGTTCTTGGCGGCCTGGGCGATGCGGAATTTGAGGACTCTTTTGGCCGGAATTTGGATGGGGGCGAGGGTCTTTGGGTTGTGGCCCATGCGGGCCTTGCGATTGGCCACCAGGAGCTTGCCGATGCCCGGGAGCGTGAAAGTGTCTTTGGCATGTTTGTAGGCCAGGGCGGCCAGGTGGTCCAGGAGTTCCGCGCTGGCTTTCTTGGTGAGGCCGCTCTGCGCGGCAATTTCGGCAACGAGTTGCGATTTGGAGAGTCTTCTTGACATAGTATGCGCTTTGGTTCGATGTTAAGTCAATGGGCCGCCATGTTCGCCATGCGCCGCCCTCATGGGGCGACGTGCGGCTTTATTAAATCGCTTCGCCGGCGCGGCGCAAGGAAAAAGCGAGCGTGGGGGCTGAATTTCGGCTTTCTCGATCTTGTGCTTTCCCTTATACGATATGGGCCGATGGACGATTCGCGCAGCAGAGGTCAAACCTGGCTTATCTGCCTGGGGCTGGCGCTGGCTGTTCTGGCGGCGTACGGGCCGCTTTGGCGGTGCGGTTTTGTCGGCTACGACGATCCGGACTACGTCATTTCCAATGAAATGGTGCGGCGCGGGCTGAGTTGGGCGGGCTTGGTTTGGGCCTTTACCACCGGTTCCACCGGCAACTGGCACCCGTTGACCTGGATTTCACACGAGGCGGATTTCCAACTCTATGGGATGAATCCCGCCGGCCACCACAGCACCAGCCTGCTCCTGCATCTGGCGAACTCCGTCCTCCTGTTTCTGTTGCTACAGCGGATGACCAAAGCCCGGTGGCCCAGCGCGCTGGCCGCCGCCTTGTTCGCGCTGCATCCGCTGCATGTCGAGTCGGTGGCCTGGGTGGCGGAGCGCAAGGACGTTCTGAGCACGCTGTTTTGGATGCTGTCGGTCTGGGCTTATGTCCGATATGTGGAAGAGTCCGCGGCGGGAAGCCCCAAGTCCGGCTGGTTTTACGTTGCGGCGATCCTGCTCTTCGCGCTGGGGCTGATGGCCAAACAGATGCTGGTGACGCTGCCCTTCATTTTGCTTCTTCTTGATTACTGGCCGTTGCAACGGTTCCGTCCCCCGCTCGCGCGCCTGGCGGCGGAAAAGGCCCCGTTTTTCATTCTGGCCGCCGCCGCGTGCGTCATCGCCTTTCTGGCCCAAAAACACGCGGGCACTGTGCTTTCGCTGGAACGGGTGCCGGTCGGAGTCCGTCTGGCCAACATCCCTGTTTCTTATGTGCGCTACCTGGCGAAGACTTTCTGGCCGGCGGACTTGGCCGTCCTTTATCCGTACCGGGGCAAATGGCCGGGATGGGAAGTGGGGTGCGCCGGGGCGTTTCTGGCGCTGGTCACGGGGTGGGCGGTCTGGCGAATGCGGGCGGAGGGATATTTGGCGGTGGGCTGGCTGTGGTTTCTGGGAATGATGGCGCCGGTGATCGGCCTGGTTCAAATCGGTCTGCAGTCCATGGCGGACCGCTACGATTATTTGCCGAGCGTGGGATTGTTTATCATGATCATCTGGGGGGCGCGGGAATGGGTTCGGCGCGCGGGCGCCGGCGCGCCGGCGGTTCTTGGGGGGCTGGCTGTGGCCGGATGCCTGGTGGCGACACCGTGGCAGGTGCGCTATTGGAAGAACAGCGAGACCCTCTTTCGCCATGCCGTGGAAACGACGGAAAACAACGGGGTGATGGAAAGCAACCTGGGCAAGGCGCTTTTCCAGGAGGGCCGGGTGGAGGAGGCGCTGGGCTGGCTGCAGCGAGCGGTGGCCGCGAGTCCCGGCCTTGCCGACGCCCATTACAATTTGGGCAATGCCCTGCTGGCCCGGGGGCGGGTGGCGGAGGCGCTGGCCGAGTTTGAAACGCACGTCAATTTGCGGCCCGAGGATCCCATTGCCCAATACAACCTGGGCAGCGTGCTTTTGGAGCACGGCTTGGCCGGGGACGCGCTGGCCCATCTGCAAAAGGCGGTGGAGTTGAGTCCCCGGATGGCCGGGGCGCGTTACAAGCTGGCCAACGCCCTGGTCCGATTGGGCCGCGCCGGGGAAGCGGTTAGTCAATACGAGAAATCCTTGCGACTCGAGCCGGACGACGTCCAGGCGCTCAACAATCTGGCCTGGGTGTTGGCCGCCGCCCCGGATGCCTCCCTTGGCGATGGGGCGCGGGCGGTCGAGCTGGCGCGGCGGGCCGATGAACTTTCCGGCGGGCAAAATCCGATGGTGCTCGGCACGCTGGCCGTGGCCTATGCCGGGGCGGGAAAGTTTGGCCAGGCGATCGCCACCGTGCAACGGGCGCTGCCATTGGCCGGCGGCCCCGGCGACGCCGCCCTGGCCGAGGCTCTGCGGTCGCAATTGGCGCTCTATCAGGCGGGGCTGCCGGTTCGAGACGCCAGCCTGGCCGCGCCGGGTTCTGCTCCGCGCGGCCCGTAGCCTGTATATTTTCGCGCAAAATCTTCAGGCAAAGGCTTGACATGGCGGGAGAAAATAGGAAAGTTGCTTCAAATGGCCGCGTTATTTACCATTCAAAGCGAGTTCCGCTACGAGATCGTCCGCAAGATTTTCGAGGGGGGAATGGGTGTGGTGTATGAAGCCGAGCAGCATGGCGCGCGCGACTTTGTCAAGCGCGTGGCCATGAAAGTCATCCGGCAGAATTACGCCAGCCAGAAGCAATTCATCGAGAATTTCATCGGGGAGGCCAAGTTGGTGGCCGACCTGATCCACACCAACATCGTCCAAACCTACCATCTGGGCGAGGCGCAAGGCCTTTACTTCATCTGCATGGAATTAATCCACGGCGTCAATCTCGATCAATTCGCCCAGCAAGTGGCCGAAAAGCGGCGCGCCGTCCCGGTGGAACTGGCGGTGTTCATCACCAGCCGCGTGGCGCGCGGACTGGCTTACGCCCATGCGAAAACCGACGACGCCGGGAAGACCCTCGGCATTGTCCATCGCGACGTCAGTTTCAAGAACATCATGATCGCCTTTGCCGGCGATGTGAAATTGACCGACTTCGGCATTGCCAAGGCGCGCGGCTTCCTCCAGGACAACGAAGGGGAAGTGGTGGCGGGCAAGGCCGATTACATGAGTCCGGAGCAGGCCGACTTCCAGATCACCGACCGGCGCTCCGACATTTTTTCCACCGGGGTGGTTCTGAGCAATTTGCTGCTCGGCTACAATCTCTTCAAGGGCAACAACTCCGACGACTCGCTCAAGCGCATCATGTCCCTGCCGCTGCCCAACTTCAGCCAGATCAATCCCAAAGTGGACGCCCGCCTCAATGAAATCCTTCATCGCACGCTGGCGCGGGACCTGGCCAAACGCTACGCCACCGCCGACGAGCTGCTCTACGATCTGGAGTATTACATTTATCACCAAGGCTACGGGCCGACCAATGAGACGCTGGGCAAGTTCATGCGCGAACTTTTCGGGCAGACCGGTCCGGCCGGCGTCAGCGAGGATCAGGGGAAAACCATTGTGTTGCCCAAGTCGGCCCCGCTGGTGTAGCCGGAATCGGACGGCACACCGCCGCCAGTGGAAACTTGAAGACGAGAAAACCCAGGCTCAACCCTTCTCCCGCGGTCACGCTGGGACTGATCCAGTCCCGCTGTTCGGCGGATCCGGCCGCCAATTTCGCCCGCGCCCTCGAACGCATGGCCGCCGCCGCCCGGCAGGGCGCGCAAATCCTTTGCATGCAGGAACTTTTCCGCTCCCAGTATTTCTGCCAGAGCGAGGACCACCGGCATTTTAAGCTGGCCGAGCCGATCCCCGGCCCCAGCACCGACGCCCTGCAAAAGCTGGCGCGCCGCCTCAAAGTGGTCGTCATCGCCTCCCTCTTCGAGCGGCGCGGCTCCGGCCTTTACCACAACAGCGCGGCGGTCATTGACGCCGATGGCCGTTTGCTGGGCGTTTATCGCAAGATGCACATTCCGGATGATCCGCTCTACTACGAAAAATTCTATTTCTCGCCCGGCGATCTGGGTTTCCGCGCCTGGCCAACCCGCTACGGCAAGATCGGCGTCTGTGTTTGCTGGGACCAATGGTATCCCGAAGCGGCGCGGCTGACGGCGCTGCAGGGGGCGGAAATCCTGTTTTATCCCACCGCCATCGGCTGGCATCCGGCGGAAAAGGCCGGGGAGGGCGCGATTCAACACAGCGCCTGGGAGACCATGCAGCGCAGCCATGCCATCGCCAACGGTTGTTATGTGGCCGCCGTCAACCGGGTGGGCTGGGAAAAACCGGCCGGCGAACCCGGCATGGAATTCTGGGGCCAAAGTTTTGTCGCCGCCCCCTCCGGCGAGATTCTGGCCCGGGCGCCGGCGGATGAAGAACAAACGCTGATCGTGCCGGTGGACCTCAGCCGGGTGGAAACCGCCCGCGTCCACTGGCCCTTCCTGCGCGACCGCCGCATTGACGCCTACGGCGATTTGACGCGGCGGCTGATTGATTGAACGCAAGCCAATTGACAGGGGGCAGACGGTTGGTTAGGCTTTGACTGTGAGCACTTCAGTTGCACAAGTCCCGGAGAACCAAAGAATATGGACGGAAGAGGAGCTTCAATCGCTTCCGGAAGACGGTTATATCCATGAGGTGGTGGGAGGAGCATTGGTCATGGGTCCAAAGAATAAATTCCAACATGGAGACATCTGCGTCCGGCTTTCCACCGCTCTGAATGTTTTTGTCCGTGCCCGGAAGCTGGGCGTGGTGCTGGACTCCAGCATTGGTTTCTGGATGCAAAACCGCAACTGCCGCGCCCCGGATGTTTCTTTTATTGGCAAAGCGCGCTTGCGTGGATGGAAACGCCCGCCGGCGGCCTTTTTCCAAGGCGCGCCGGACTTGGCGGTTGAGATTTTGGCTCCTTCCAACACGGCGGGGGAGATTGCCGAGCGGCTGGAGGACTTTTTCGCCAGCGGCACACAGTTGGCGTGGATCATCCATCCCGAAGAGCACTTTGTTGAGATTTGCCACTCGCCAGTGCAATGGAAGATGCTGAGTTCAGGCGCTTTTCTGGACGGCGAGGGCCTCCTGCCGGGTTTTCAATACCCCATCGCCGACCTGTTCGAGGAATGGGATTGGGACTGAGTCAGGAGGCCGTATAATCCCAAACCCAGTCGCCTTCCTGGTCATCAAACCGGCGTTTGCCGGGCACACCGCCGTCGTCCTTTTCATTCCACCCCACGGAGTAGAGAATAAATTGGCCATCCCCGGTGAGGCGGTATTTGTAAGGCTGGCCTGTAATCACGTCGTTGGGCAGGCGCGACATGAATTGCGGCGTCAACCCCGACAGTGTTTCCGGGAAATGTCCGTTGGCCAGCCGGTATCTTTCCAAGGCGCAGGCGATGGCCGCTTGGTTGGCGGTGGTCTGCGCGGTGGCTGCTAATCCGGGCAATTTGCCCAGTACCTCCACGCGGCCGTCCGCGATTACCTGATGATGCAGGACGGACCTGACGAACGCCGATAACGATGCGCCCGGCGGCAGTTTCCGGTTCAATTCGGCCTCATTCAACGCGATTTGGCGGGGAAAGACCCTTCCTTCGTCCAGATCCATGGCGCCTTTCATTTGGAGATCAAAAAGCGTGCAGTAATTGAGCCGCTCCTGGTCCATCCATCCGGCCGGCATAATTCGACCGAATAAAATAAGAATGCGGCTCAACTGACCGAAAGCGTCTTTGACAGCAAGGTTCACATATAAATACCCAAGTCCCTGCTTCTTGACTTGCTCCATCTCTTGAAGCTGATATGCCCGCTCCGCTTTGAGAGATTGATCCGCGTCGGCTAAAAAGTTGTCATGTTGGAAGGACGACTGGAGTTCTTTCAGTTGCAACTCCGTCCAACGGTGTTCGGCCAGGCCTTCCCGAACCGGTGGAATTGCCACTTGAAACCAACCGTCTCGCACCAGAAATGAGATCAAGAACGGCTCCTCTTTGATGGCATCGGCCAGATACAGCATGAGCTTCTCATCAGCCAGAGCCTTGTCCGTCTGCCCAGCCGCCAACTCCGCGCACACCTGCAGGCTCAGGCGCTCGCACACCACCCTGATTTTGGCGTGGTGTGCCATCAGAATCAGGGCCGGATCTTCCCGATCATATTGAAGTGGAAACCGGGAATACTTCCGGGCGCTGGCCAGGCGAAGCGCCGTAAAAACGGGCTCGTCGGATTTCAATCCTTCCAGAACTGCCGGGGCCGCCTCCGCCCTTGATTGGGGGTCCATTTTATCCGTGGCAAAATGCTGATCGGGCTGCAACTCGCCCGCCTGGAGCGCACTGAAGGCCATCTGCCATGCGACGAGGTCCGCAAAATGCCGGTGGCCCGTGCTCTTGGTGGAGTTGGTTGGATAAACATGGTAGTCGGCGCGGGCGTAGAAGTCGTTCGTAAAGATGGGGTCCAAGTCCAACTGAAGCCATGTCTTGACGACTGGCGCCTCGGCAAAATTCTCCTCATCGGGAACAGGTTTTGGAATGTAGGCCCGAAACTCAAGATGCTCGCCGCGCGCTTCCGCGGCCTGCTGGTAAAGGCCCCAATCCCTGTGGCCGCGCCAATCCTCCTCCGCGTAAAAAGCCCCTGCCAGCGCGGCCAAAGCTCCCAAGCAGACCAAAAAGCGCCGCCACCAGCGGCTTCCGAAAGGCCGGAAAGCAGGTTCGCCTGGAGACGTGTTCACTTGCGCCATTTTATCCAATAGGACGAATTCTGGCAGCAATTCCTTTGAACAAAATGTGTCAGGCTTGGACGGGCAAGGGAAGCAGGGCGCGAAACCCTGGGTGGTAGGGCGCGCACTCCGTGCGCGCCGCGGCGGGCAGGGGACTGCCCGCCCTGCCTGCGTTGGCCCATCCAAGACTGGACCGATCGGTCGGATCGGTCCGATGTGTGGGAGCGCCTGCCCCCGGCAGCCCGTTTTGGCATTGGCGGCGGTCACAGACCGCCGCTGCAGCGCGGCGCGCGGTCAGGTCTTGGCGGCCATTTCTTTTTCGCGGTCTTCCATGGCGGCTTTGCGGGAGAGACGGACCCGGCCTTTCTCGTCCACGCCCAAACACTTGACCCAGATTTCATCGCCGAGTTTGACGATGTCTTCGGTTTGTTTGACACGGAAGTTGGCCAGTTCGCTGATGTGGACCAGGCCGTCCTTGCCGGGAAGGAATTCGACGAAGGCGCCGAATTCCTTGATGGTCACCACTTTGCCGCGGTAGGTCTTTCCAATTTCCGCCTCGGCGGTCATGCCTTCGATGGCGGCCCGGGCGATCTTCATGCCCTCGGCGGAAATGGAGTAGATGTTGACGGTGCCGTCGTCGTCAATATTGATTTCGCAGCCGGATTCTTCCACCAGGCGTTTGATGTTCTTGCCGCCAGGGCCGATGAGAGCGCCGATTTTCTCCGGGTTGATTTTGACCTGGACGATGCGGGGCGCGTATTTGCTCAACTCGGCGCGCGGGGCGGCGATGGTTTCCGCCATCCGGGCCAGGACATGGAGGCGGGCGACGCGGGCCACTTCGAGGGTCTCGGTCATGAGGTGGTGCGGGAGGCCGCGCAGCTTGAGGTCCAGTTGGAAGCCGGTGATGCCGTGGGTGGTGCCGGCGATTTTGCAATCCATGTCGCAGAAGGCGTCTTCCCATCCGATGATGTCGGTGAGGAGTTTGTAGCCGGTGATTTTGTGCTGGGCGTCGTGCTCGGTGCAGATGCCGATGCTGATGCCGCCGACGGGACGGGCCAAGGGCACGCCGGCATCCATGAGGGCGAGGGTGGCGCCGCAGACGGTGGCCATGGAACTGGAACCATTGGACTCCATGATCTCGCTGGTGACGCGCAGGGCGTAGGGGTAATTGGCCAGCGGGAGCATCGGTTCGATGGAGCGTTCGGCCAGGGCGCCGTGGCCGATTTCGCGGCGGCCCGGCCCGCTGATCCGGCCGGTTTCACCCACCGAATAGTTGGGGAAGTTGTAATGGAGGATGAATTTCTTGAGCGTTTCGCCGCCGGTGTAGGAATCGAATTCCTGCGCGTCCTCGGTCGTGCCGAGGGTGACGAGGGTGACGGCCTGGGTTTCGCCGCGGGTGAAAATGGCCGAGCCATGCGCGCGCGGCAGAATGCCCACCTCGGAAATTATGGGGCGGACCTCGTCAAATCCGCGGCCATCCAGCCGCTTGCTCTCCTTCATAATCAAGCCGCGCACGGTTTCTTTCTGGATGTAGTAAAGGGCCTCGCGGAGGACGGATTCGGTGACTTTTTCCGCGCCGAACTTGGCGATGAGATCAGCGGCGACATCGTCGGTGACGGCTTTGACGGCGGCTTCGCGCTCCAGTTTTTTCTGGGTGAGGAGAGCGGGCACAATCCGTTCGCCGGCCAGGGATTTGGCCTCCTGGAGAATGTCGTCGGGGACGATGTTCACGGTGATGTCGCGCTTTTTCTTGCCGGCGCGCGCGGTCAAGTCTTTCTGGGCCTGGATGATGGGCTGGCAGCATTCGTGCCCGAACTTGAGGGCGGCCATGAAATCGGCCTCGGAGATTTCCTTGGCGGAGCCTTCAAACATGACGACGTCGGAGGTGTCGCCGACGTAGATCAGGTCCAGGTCGCTCTCATGCATTTGGGAGTGGGTGGGGTTGGCGATGAATTTGCCGGCGATGCGCCCGACGCGCACCGCGCCGAGGGGGCCGTCCCACGGAATATCGCTCACGCTCAGGGCGGCGGAAGCGCCGATAATGGTGAGGATGTCCGAATCGTTTTCTCCGTCGGCGCTCAGGACAATGCTTTGCACCTGGACTTCGTTGAACCAGCCCTTTGGAAAGAGGGGGCGGATGGGGCGGTCGGTCAGGCGGCTGGTGAGGATTTCCTTTTCGGTGGGGCGGCCCTCGCGTTTGAAATAGCCGCCGGGGAATTTGCCCGAGGCGGCCGCTTTCTCGCGGTAATCCACCGTCAGCGGGAAGAATTCCTGGCCGGGTTTGGCCTTGCTGGCGGCCACGGCGGCGACGAGGATGATGGTTTCGCCGAGTTGCACGGTGACGGAGCCGTCGGCTTGTTTGGCCAATTTGCCGGTTTCGATGTGAATTTGGCTGGCGCCCAGTTGGGCCGATACTTTTTCTGACATAATAATCCTGGTTTCTGCAAACCCGCCGACTTAGAGGAACTTCAATCAAAGCCCGGGGCGCGGCTGGCGGCCCGGGCGCTGATTGAAATTTCCCAAGTCAGCGGGTCATAGTTGACGCGGGTTGACATTGTTGCATTGCGCCGCCCGCGATTGCCGGCGCAATGAAATGGGTTCCTTTCTGTCCAAGGCGATGTTCCTGGCAAACGAGATTCCAGACACGTCAGTGGCGGAGTTTGAGCTTTTTGGTGATGGACTGGTATCGAATGAGGTCCGTGGTGTGGAGGTAATCCAGAAGACGGCGGCGCTGGCCGACCATTTTGAGAAGGCCGCGCCGGGAACTGTGGTCTTTGATGTTCTTCTGCAAATGTTCGGTCAGGTGGTTGATTCGCTCGGTCAAAAGAGCCACCTGCACATCAGCGGACCCCGTGTCGCGCTCATGAATCTGGAACCCTTCAATCGTCTTGCCTTTTTCCATAGTCGTTCGGTCAAATTAATTTGTTTTAAACCGGAAGTTTAGGTCTGGCCGCGCCGGGTGTAAAGCCCTTTTCCAGTCTTTTTTTAGGGAATTATACCGGACTTCCCCGCCCGGCGCCCGGCCCTGAACGCCGGGCCTTTTGGTTCTTGCGCCAGGGCCAAACATTCCTTGGCGATTAGGCAGCAAGTTTGGACGAGCTTTTGTGCCCGATTTCTCTGGCTGCGATCCCGGATCGCGGTTAAATTGCGCGGGTGTCCATGAGGACACGAGTCATTTCTATGAGGATTCTTCTCACCAGTGTGTGCCGCCCCATGGGACCGAAATACGGGGATGCGGCGTCGGTCGGTTATGAATTGCTTTACGGCCAGGTGACACGCGCCCAGGGCATTTTCAGCCCGCGCACCTTCAACGTCCATTTTTCCCTCGATTACATCGCCGAGAACCTGGACGCCCCCACCGTGGTGCTGCAATACCCGTCCAAGCGGGAACTGATCCGGGAACTGAAGAAGGGCTACGATTATGTGGGAGTGTCGTTCCTCATGGCGGTGATGCACAAGATGAAGGAGACGGTCGCTTTGATCCGCCAATACGCGCCCCAAAGCAAGATCGTGCTCGGGGGCTACGGCACCATCTTGAAGGACGAGGTGCTCAAGCCCTACGCCGATTACATCTGCCGCGAGGAGGGGGTGGCGTTCTTCCGCCGCCTGCTGGGGGAACCGGCCATCCCCATGCCCTACAAGCATCCGCTCATCGTGAGCTGGCTGAAGGTCTTCGGCTGGAAGGTGTCGGGCACGGGGAAAATTTTTGCCGGGCTGGGCTGCGCCAACGGCTGCGATTTCTGCTGCACCTCGCACTACTTTTCGCGCAAACACATCAAGCTCCTGCCGGAAGGCAGGGACATTTATGCCGTGGTCGAACGGTATCTGGCCACGGACCCAAACCTCGTGTTCCTGATCCTGGACGAGGATTTCCTGCTCAACAAAAAGCGGGCGATGGAGTTCCGCGATTGCGTGATCGCCGGGGGCAAAAAGATTTCGATTTTCGCCTTCTCCAGCGTCAAGGCCATCAGCCAGTACACCGTGGAACAGATTCTGGAGATGGGGATTGACGGCTTCTGGATCGGGTACGAGGGGACGCGGTCCAATTATGCCAAGCAACAAGGCCGGCCCATCGCCGAGATCTTCACCGAATTTCGCGAGCACGGCATCACCATCCTCACCTCGATGATTGTGGGGTTTGATTACCAGAACAAGGAAGTGGTGGCCCAGGAGATGGACGGCCTGATGCAACTCAAGCCCGCCCTGGCCCAGTTCCTCATTTACGGCCCGGTGCCCGGCACGCCGTTTTACGAGCGCATCATCAAGGACAACCTGTTGCAGGACGTTTATACGGACAACATGGACCTGTTTTACCGGCGCGCGGACGGATTCCGCACCATGATCAAACACCCGACCCTCTCGGCGGAACAGATCGAAGCCATCCAGCAATGGTGTTTTGAACAGGATTTTCAGCGCCTGGGTCCCAGCATTTACCGCACGCTGGAAGCCCGGTTGCTGGGGATGCAGAAACTCAAAAACTCCCCCAACCCCTTGATGCGCGCCAAGGCCGACTATTACGCCGGCGAGTTGCGCTATGCCTACCCGGTCTTCCTGGCCGGGCGCCTCCTCGGCCCCAACGCCGCGGTGCGCCGCTGGATCGGCGATTTGGAGCGGCGGATTCACGCCGAACTGGGCGCCCCCGCCCTGGGCCAGCGTCTCAAATCCGTCCTGGGCGTCGCGGCGGCTTTATGGACGGGACTGACCTTGAAGCTGGACCTTTTTCAGCATCCAAAACTCATCCGCACCGCCTACCGGGTGCCGGGCCGGCGCTGGAACGCGTTTGAAATTTGGGAGGAATTCCGCCGCAAAACCGCCTCGCCGGCTTTTTCCACCCAGGTCGAGTTGCGCCACTCGACCGAGGAAGTATGGATACGCCTGGAGGGCGTGCTTTCAACCTCCGACGCCGAAGCGCTGGGACAACGCATCCAGGACTCGCTGGCGCGGTGCAAGAGCCAACTGGTGCTTGATTTCAAGAAGCTGCGCTGGGACAAAGTGGAAAACCTGGGGCCTTTGCGCGAGAAGCTGGCGGGGTATCGTTCCCGTGTGCGCGTTGTGCTGCCCAAATTGTCCCTGGCCCATCCGGAGCTGATTCTCCTGGCCGCCATGTTCCAGGCCGCCGTCACCGCCTGACATCCTGACGGCAGGGCGTCGCTGCCGCGGCGCCCAAGCCGCCATGTTCCAGGCCGCCGGGTCAATTCGAGAATTGACTGGCCATCGCGCGGGGCATCCGCCATGCTTCGTGGACAAGACAGGAAAGGCTCACATGAACCGCATCTATCAGGGCAAGGTGACCGCCGTGGAAATCCCCGACGGCAAAGAGGAACATAATCAAATGGCCGCGAAAAGGCTCTGAGGTGGACCCCATTCTTTAGACCACGGAGCGCTGAAAATAAGCGCGACTTTTGCGGCTTGCTGTCACTTCTATTTTTACTTGTCTGCCGTTCATTCCGTGTTTCAAAGCCCTTCCGAA
>JBEKIA010000080.1:0-15610 GCA_050011995.1 Verrucomicrobiota bacterium
CGTCAACTGCAAGACGCGTTGAAGGAAATGCAACGGTTAAGCCGACAAGTATTGTTTGAAACCATGCCTCATCCGAAGCGACGCAAACGCCTGGGCAAGAGAGTTTTAGGTCTTATCTAAGGTCCATTCGGGTCAGATATTAACATTTAAAATGCCGATGCCGATGTGCCCTCCCCGTGAACCAACCATTTTGGGCGTTGACGTGGGCGCACTTTGGCGGCAAGTTTTTTCGGAAAATGATACCGCGACTTCTTGACCTGTTGTTCTGTGCCGGGCGTGTTGCTGTTGGCTCTGCCTGCGCTGGGTTTAAAGTTGTCGTCCTGGAAACGGTTTCCAAGTGATTGCCATGTTCCGATTATTTCCAAGAAATCGGGAGGAATGGTTGCGAGCCTTTTTATTTATTTTTCAGTCATACCCTGTACTGGTTTTGATTGCACGCAACTATTATCGGTTTGTTCTGGCTCGCGGTAAGGGGCGATGGAGGCCTTGTTTGATTTTGAGGAGCGCATTTTCATTGGGGCCTTCGTTTGCCTTGTTGTGCTTTTTTACGCCGGGATAAGTGATTTGATTATGGGCCGTTGGCGTCGCGGGTGCTTTAATCTTTGCTTGGCAGTTCTTAGTTGGGTGCTTCTTAATTTGAGAACTTATGCCAGCTCGTGAGCTTGAGCCTGCTCGTCTGGCAGATGCAAAGAGCCGTTCGGGTCAGTCCTCGGAATCGCGTAAACGGGTCGTGGTATTGTAATATATTGGTCCGTGAATTCCGCCACTCCAATACTCCATTCCTGCAGCGCCTTCGATGCGGCCTCGTGCGTTCATCACCGTCTCTTTTGGCACGAATTCGGGAAGGAAATGTCACGGCTCGAGGCCCACCGCCGCCGAGGGTGCGGCGGACTAGCGCTTTCGCCGTGCGGATGAAGGCATCGGAATGCGACGGTCATAGACCGCCGCTACACTGGCCATCGAGGCGGCGCGGCAGCGCCGCCCTGGCATTCGGCACCATTCCTGCCGACGCTGGTGGCGTGAGACAGAATGCTTGGAGCCGTTTGCGTCTGCTCGCAAGGGCGTCCGAATGGTCTATAGGTTCCCAGATGAAACGGCGGGGGCCTCTGGATAAGCGGCGGCAAGCCGCCGCACTCCAAAACCTGCCGGCGCCTCGGTTGCGTCCTGTGAACGCGAAGCGTCGTGGAGTGCGGAACGCCAGTTCCGCTTTGACCGTCAAGCAAGCGCTTTCGCCCAATTGAAGAGTTTTGTCTTACGCCCCGGCTCAGGATCGGGCGGAGATTTGCTTTGATATTGCGCAAGCCTTGCTGTTAAACTCCGGAGAATTTCATTTTCGAAGGCACGATATGGATGATGAAAACAGGCTCTTGTTGAGCGGAGACGAAGCCATTGCCCTCGCCGCCCGGCACGCGGGCGTCGCCCTCGGCGCGGGCTATCCGGGCACGCCCTCGACCGAAATTCTGGAGCATTTTGCCAGACTGGGCGGCCGCGCCCAATGGTCCCCCAACGAGAAGGTGGCGCTGGAGGTCGCCATCGGCGCCGCGTTTGGCGGGGCCCGGGCCATGGCCACCATGAAACATGTCGGCCTGAACGTGGCCTCCGACCCGCTGTTCACGGTGGCCTACACCGGAGTGGCCGGGGCGCTGGTCATCGTTTCCGCCGATGATCCTGGAATGCACTCCAGCCAAAACGAACAGGACAACCGCCGCTACGCCGTCGCCGCCGGTGTGCCCATGCTGGAGCCGTCCGACTCGCAGGAGGCCTACGATTTCATGCGCGCCGCCATCGAAATTTCCGAACGCTGGAAGACGCCCGTCCTGCTTCGCGCCACGACGCGGGTTTGTCACAGTTACAGTGTGGTGCGGCCGGGTCCGCGGCGCGACACGCCGAACGCCGCGAGCTTCGTCCGCGATTTGCCGGGGCGCGTGATGGTTCCCGGCCATGCGCGGCCCGCGCACCGGCGGTTGCGCCAAAAGCTTGCGGAAATGGCGGAATGGAACGAGGATTGCGCGCTGAACCGGGTGGTGCCGGGCGGCCCATCCCTGGGCATCATCGCCTCCGGGATTTCCTTCATGCACGCGCGCGAAGCCGCGCCGGAAGCCAGCCTGCTCAAACTGGGCTTCACCCATCCTCTGCCCATGCGCAAGATCGCCGCCTTCGCCGCCGGCGTCCAATCCTGCGTGGTGATTGAAGAAGGCGATCCGTATCTGGCCGACGCCATCCGCGCGGCGGGAATTGCCGTCGGGGCCAAGCCGGAGATGTACCGCTTTGGCGAATTGGACGTGGCGCGCGTGCGGCGCATCCTTCGCGGCGACATCAGTCCCGAATCCGCTCCGCCGCCGGGCAAGCCGCCGCAACTCTGCGAGGCCTGTTCTTACCGGGTCGTGTTCGAGTCGTTGCGCCGCCAGAACTGCATCGTGGCCGGCGACATTGGCTGCTACACCCTGGGGGCGCTGAAGCCATTCGAAGCGATGGATTCGTGCGTCTGCATGGGAGCGAGCCTGGGGGTCGGATTGGGTTTGCGCCATGTGCTCCCGCCTGATCAAGCCTGCCGGGTGGTCAGCGTTATCGGGGACAGCACCTTCGTTCACAGCGGCATCAGCGGGCTGGTGGAAATGGCCTACAATCCCCCGCCCAACGGCCATGTCGTGATTATTCTGGACAACGCAACCACCGCCATGACCGGCCACCAGGAACACCCGGGCACCGGCCGCAATCTCAGCCATGAACCCGCGGCCAAGCTTGTGCTGGAAGACATGGCGCGCGCGTGCGGGATTCGCCGCGTCCAGGTCATTGAACCCCGCTCGGGATCGGACGCCTTTGACCACGCTCTGGCCGAAGCGCTCAAGAGCCGCCAACTGGCCGTCATCATCGCGCGGCGGCCTTGCATTTTGATCGCGCGCCAACTCAAGGAATATGAACAGCGGGATTCGGAACAACCCCGCCCATGCCATGAAAACGGAGAACCCTGCCCGGCCGCCGTGTAACATTGTCGTGGCCGGCCTGGGCGGCCAGGGCGTCCTGGCCGCCACGGACATCATTGCGGAGGTGGCGCTGCGGGCCGGCTTCGATGTCAAGAAGAGCGAAATCAAGGGGATGAGCCAGCGCGGCGGATCGGTTTCCTGCGACATCCGCTTTGGCGCTCACATCCTCAGCCCCATGGTGCCGGCGGGCGAAGCGGACTTTCTCCTGGCGCTCGAAGCGGCGCAACTGGAGCCGAACCGGCATCTGTTGCGCCCGGGCGGCGTGACCATTGAACCGTCGGCGATTGACGCGGGCCGGTTGCCGCAGAAGAAGATGTTGAACGTGGCGCTTCTGGGCGCGTTGAGTGCGCGCCTGCCGCTGGCGGAACCGGATTGGCTCGAGGCGGTCGGCGCGGCCTTTGCTCCGAAGTTCTTCGAGGAAAACCGGCGGGCCTTCCTGCTGGGCCGCGCCAGCCAGGACAACCATGATTGACAAAGCAGCCCCATCCCCATGAGCAAACACACCATCACCAAGGCGGCGCCCTTCGATCCCATCAGCGCGCCGGATTTTCTTCCACCCGGCCAGTTGCGGGAACTGCAGTTGGCGCGCCTGCAAAACATGGTCGCGCACGCCTTCCACCACGTCGCCCCCTTCCGGGGCCGCATGAGCCAGCGCGGCCTCAAACCGGACGACATCCAGTCCCTGGACGACATCACGCGCCTGCCGTTCTGCGACAAAACGGACCTGCGCGACGGCTATCCGTTCGGATTGTTCGCCACCCCGATGAGCGAGATTGTCCGGCTGCACGCCTCGACGGGCACCACCGGCAAGCCGATTGTCGTCGCCTACACCCGGCAGGACGTGGAGGTGTGGACCAACGTGATGTGCCGCAGTTTCGCGGCCTGCGGGCTGCATCGCGGGGACATCGTTCAGAATGCCTACGGCTACGGCCTGTTCACGGGCGGGCTGGGCGCGCATTACGGCGCGGAAGCCCTGGGCGCGACCGTCATTCCCATTTCCGGGGGCAACACCCAGCGCCAGATCATGGTGCTCAAGGATTTCAATGTCACCGCGATCTGCTGCACGCCCAGTTATTTCCTGCACATCATTGACCAGGCGGCCGAACTGGGCGTCAACTTCAAGGATTTGCCTCTGCGCGCCGGCGTTTTCGGCGCCGAGCCGTGGAGCGAATCCATGCGCCAGCGCATTCAACAGGACAGCGGCATCAAGGCCTACGACATCTACGGGCTGTCGGAAATCGTCGGCCCCGGCGTGGCCATGGAATGCCTTTGCCAGGCCGGGCCGCACATCTTCGAGGATTTCTTCTACCCGGAGGTGATAGACGCGGCAACCGGCCAGCCGTGCGCGGAAGGCGTGGAAGGCGAACTGGTTCTCACCACCTTGAGCAAGCACGCCATGCCCATGATCCGCTACCGCACGCGCGACATCACCGCCCTGACCTCCGAACCCTGCGCGTGCGGACGGACCTTGCGCCGCATCAAACGCATCAGCCGCCGGAGCGACGACATGATCATCATCCGCGGCGTCAATGTGTACCCGTCCCAAATCGAAACCGCCCTGTTAAAGGTCGAGGGCGCGCTGCCGCATTACCAGATCATTCTCACGCGGGAAAAGGGACTCGATGAAATGGAAGTGCAGGTGGAAGTGACCCAGGATGTGTTCAGCGACACGGTGGGCGGACTGGAACAATTGCAGGCCCGCCTGACCAAATCCATCGAAACGACGACCGGATTGCGGCCGCGCGTCCGTCTCATCCAGCCGCGCTCCATTCAGCGCAGCGAGGGCAAGGCCAAACGCGTGATTGATCAGCGCAAAATGTAATCTCCCCACCCGCTATGAAACTCAAACAACTCTCCCTGTTCCTGGAAAACAAACCGGGCGCGCTCATCGCCCCGGTGAAACTCCTGGCCGGCGCCAACATCAACATCCTCACCCTCACCATCGCCGAGGCCCGGCAATTCGGCATCCTTCGCCTGATCGTGCGCGACTGGCAGGCGGCAAAACGCCTTCTGGCGAAAAACGGCTTGCTGGTCAAGGCCACCGATGTGCTGGCCATCGAAGTGGCCGACCGCCCGGGCGCTTTGGCGGAGGTCCTGGGAGTCCTTGAACAAGCCGGCATCAACCTGGAATACATGTACGCCTTCACGCTCAAGCGCGAGAGCAAGGGCCTGCTCCTGTTCGGCTTGGACGACCCGGACAAAGCCATTCGCGCGCTGCGCAAGAACCAGATCAACGTGGTCGGAAACATCGAACTTCTCAAGCGGCTCGAAGGCTGAAGCAGCCGGCCGCTCTTCACAGTTCGGAGCCATTATCCATTTTACAACAGGACTCGGATGGAAAAAGTCAAACAGCGGCTTCAAAACGACAAGTTTGCCGGGCGATGCAATATCGAATTGCTTTCCATTTCACCCGGCCGCGCCTCGGCCCGCATGACCCTCCAGCCGCACCATCTCAACGGCATCGGCACCGTGCAGGGCGGCGCCATCTTTACCCTGGCCGACTTCGCCTTCGCCGCGGCGGCCAACTCGCACGGCACGGTGTCCGTGGCCGTCAACGCCAGCATCACGTTCATGAAAGCCGCGCAGACGGGCACCCTCTGGGCCGAGGCGCGGGAACTGGCTAAGAACTTCAAAATCGGCACCTATTCGGTGGAAATCAAGGACGACCAGGGCGATCTGGTGGCGCAGTTCCAGGGCCTGGCCTATCGGAAGAAGGACCAGGTCTGAGGTCGGTGGCGCGCGCAACCTCACGGGCCGTCGGGCGCGTCATCGAAATTTGTTCCCATGAATTTTTGCGCCATGCTCATGGACATTCTGCTCAGATTGAGGAAATTGCTTTGGGAATTGCCCAGCGATTCAAGCTGGCCGGGAGTAAGAAAGCCGGCGGCTTGCTGATAGACCCGCCGGTTGATCTGCTCCTGGGTTTGAAGGGCCTCTTTCGTTTGGCCGGCCAAGAGCGCCGGGGAAACAGCCGGGTTCTCCGTGACCGGGGCCGCAGTTGAAGCGGAATTTTTCCGTTCGACGATCATGAGCTGGAGAAGGCGCTGTTGTTGATCGCCGGTCAGCGGATTGTCGGCGAAGCTCGTTTTCATTTGCTCCAACATCATGCGGTCGGGAAGGCTCGTCTGAAAATCCTGAAACTGGGCATAACCGCTGTCGCCGAGCAACAAGCGCATCTGGTCCTGCATAACTTCTTGCGAGCCGGCCGCGGCGCTCGCGGCGACGGGGTTGTTGGTGCCGCTCAACATCGCCAGGCCTTGAGCCAGGGCGTTGGTCGCGTTGTCCGAAAGCAGCTTGTAGAAGGCGTTGCGCTGTTCGGGCGGCAGGTCGAGTTGTTTGACCAGCGGGGCGTATTGTGTTTTGAGCATTTGGGCCTGTTGCTCGGCGATCATTTTCATGAAATCCGGGTCCTTCATCAAGTTTTCCATCATGCTGCCGAGGCCTCTCCCTCGGGGCCCGGCGCCGGAAGGTTTTTCGGCCGCAGGCGGCGGCGAACCGTCGGCGCGCACCAAAGCGAGGGCTTTTTCCATGGGGCCAAGCTGGCCCAGGCCGTCGGGTCCCAGCGGGGCAAAGGCAAAGGACAGAAACATCTGCCTGGCTCTGCCGCGCAAGGACCACCAAATCAGGTAAGTCTCCCCATCCTTGAGGGAATCCCCGTCGAGACTTTGGATGATCAGCCGCCTCAGGGGCGCCGGCAGCAACTTGCTCGTGCTGCGATAAGTGGTCTTGGCGATGTAGCGATAATTCTCAAAGCCATGCATCGTTCCCTTTTCCGGGAGAATGTACCAGCCAATAAGAAACTGCGGTTGCAGAGTGGCCCAGACGAAATCCTCCGCCTGGGTCCGTGGCGGCACTTGAAATCGGAAACCGTAATAATCGGCGCCATCAATGACCACCGGACTCTCGGCGGGGAGTTTTTGGAATTCGGGCTGGCCGTCGCTGTTGGTGGCCGGCGTCAAGAGCGGAAACTGAAGAAACGCCGCCTGCAGTTGTTTGTCACGGTTCGCCCAGTCCGCGCCCTCATCCTGGGCGGGGAGCCAGCTCACTTGGGCGCAAACGCAAAGCGCCAGCAAACACAGTTTTTTTCTTGTTTTCATGGGTGGAGATAAAAGCATGGATTTAGAAATTCACCGGCCTGGCATGACCTCACTTTCCGCCTAACTTCGGCAACAGCCGCTCGGCCAGTTCGCCGGCGCCGTTTTGCAGCGCGGCCTTGGCGGCGATGTGCTCGGCCAAATCCACCGCCACGCTGGTTTGGCGATCCACCGTGATGATGTCTCCACTCATCCGGTTGCGCGCCTTGATTTCAATCCGCGCGCGGCAGCTTGCCAGATTGCCTTTGCGCATCCCTAATTCACTGAACGCCTGGCCCGTGATTTCGATGTCCGGCTTGCGGTCGGAATTATCGTCCACCAGTGTGAAGCCGCATTGTTGCAGAAGCAGCGACAGTTCGGTCTGCGCGGCCGGATCAATGACAAGCTGGCCGAAATGCATCTCGGGAATTTTCACCGAGACGGAAGGAAGCTTGTTGCCGTACAACTTCTCCTTGATTTTTGCGACCCGGTCTTGATGCGTCTCGACTTTGGCGATGAGCGTGTCGCCTTTTTGCGTCACGTCGGCGGCAATTTTCCTGGCCAGTTCCGCCGACAAATCGGCGAGGCTCGCGCCGGACTTGCCGGTGATGATCTCGCCATAGACCCGGCTGGTTTCCGTGCCGATGATCTTGGCGACCAGGGTCAGATCGCTGTCAATCTTCATGACGCGCCCGGTGACGAGGACTTTGGCGCCGGTCAAATTGCCCACCTTGGCCGCGCTCTCGGCGCTGACCGTGCCGGAAAGGCCCAGTTCCTGTTCGCCAAGGATCTTTTCCAGTTCCGCGCGCTCCACGGTGATGATTTGCGGCTCGGCGGACAGATGGGCGCTGACCAGCCCGGCCACTCTTGGGCCGAAGTCGCGCACGCCTTCGTCCTTGGATTCGAAATCGAACACGGCGACGGTGTAAATGGGATCGGCGGCCAGGATTTTTCCCGCGGTCAACATCAGCGCGGCCATCAAGGTGAATTTTAGAAATGTCTTCATAATTTGTTTTGCATTGGATTGATTGGATTATTTTGCGAGCAAAGGAAGAACTCTTTCGGCCAGCGCGTCCACGGCATTGATCTGCGCGGCTCTGTCGGCGCCCGATAGAGCCGTGTCGGTCGCGGTGCTTTCCTGGCGGTCGAACAAGACGATGTTACCCGTCCGCCTTTCCTGAACTTTCAACTCGATCACGGCGCGGCAAGCAAACAGGCCGCCCTGTTTCGGCGCGGCGCTGATATCATCCACGCCGGTCATTTCCAGGTCGGGTTTCCGGTCCGATTTTTCGTCCACAACCTGGAAGCCGGCCTTCAACAGGACGATTCCGAATTCCGCTTCCGCCGCGGCGCTGTGCCCGGTTCCCGCCGGCAGAAGGATGTTGACCGAGACGCTCGGACGATTGGCGCCGGGGATGCTTTTGATGATTCGCGCCAGCCGTTGCGCGCTGGTCTCCTGCGCCGGCGCGACGAGATTGGTCGTCTGGTCGCTGATGGTCCGCGCGATTTTGCCGCTCAACTTGTCGGTCAAATCCATTATATTATCCGCTCCGCCTTCCACCTTCTCGGCAAAAAGCCGGCCCGTTTCCGTGCCGATGATGTTGGCCACGATGACCAGATGGTTGTCGCCGGTCTTCATCACTTGTCCGGCCACCAAAACTTTCGCGCCGGTAATGTGTCCGATTTGGGCCGCCGCATCCGAGCTGACCATGCCCGAAACGCCAAAGGCCTGCTCGCGCAGACTTTTCGACAACTCCACCCGTTCGACCAGGGCCAGATTGGTCTGGGTCGCAAGGTCCACCGTCACGAGCGTCGTCACCATTTTGCCATAACTTGCCGCGCCCGCCTCGCCAGTGAAATCATAGACCGCCACGGTGAGGGGGGATTTCGGCGCGTCCGCCGCGCGGGCCATCATGGCCAGCGCCGCGAACAACAGGAGGGTTGGGATTGTCCTACGGTTCATAATGTTGTTTGGCGAGCAGCGGAAGAACTTTTTCACAAGCCAGGTGAACGGCGTTCACCTCCGAGGCCATCATGGCGGCCCTGGAGGCAACGTCGGTCGCCGAGCCTACCAGATGTTCCACGGCCAGGATGTTGCCCGTCCGGCGTTCCTGCACTTTTATGTCCATGGGTTCGGTGTAGGAATACAGATCGCCCTGCCGCGGCCCCTCGCTGACTCGCTCCGTGCCGGTGATTTCTATGTCGGGTTTCCTATCCGAATTGGTGTCCGCCACCGGGAAACCGGCTGATAAGAGAATGGAACCGAATTCCGTCTGAATGGAAGCGCTTTCGTGGATGTTGCCTCTCTCAGTGGAAGTAATGTGGAGCGAGACGCTCGGGCGATTGGTGCCGGGCAGGTTTTTGATGATTCGGTCCAGGCGTTCCGCGCTGGTTTCCCGGGATTCCGCGGTGAGATTGGCCGTTTGATCGCTGATAGTCTGCGCGATTTTGCGGCTCAACTCCTCCGTCAAAGCCAGCAAATTGTCGGCCGCGCCCTCCACTTTGTCGGCAAAAAGCCGGCCCGTTTCCGTGCCCACGATGTTCGCCACGACGATGAGATGGTTGTCGCCGATTTTCATCACCTGGCCGGCCACCAACACTTTGGCGCCGGTGATCTGCCCGATCTTCGCCGCCGCCTCCGGGCTGACCATGCCCGAAATGCCAAAGGCCTGCTCCTGCAAAGCCCTGGCCAGTTCCGCGCGTTCCACCATGACCAGATTGCTCGCGCCGGCGAGGCCGGCGGTGACCAGCGCGGTGACTTTGTTGACGTAACGAGCCGCGTCCGCGTCGCTGCTGAAATCATACACCGCCACGGTGAGGGGCGATTTCGGCGGCTCCGCCGCGGGGACGATCATGGCCAGCGCCGCCAACAACAGGAGGGTTAGATGGTTCTTCATAGTGTTATTTTGCGAGCAGCGGAAGAATTCGCTCGGCCGCGGCGTCCACGGCATTCACCGTGGCGGCCGCCTTGGCCGCGCCCGCCGAACCCTCGGTGGCCTGGGCGATCTGATGGGCCAGGGCGAGGATGACGCCGGAGCGCCGTTCCTGAACTTTCACATTGAACACTTCGATGAATGAAAACAAGTCGCCCCGCCTCGGCCCCTCGCTGCCATCCTCCGAGCCGGTGATGACCACGTCGGGTTTCCGGTCCGATTTGGCGTCCACCAGCGGGAATCCGGCTTTCATCAAGCGGGCTCCGAATTCCCCTTCCATGGTCATGTTTTCCACGGGCCTTCCTCCGCCAAAATGAACGCTGACGGAAACGCTGGGACGATTGGCGCCGGTGATGCCTTTGATGATTCGATCCAGACGTTCCGCGCTGGTTTCCCCGGCTGGCGCGGTGAGATTGGCGGATTGGCCGCGAATGGTCTGCGCGATTTTGCGGCTTAACTCCTCCGTCAAAGCCAGCAAATTGTCCGCCGCCCCTTCCACCTTGTCGGCAAAAAGCCGTCCCGTTTCCGTGCCAATGATGTCGGCAATGAGGACCAGATGATTGTCGCCGATTTTCACCACCTGTCCGGCCACCAGAACTTTGGCGCCGGTGATCTGGCCGATTTTGGCCGCCGCCTCCGAGCTGACCATGCCCGACAGGCCCAAGGCCTGTTCGGTCAAGGCCTTCTTCATATCCGCCCGTTCCAGCAGCACCAAATTGGTCTCGGTCGTGAGATTGACGGTGACGAGCGTGGTCACCTTGCTGGCGTAACCCGCCGCGTCCGGGTCAGCGCTGAAATCATAGACCGCCACGGTGAGGGCGGATTTTGGGGTGTCCGCCGCGCGGGCCATCAGGGCCAGCGCCGCGAACAACAGGAGGGTTGGAGCGATTTTCATGTTCATGCTCTTATTTTGCCAGCAAGGGAAGAATTCGTTCGGCCAGTGTGTCCACCGCATTGATCTTTGAGGCGGCGTTGGCCGCGAAAGCCGCGGCGGCCGTCCCGGAGCCGACCTCATGCTCCACGGCGAGGATCTTGCCCGTCCGCCGTTCCTGCACTTTCAAATCCAGGATGTCGTGGCAGGAAAACAGATCGCCCTGGCGCGGCTCCGGGCTGACGCGCTCCACGCCGGTGATTTCGATGTCGGGTTTGCGATCCGAGTTGGCGTCCACCACCGTGAACCCGGCCTTCAACAGGAGGACGCCGAATTCCGCCTCCACCGTCGGGCTGTGTTGGGAATGGTCGGTGGCCCAAAGAATGTTAACGGACACGGTCGGACGATTGGTTCCCAGTCCTTTGATAATCCGATCCAGACGCTCCGCGCTGGTTTCCTGCGCCGCCGCGATGAGATTGGCTGTGTGATCGCTGATGGTCTGGGCGATTTTGCGGCTCAACTCGTCTGTCAGACCCAGCAAATTGTCCGCCGCCCCTTCCACTTTGGCGGCAAAAAGCCGGCCCGTTTCCGTGCCAATGATGTCCGCCACGACGACCAGGTGGTTGTCGCCTATTTTCATGACCTGCCCGGACACCAAAACTTTCGCGCCGGTGATCCGCCCGATTTGCGCCGCCGCCTCCGGGTTGACCATGCCCGAAATGCCCAGGGCCTGTTCCTTCAAAGCCGTGGTCAACTCCGCCCGTTCCACCAGAACCAGATTGGTCTCGGTCGTCAGGTTGACGGTGACGAGCGTGGTCACTTTCTTGACGTAACTGGCGGCGTCGGCTTCCCCGGCGAAATCATACACCGCCACCGTGAGGGCGGATTTGGGCGCGTCCGCCGCGCTGGCGATCAAGGCCAGCGCCGCCGACAGCAGGATCGTGAGTGCGCTTCTAGGGGTCATAATTTATTCGGGTTCATATTTTTGCTTTGCCAGCGCCGGGAGAACTTTTTCCGCCAGCGCGTCCACGGTATTGACTTCTGCGGCTCGCATGCCGGGTCCCCTGGCGGAATCGGCTCCTTTGGCCGCCTCATGCTCAAAGGCAAGGAGGGCGCCCGTCCGCCGGTCCTGAACTTTCAGAACGATATCGCCGCCGTATGTGAACAGGTTGCCCTCGCGCGGCCCGGGAAAGACGGTCTCAACGCCGGTGATTTCTATGTCGGGTTTCCGGTCCGATTTTTCGTCCAAAACCTTGAAGCCGGCCTTTAACAGGTCGAGTCCGAATTCCGTTTCGGCGGCGACGCTGTGCCCGGTTCCCGATTTGTACTGAATATCAACCGAGACGCTCGGACGATTTGTGCCCAGCCCTTTGATGATTCGGTCGAGGCGTTGCGCGCTGGTTTCCGTCGCAGGCGCAATGAGATTGGTGCCTTGGTCGCTGATGGTTTGCGCGATTTTGCGGCTCAGTTGGGACGTCAAATCCAGCAAATTATCCCCAGCGCCTTCCACCATGTCGGCAAAAAGCCGGCCTGTTTCCGTGCCAACGATGTTCGCCACGACGACCAAATGATTGTCGCCGACTTTCATCACATGTCCCGACACCAGAACTTTCGCGCCGGTGATCTGCCCGATTTTCGCCGCCGCATCCGGGTTGACCAGGCCCGAAACGCCAAAGGCCTGTTCCTTCAAAGCCGCGGTCAACTCCGCGCGTTCCACCAGAACCAGATTAGTCGCACTGGCCAGGTTGACGGTGACAAGCGTGGTAACGGTGCTGCGGTAACTGTCCACGTCCGCGTTGCCGGTGAACTCATACACCGCCACGGTGAGGGCGGGTTTCGGCGGGTCCGCCGCGTGGGCCATCATCGCCAGCGCCGTAAACAACAGGAGGGTTGGATTCTTCCACTTCATAATTGGGTCAGGGTTGAGGGGGCAAGTCAGGCAGACGACACGGTTCCGGCTGCATTGCCAGCTTGCAAAAATAAATCAAGTTCAGTTGCGACTGCGGATGGTCCGGCAAATCGGCCACCATTTCCGGCTGAACCATCACCACCGCATTGGTGTTTTCCGGCACCATAAAATAGCTCGGCCAGATTTTGTCCCGCTTTGGAGGCGGCAATTGAATCCAAACCACCGGCGTGCCGTTTTTGGCCAGCCTGGCGATTCGTTCCGCCAATCCGCGCCATTCCGGGTCATCGGGGCCGCAAGAGCCTACCATCGCCAGTTTTCCGTGGAAGGAATCCATCTCGGTTTGCTCCAAATCCACAAAATGGATCGCGGAATGTTTCAAGGCCGGCTTGAGTTGGTTGTGGGGATCCAGCACGCCGAGATTGTCCTCATTGTCGCCCACCAGCGCCTTCAACTCATGCAGCAAATTGGTCGGATAAACCAACACCTCCGTTTTCCCAATGACTTCAGCCTTGCCGCAGATCCACTGGACGATAAACTTGGCCGCGGCTTTCACGGGGGGAAAATCCAATCGCGCCGACTCCAGAACAGTTTGTTGCGGCAACACCCGCAGAAATTTCCACGGCCTTTCACCCAACGGAGCCGCCGTCGCGGAACTGGCCTGCGAAACAACCGCGCGAACATCCTGCCCAAAATCCTGCCCGCCCGGATTATGAAACGTCGCGGAAACGCTTCTGGCGTCGCCAAAGAAAACACATTGCGGCGCGGCGTTGGTGACAAGTTCAATTTGCGCCCGAGCCGCGCCCGCAGCGCAGCAGGCCGCCGCCAACAGCGTTCTAATGTTTGCAAATTTCATTTTCACTGAATACGACGATGAACGAATTCATTTCCTTTGGAAAATCATCGTTTTGTCCATTTCACATCAGCACCGTGCCAAGATTCCTGGCCTCGATTTTCAAATGGCCGGCCGCGGAGGTCCGCTCGCTGCTCGACCAGACGAATTGGTTGCCCGCCAAAATGATCCCGCCGCGCGCGTCGGCCAGCACGGTGATGGTTTGTCCGTCAACCTGGATTTCCTGGCCGCTGAAGGTCACGAAGGACGAGGAGTGTTTGCCGTCGCTGATGCGCACGTAAAGCGGCGGCGAGGCGGGCACGTCGCCGGTATCGGACAAAACCAGTTTCAAACCGCCGTTCTCGTCCTGCACAATGGCGCGGATTTGGTTCGGAAACATCGCCATCATTTCGTGAACGAGTTTGGCGCTGGCCAGGCTGTCCGCGGCCGGGGTTCTTTCCGTTTCCATCCGCCCGCGCCGGTGGCCGGCGGCAAAGGCGATGACGGCGCAGGCCGCCAGTCCCAAAGCCCACGCCAGGTGCGGCGAAAAGCTCCGCGCGGCGCGGGGCGGGGGATCATTGCGTTTGAGGCCGGCCACAATCCGGCGTGGAAGCATTTCCAGGGATTCTTCGGAAATCTCCGGCAGCCGAGCCTTCTTCAAAATGGATTCCAGTTCAGGATTGTTCATGGGGCAGGTCTTTCAAAAGTTGGCAGGGCTGCGGTGCTCCGCAGCCCCATTTCAGTCTTTTTCATGGGGCAGGTCTTTCAACAGGCGTTTGAGTTTTTGCCGCGCGGCGAAAACGCGCCACGAAACGGTGGCTTCGGTGCAGCCCAGGGTTTTTGCCGCCTCGGCGTGGCTCTGGTTCTCGTAAAGGGTCAGCACGATGGCGGCGCGCTGTTTGGCCGGCAGCCGGTTGAGCGCCTCCTGCACGCGCCGCGAAAGCTCGTCGGGAAATCCGCCGCCGGGATCGTTTTCGCAGGCCACCCCGGCCGCCCATTTGGAATGGAGGCCGGCGCGGCGGCTTTCGCGCCGGCGCCAGTCCAGGCTCAAATTGATGGCGATTCGGCAAAGCCAGGTCGAGAACTTGGCGGCGCCGTTGAAGGAACCAAGCTGCCGGTAGGCGCGCACAAAGGCGTCCTGGGCCAGTTCCTCGGCGTCATCGGGCGAGCCGGTCATGCGGAATGTCACTGCGCGGATCATTTTTTGATGTTGACGCACCAGCGCGGCGTAGGCCTCCGGGTCGCCGGAAAGGCTTAATTCAACCAGCCTGGATTCGTCGTCCAACGCGGGCATGTGCGCCATTTTAACCAATAAGACGAGCCGGGGCAGCAATTCCTTTGAACAAATCTTCTATTTGGCGGAAAAACTCTCCATCTCCCATCGAGCCGTGGCCGTCCCGCGCTTCCATGCTTGACGCCCGGACTCGTTCTGTGACCATCTCCCCAAGCTGCAGGATGAATTGAACGAAACCTTTGCCGCGTGATACACTTTTAGCATGGACATCAAAGAAGTCATCGCCACCATCAATCAGATGCAGGCCGACGGCATCGTCGAACGCTACGCCATCGGCGGCGCGGTGGGCGCAACCTTCTACCTTGAACCTGTTGCCACCCTCGACGTGGACATCTTCGTGGCTTTCAAGCCCGAATCCGGGAGTTTGATCGTCCGTCTGCAACCCCTGTTTGACTATCTTAAGGCGCGGGGGGCCGCAATGCAGGGCGGATACATCGTCGTGGCGGGGTGGCCCGTCCAGTTTCTCCCGTCTGGTTCTCCCCTGCTTGTTGAAGCGTTGCGGGAATCTGTGAGCAAGGACGTGGACGGCACGCCGGCGCAGGTCTTCACCGCCGAACACCTCGCCGCCATCGCCCTCCAGACCGGGCGCGCCAAGGACAAAGCCCGCCTCCTCCAGTTCATTGAGGCGGACGCGCTCGACCCCGGGCGCTTTCAAGGCATTCTTGCCCGGCACGGCCTGACCGCGGCCTGGCGGAAGTTTGAACGTCAATTTCTGAG
>JBEKIA010000081.1:0-23187 GCA_050011995.1 Verrucomicrobiota bacterium
CCTTGCTCGTCGCGGCGCTGACCGGGTTTCTCAGCGGATTTCTGCTGTCCGTGCCGGTGGGTCCGGTCAATCTGACCATCATCAACGAAGGGGCGCGGCGCGGGCTGGGCTGGGCGTTGATGATCGGTTTCGGGGCGGTGGCGATGGAGGTCATTTACTGCGCCCTGGCGTTCACCGGATTCGCCTCCCTCTTCAACGGCGTGGGGATCAAGCGGGCCATGGAATTGGGCAGCTTCATCTTCATGCTTTATTTGGGAATTCGATTTCTCCGGGTGCGGCATGTGGTGATGCCGGCCGGCGTGGAGGAACAAATCAAGGCCAAATTCAACCCGCAGGCGGCCTTTGCCATCGGCTTCGTGCGGGTGATGGCCAATCCGGGGGTGTTCGCGTTCTGGATTGTCCTGGCGGCCAATTTCATTTCCCGCGAATGGGTGCAGGCGACCTGGCCGGGCCGGTTTTCCTGCGTGGCGGGCGTGGCCGGCGGAACCACGGTTTGGTTCAGCGGGTTGAGTTACGCCGTTTCGCGCGGCCACGGGAAATTCACCGAAAAAACATTGTTGCGCATGGAACATTTTTCCGGATTCTGTTTGCTGGCCCTGGCCTTGATCCACGGCGTTTACATGGTCTGGCGCGTGGCCGAGCATAAGTTTTAACCCGAACCATCCATTCCTGTTGCTATGAACTTGACTTACTATGGCCATTCCTGTTTCGCGGTCGAACTGGCCGGCCGCGCCTTGCTGTTCGATCCGTTCATCTCTCCCAATCCGCTGGCCGCCGGCGTGGACCTCAATTCCGTGCGGGCCGATCTGATCCTGGTTTCGCACGGCCACGAAGACCATCTGGCCGACGCCGTGGCCCTGGCCCAACGAACGGGCGCGACCGTCATTGCCAATTATGAGGTGGCGACCTGGCTGGGCAAAAAGGGCGCGGGCAAAATCCATCCCCTCAACCACGGGGGTGCGCGCGCCTTTGATTTCGGGCGCGTCAAGTTTGTCAATGCCATCCACTCCAGCAGTTTGCCCGACGGCTCCTATGGAGGGAATCCGGGCGGATTTGTGGTCGAGAGCGCGCAGGGCAATTTCTATTACTCCGGGGACACGGCGCTGACGATGGACATGAAACTGATTGGCGAATCCACGCGCCTGGCGTTTGCCGCCTTGTGCGTGGGCGGCAATTTCACCATGGACGCGGCCGACGCCGTCCAAGCCGCCCGACTGGTGGACTGCGACGAGATTGTGGGTGTGCATTACGACACGTTCCCGCCGATAAAAATTGATCACGACGAGGCGCGGAAACTATTTCAAGCCGCCGGCAAAAGGCTGCATTTGTTGAAGATCGGCGAAAGCCGGATGTTTTAGACCTGCTCCGCCGTCAATTATTGCCGAGGGCCTTGGTGATGGCGCTGAAAGGAGCGTGTCAACGAGTTTCAGAGCTATACCCGATTGCGACGTCATTGTGCGAATTACATGGGCCACGCGGAAATCGCGATTTCCAGACTCTTTCAGGGGTTCTGCTTAGTTTTGTCCGCCGGGATTTTCACTTTGGGCAATTGGAGCGTTCCTTGCCACAAATTGTAGTTGAGGGCGCTGGGGTGATTGGTCTGCGGAGTGAGCGTGGCCGAAAGGAAATAATCGCTGGTGGCCCCTGGCGGTATGGTCCAAGGGCCGCCGCACGCTCCTGACCATGACGGGATTGAGCTATCAGTCTGATGGGACAGACGCCTCCAAGCCGCGAGCCGGCTAAACGCCACGATTCCGCCCGCCTGCCGCCGAAAAACTTCAAACCGGTTTCAGCCGCTCCGCCAACTCCCCCGCCGGATAAGTCCAGATCTCCGCCAGCGTGGGGTGATAATGCGGCATGGCCGCCAAATCCCGCGCCGTCATCCTCCCGGACATCGCGGCAATAATCTCGTGGATTAACTCGCCGCCCAGCGGCCCCACACAGGAGCCGCCCAGGATTTCCCCCGTTTTCGGATCAGCCAGCAGCTTCACAAATCCGTCCTTTGCCTCCATGATGAGCGACTTGCCATGGTCCGCGAATGGATAACGGGCCGCCAAGAAGGGAATACCCCGCGCCCGCGCCTCCATCTCCGTCAAACCCGCCGCCGCCACCTGCGGATCGGTGAAAACCACGCTAGTCAACAATCGGTCATCCACCCGCCGCCGGCGCCGCGGATGCAGGATGTTGTGCGCCGCCACCTCGCCCTGCTCCACGGCGATATGCACAATCTGATGCGGTCCCGTGCAATCCCCCGCCGCGTAAATGTGCGGCGCGCTGGACTGCATTTCCGCGCTGGTCACGATCCGCCCCTGCTCCGTCCGCACGCCGATCTCTTCCAGCCCCAGTCCCGCCGTGTTCGGGGTCCGCCCCGTGGCGGCCAGAATCTCCTCCGCCGCCGCCCGGCGCGTGCGATTGCCGTATTCAAATTCAACCACCTTGCCGGCTCCCGTTCGGAACGCCCGCACCAGCCGGGTCGGCGCAAAAACCTCCACCCCTTCGCGCCGCAACACCTTTTCCAGCGCCGCCGCCGCGTCCGGGTCGAACTGGCGCAAGACGTGTCCGCCCCGTTGGATCAGCGTCACCTTCACGTCCATCCGGCAAAAGAATTGCGCCAGTTCCACCGCCACCGGCCCGCCGCCCAGAACCGCCAGCGACCGCGGCAAGGCCCGCAGCGAAAGCGCGCCGTCACTCGTCAAAAAACCGGCCGCCTCCAAACCCGGACACGGCGGCGGCGCCGGAACCGAGCCGGTGCAGACGATGAAATGCCTTGCTGTCAACCATCGTGATTTGCCCGCCGCGTCCTTTAACTCGAGCGTGTGCCCGTCCGCAAAACGAGCCTGCGCCCGCAAATAATCAAAAGGTCCCCCGTGGAGTTGCTGCCGGCGGTATCGGGCAAAATCCTCCACCATCGCCCTTTTCCGCGCCATCACCCTGGCGAAATCGAACCCGGCTTTGGGAATCCGCAAGCCCCAGGTCCTGCCCTGTCGCGCCAGATGCAGCGCTTCCGCCGCGTAGAGCAGCGCCTTGCTCGGCATGCAACCCCGCAGGATGCAAAGCCCGCCCGCCTCCGCGCTCCCTTCGATCACCGCCGTGCGCAATCCGGCCGCCGCGGCCGTCCGCGCCGCCGCGTACCCCGCGCTCCCGCCCCCCAGAACCGCCACATCATACAGGGAAGATGTGCGCCGTGACGCCATGGTTGGCCTTTCGATTGAACATTTGTGAACGCGCGGCAAGCTGCCACACAGACCAATCCTAATCCGCAATCCGCAATCCGCAATCCTCCTTGTCCGCCAACCAGAGCTTCGCTTCCGACATGCTGAGAATTGAATTATGCAATCCGCGGTGGTATAAGTTACGGTGGCGGTTTTAGTATTCCTGATGAAAACCATGAAGAGGCTGTTGGCGGGGGCCGTGTTGGCGATATGGATCGCCGCGAGCGGGCATGCGCAGACCTACACCTTCCGCAACGTCGCCGGCAACGCCGCCAGCACCTACGGCGGTTCCACGGACGGCGCCAATGGCAACGCCCAGTTCTCCTTCCCTGCCGGCGCCGCCACCGACAGCCAGGGCAATGTTTATGTCGCGGATCAATTCAATTGCACCATTCGCAAAGTCACCCCCGCCGGCACCAATTGGGTCGTCAGCACCATCGCCGGTTCCGCCGGTGTTTTCGATCTTCAAGACGGCGCCAATTCCTACGCTTTTTTTAATTTCCCTGCCGGGATAGCGGTGGATCCATCCGGCAATCTCTTTGTGGCCGACACCGGCAATAACGCCATCCGCAAAGTCACCCCGTTGGCGGGCACGACCAACTGGGTTGTGACCACTATTGCGGGGATGGCCGATTATGGCTTTGCGGACGGCACGAACTCAACCGCGCGCTTCAACGGGCCGGCGGGCATCGCGGTGGATGCCAACGGCAATGTTTTTGTGGCCGATCAGTACAACAACAGCATCCGCAAAATCACGCCGGTGGCGGGGACGACCAACTGGTCCGTGACCACCATCGCCGGACAGGGGCCGGACACGAACGGCGTTGCTGATGGCACCAATACGGCGGCTCAATTTAGCTCCCCCACAGGCGTGGCCGCGGACACCAACGGCCATCTCTTCGTGGCCGATCAGGCCAACAACGAGATCCGGAAGATGACATCCTTGGGGACCAACTGGATTGTCACCACCATCGCCGGGCATAACTCGGTTAAGGCCGGCTCCGCCGGATTCGTGGATGGCACCAATACGGCGGCTCAGTTTAACGGTCCCGCTGGCGTGGCGGTGGACACCTCGGACAACATTTATGTGGCCGACCAGACCAACAACGCCATCCGCAAATTGACACCCCTTGGCGCCAACTGGGTAACCACCACCATCGGCGGCCAACCCCACGGCGCCGGCACCAACAATGGCGCCGGGACCAACGCTTTGTTCAATTCTCCCTTTGGTTTGGCGGTGGACGCGAAGGGCGGCGTCTTTGTGGCCGACACGGAAAATAACACCATCCGCATCGGATTCCTGCCGCCCGCGATTCTCACCACGGCGCCGCCCCTGGGCTTCAGCCAGGGCCAGTTTGGTTTCAATCTCACCGGCCCGACGGGGCAGTTGGTGCTGGTCGAAGCCTCCTCGAATTTGCTGGCGTGGCTCCCGATTTGGACCAACGCCTTCGGCCCCGGCCCGCTCTCCTTCACCGGCCCGCAGGGCGCCGCCCCTTCCCCTCGATTCTACCGCGTTCATCTGCCGTAGGAAGCGGATGAAAAGTTTCGCGGCTTCTGGTCATTCCACGGAAGAACCAGCCAGGTTTTCTGACCGCGCCCTTTCCAGCAACTGCCGCACTTCCTCGTCGGTGGTCTGCTCAAAATCGGCATACCATTGGCCGACCGAGGAGAATTCTTCCGGCGCTTGAACACACACCGCCGCGTCCACTTCCCGGCGCAATTGCTCCAACGTCTCGCGGGCGGCCACCGGCGCGGCGGCCACTATTCCGGCCGGCTCCTGTTGTCGCGCGGCCAGCACGGCGGCGCGCATCGAAGCCCCCGTCGCCAGGCCGTCGTCCACCAGGATGACGGTCCGGTCGCGCAGGCTGGGCGGCTTGTCCAGGCGGCAGGCTCGTTCTCTTCTTTCCAGCTCTTTTCGTTCCCGCTCGATGATTTCATCCAAAACCCGCCGGGGAATGTGACACAACTTGAGCAACGCGTCATTGAAGAAACAAACGCCGCCGCTGGCCACCGCCCCCAAGGCCAGTTCCTCATGGCCGGGCACGCCCAGTTTTCGGACCAGGAAAACATCCAGCGGCGCTTTCAATCTCGCGGCCACCTCGTAAGCGACCGGCACGCCCCCGCGCGGCAGCCCCAGGACAATCAACCCGCCCCGCCCCGCGTAACTTTCCAACTTCGCAGCCAGGAGGCGCCCGGCTTCCGCGCGGTTTTGGAATTGAAAGCTCAAGCGAAATCCTCGCCCTGGCGCCGTTTTATTCGCTGGGCGAGAAGATCGCGACCGTTCCGCCCGAGGGGGCCAGCTTCAGTTGCAGCGTGTCGGACGGGCGCACGGTTTTTTCTTCCCAGACCATGTGCTCGGCGTTTTGGCCGGCGTCCGGCGCGTCTTCCCACAGGGTGGCTTTCCAATTGCCCGCGCCAAGGAACTTGAGCGGCACCGACAATTCGCGGCCATTGCGGTCGCTGATCGCCGCCAGATACCAGTTCTTCCCGTGGCGCCGCGCCTCGACCACATATTGCCCCACTTCACCAGCCAGGCCGCGGGTTTCGTCCCAGACGGTCGGCAGGCCCTTGAGGAAATCCATGCCCAGCAGATACCTGCCATCCGAATCCTTGTAGTTGCTGTAGGAATCGCAGGCGACGGTGAACGGGCTTTCAATGAGGATGAACATCGCCAGCTCGCTGGCGCGGGTGCCCTGGACCTGCGTGGGCTTGGTGCTCCTGAACTGGTCCGGCTGCCTGTTGTTGAACCCGCCCGGCGTGTAGTCGGCCCCGCCGGCCAGGACGCGCGTGAAGGGGAGCGTGGCCTTGTGTTCCGGCGTTTCCTTGGTGCTCCACATGTTATATTCATTGCCCTGGATGCCCTCGCGCGTGAGCTGGTTGGGCCAGGTGCGGTTCAGGCCGGTCGGCTTGAACGCGCCGTGGAAGTCTATCAGCAGGTGGTTCTCGGCCGCCGTTTTGGCCACGTCTTCGTACCACCTGACCGCCCACTGGTCGTCCCGGTCAATGAAATCTATCTTCAGTCCCGCCACGCCCCATTTGGCAATCATGGGGAAGTCTCTCTTATAGACGGCGCTGTCAATGAAATCGTTGAAGTGGTACCACAACCATATCCGCACGCCCCTTTCCTTGCCGTAGGCCACCAAGTCCGGCACGATGGACTTGTCGCCGATTTCCGACAATTGATACTGCCAGCCCATGTCGGCGGCGAGCTGAATGTAATTCTTGAGCGTGGGGAGATCGTTCTTCCCCGTGGCAGGCCACCAGGTGCCCCAGGCCGACATGCCCGGCTTGATCCAGGAGGTGTCGGCGATTTGGCTCGGGGTGGCCAGGTTCAACACCAGGTCGCTCTGAATCAGGTCGCAAGGCTGCCGGCCGATGATGAACGTCCGCCAGGGTGAATGGTGCGGAGTCCGGGCCACAACCAGGCCATTTTGAATCTCCCCTGCCGGCGCGGCCGATTGCGCCACCGCCGTGCCCGTCCCCGTCGTGCGCGACGGCCAGGGCCGCGCCGGTATCGGCGGAGCCAGTTGCGCCTCCAACGTGAACTTGGCCCCAGCCTTGGGCGCAAGCCACAGGCCGGACCAATCGAGCAAGTCGGACTCGGTTATGGCGACATACGCCGCGGGTGTCCGGACCAGGAATGGCAAACCGTGCTTGAACCTGGGGTTCAGCCCGGAGAGCTTGTTGGGCAGGTATCGCCATTCCTGCGAGCCGATGAATCCGCCTTCCGGCCGGGCCGCGCCCTCCGGGTTGTTCCAGCCCGCCCACACCGGGTTGTCCTCGGTGAACGTGAACTCCGTCGCGTCGCGGGTCACCGTAAAGGAATCCATCCCGGACTGCTTGGGAAGAACCAGCCGGAAAGCCACGCCGTCGTCGTAGGCCCGCGCGACCACGCCAAAAGCGCGCTCGCCTTCCTTGAGCGTCAGGTTCAATTCATTGTAATGATCCCGCACGTCGCGGTTCTTGCCAAACTGGTTTTCCCAATGGTTGTCGGCCGATTTCCGCTCCTCGCTCTGCACCACCGGTTTCTCACCCAGATTCACATTGTCGGCCAGTTCCAGCCCCAGGCGGGACCGCGCCAACACCGGCTTGCCGTCCACGGTGATGCTGTAACCCAGGGGAGCGTCGGTGTGAATGGTGATGGCGATCTTCCCGTCGGGCGAACGGACTTCGCGCGCCGCCCCGGCCTCCGCGGCCGCGGCTGACAAGCCTGAGAACAGAACAGCCCCCATGACAATACCGACATTCCAGCATAGGCAACGGATACTCATAACTTTCCTCCTGTCAATTAGTTGTTGATAAAAAGCCCGGTCTTGTTCGCGCCGCCGCTTTGTGAGGCCGCGCGGGTGAAGGAGAATGGCTCATCTCTCGCACTCATTCTGGCTGGATGTTGTCGGACGGGCGGGGGGGGTGTCAAGCGGCAATTCTGGAGGCCGTTTTTCGCTTTTTCCCTAAAACGGCGCTTGCAATTTCGCGGCAACTGGACGATTCTCATGGCCATCGGATGGGGTCGTAGCTCAGTTGGTAGAGCGTCTCGTTCGCAATGAGAAGGTCGCAGGTTCGATTCCTGTCGGCTCCACCATCCAATTGTACGGTAGTTTTGGGGTAGTTATTTGGACGAAAACTGACGAATAAACTGACGAAACCTGACATGAAAAAGGAACCGACCAAACGACCGATAAAAAGCGGTCGCTGGGAACTGGATTACGGGCTTGATGTATCTGGGAAGAAGCTTCGGCGCACCTATAAAACCGAAGATGACGCCGATACTGCGATCGACGAATACAGAACGGAGGTAAAGAAGCGCGGCGAGTTTTGGGCCCGTCTTGCGCCGGTAGAACGCGATCTCCTGGTTGGCATCTTGCAGGATATCAAGGCCAAAGGCCAGACGCTACAAGGTGTATGGGCCGATTGGCAGCGATGGCAGAAGGACAACCAGCAAACCACGACCACCCCAATGCCCTACGCAGACGTCATCGCGGAATTCAAGCATCGGAAATTGGGTGCGGGTAAAACGCAACGATATGTTGATGAGGTGGCGGATTTGTTCTCGAGGTTTGGCAAAGGCCGGGAGAAGCAACCGATCCACGAAATCCAGCCGTCAGAATTGGAGACGTGGATCAACGCACAAAAGTCCCCGAATGGGGAGACATGGAGCCTCAGCACCAAGCGGACCAACCAGGGGCGATTTTCGTCGCTCTGGGAGGTCGCGAAAGCAAAGGGCTGGTGCAGCCTCAACATCGTTGATCGGCTGGAGCCGGTCACCAACATTGGCGTCAAAGTCGAGATTTATTCAAACGAAACCACCCTCCACATCATGGCCGCCGCCCTATCGAGTTCTGTGACACAGCAGATCCTCGCCCCCTTGGCGCTTGGATTCTTTGGTTGCATGCGGCCGGAAGAGGTCGAGTCTGTCAAAGCGATTCAGGCAGGCAAACCCGTGTTCGGATGGGACAATATCGACCTGAAACACGGACTTGCAACTGTCAGCGTTGACGTAGCCAAGACCGGAGACCAGCGTACAATCCGCCTGCAGCCCATCGCGGTCGAGTGGCTGAAGCTGGCCAAGGAGTTGAAGAACCCCCTTCCCCCGGTGAACGAGCGCCGTTTGGTGGACCAGTGCTGCGAGATGATTGGGCTAAAAGTGTGGATCCGGGACGGCCTGCGAAAGAACTGCGCCACGCATTTACGGGCGATTTACAAGAATGATTATGATGTGGTCAAGGACATGGGCAACTCCATTCGGGTTCTCCTCAAACATTATGCGGATCTCCATGTGCCGGAGTCTGTGTCCTTGGAACACTGGGAAATTTCGCCCAACAAGGTCAGGGCCTACATAAAGTCCAAAACTTGGCGAGATGTCGTCACCGCAGCTTCTGCAACGCGGCCAGCACCGTCGGCCAATGAAACCGCCAAGTCCGTGAGTTGAGCCGAATCGCGGGAATAACGCCGTGATTGACCTTTTCGCGGATGCATTCCACGGACAATTGCAATCGCGCGGCCAGCTCCGAGATCGTCATTAGCCTATCACTATCGCTCACACTAAAATTCTATACCACACTTTGCTCGAAGCCCCGGTGGGAGGGCGAAGGGTTGTCTCTGTTCAAGATTCAGCGAGGAAGGCCAAAGATGCTTGGATTTGTAAGTGGTTCTATTTCAGCAGGTTAAATTGACTTTGGCTGGCAGACGCCAACAGGTTCACCAGTTCCTGCGGCCGGTCATTCGTCCGGGTTGTCGTGCCCCGGTCCGGGTTGTCGGCAGTCGAAATATTCTCGCCGCCAGTTCTCCACCCCAACCCAGGCCGGTGCTGGCGGTCAGAACCGACCGTCTCGGCCGCTTTTAGCGTACCGCAAAGTCCAAAGGGGCTTTGGCCGCTCGGCACTATTGATTTTCACCCCTCCTCATGCTGGCGGCGGATGCAATACAAACTCACACACCGCCTTTGGCACCATCGTCACCACTACGATGACACCATATTCTCCCCAGGCTCCCCAAGGTCAGGACCGCCGCCGACAGCACGTATGCGGCCCCGCATTTCTACAACACTTTTTGCCAGCATCCAGATCATCAGCGCTCATTCACGGCTTGGCCGAGTTTGAAAAAGTCAAAAAAATATTGCGACCTGGCGGGGAGCGTTTCGCTCCCCGCCAGGTGTTTAGAAGCGCCGGCAATTGCGCCGCCCACTCCCAGTCATTGCTCTGTTTTCCGGCAAATCATCTGCTGATCGTCTGCTGCTCGGAATCGGGTTCCTTTTCTGGTGCTTCTTCCAGTTGCATGGCAGCTTCGGTATTTTCCAACGGGTCGTGACGGCGCACCGGCCCAGCGAGGGTCCGCTCGGGACTGGATGCAATAGGCAACTTGATCGCTCCTTTTTCCTCGACACTGGCAGCCAAGTTGCCTTGAGTCGCCTCGCGAGCCATCAACGCTTCGACAACGGGTTTCTCCAGTTTTTTCCAGTGATCAGCCATGTCTTGGAGAAGCAGTGTTGCTTTCGATGCGTTCATTGCCCAGTCGGCAATTCCCCGCGCATAGGCATTGCAATCCTCTGGGATGCCCTCGGCGGCGGTTCTAATTCGAGGCACGGTCTTGGCGATGATTTCCGTGACGGATCGGTGATTGAATCCGACGACCCGCAACCGCAAGGCTAGGCACCGATCGACCTCCTCCCATTCTGTCGGAGGAATTGCCTTGGACTGAAGGTCCGCCAAGTGAGCTTTGGAAACGGCGAGAAACTGGGTATCTACTTCATGTTCGGCAGTGATTTCTCCCAACCGCCTGAGGCCTACGGAGAATAGGGTGCCCCGTTGAGGTAAAATGTGTTCCTGATACCGGCGGGCGGTGGTTGCGAGCTGTTTGGACGCCACCGGGCAAATTCTGTGACTTGCTTCCACGAGCCTGACATCGGCGATTGCTGGGTCGCCGGGAAACTGTTGCCCAAGGATGGGGCGAAACCCTGGCAAGCCAAGCGGGAATACCGGCGGCGGCGGCAAACCGGCTATATGGAACCGATCATGAAGATTGGAGGCGAAAAGCCTCAACCCCGCCATGCAGGTATCAGGATCAAAACAGACCCCTGCGGCCAGGTACACGGAGTAATTTCCGCTCAAATCTTCTATTACCAAGGAGGGGGAGTACTCCCTCCGGACCTCGCGCAGTTGATCCAAGCTCAGGTCAAGTATAGCGACATAAACCACGTTATGGCGCATTGGAAGGAACTTGATTCGGGCTCCTTGGTCCTCCGCCACACGCAATCGCAGCGCCAGTTTGCCAAGATCCGTGGGCGAAGAAACCGGGAAACGGTCCACGAAGCCGCTTGGTTTCGACCGATCCATTGGATTGGGGCGGAAGCGGAACTCAGGGCTGGGCAATTCGGCATGGATGACGAAATGATTGGCATGGAGTGCGGCAAAAAGCCGACTGGCAACATTCACTTCCGCCCGACCGGCGCGAGTGAGGTCATCTGCAATGGCCTGCCATTCATTTCTGTCCTGGTTTTTGGATTTACGTTTTCGCCGGCCTCGCATTTTTGACAGCGGATAACCGAGGGTGAATTCTCCGGGTAAATGAGGAAAGCTCTGGCGCAACGCAGTCGGAGTCCACACGGGCTTGTCCGCATCGTCTCGGATTCGCGACGATGGGATCCGATGGCCATCCAGGACGAAAAACGCTTTAGACCGCCCAACTTCCTTAACAACTTCATAGTGAATGCAACGGCTTTGGAAGTAATGCTCGACGGCCTTTAGATTGCCCAATTTCTGCGGGGTGAAGCCATGGAGCATTCTTCTAAGGCTGAGTTCCGGCGGCGTCTGGTTCCTATAGATTTGGATGGCAGTTTGTCGGCGGTTGAGCTTCTTTTCTTCCAGGGGGTTATTCCTGATGAGAATTTGGTGGTGAATCTCATCTTCTCTGTATCGGGGGTTGTTGAAGACGAGAGAACCGTCCAATCTCCATTCAACAATTCGCAACGAGTGTTGGAAGAGTTTTTGATCGAAGCCGTGGTTCAAGTCAGGAACCCGAAACGTCACCGGATGCACCAAATTAAGCAAACCGTGAATATGGAAGTTATCGGTGTTATCATGGGCGTCGATTACCAACTGAAACTCGTGCAAGTTCGCTGGGTCGCCGTTTTGAAATTGGCAACGGCTGGAGGCTTCTCGCAGCGTCTCGCGCACCACCCAGACAGCCTCTGATCTGGCGGGCCTTTCTCGGTATTTCCAAGAGATCACAAATTGAAAATCAGGATGCTGGCACCATGGGCACATGGCGGCAGTTAGCTCCATCTCATGCTCTGGATGGTCAACATTCAAAAGGTTGAAGACCACCTCCCAGGTCGCTTTGACGCGGAGCGCTTCAAGGTCGCGGGCATATTTAATGGCCGGCGCGAACCCGCGTTTCTGTCCACCTATATCACGAATGTCGATGATCATAATTTTGCAAAATGCGTTTTGGCTTGGCCCTAGAGGATACGGACGACAGCTGCCTGCATGCGCAGTTTTAATTCGGTCAGTTCAGCACCGAATTGGGCACGGACGATTAAGTCTCCGGCAAGAAGCACCAACCGATTGATCCATTGGATGTGGTCTTGCTTCACCCCAAAATGAACCATGCGTTGCAGCCCACGGCGAAGCGCCTGGCCGGTTGGGTCGGCTCCGTTTTTCAACTCAACTATCATCTGGTAAATCGAAGCGACTTTTTGGAGTCGAGCCACTTCGCCCCGTTCGCTGCAGGCCAGCAGCAACGGCGCGTTAGAATCCTTAGCGTTGCCTCGCAATGCCAATAACGCCTGTCTCAGGCAATACGTGCCCACAGACTGGCCCAGGGGCGCCGCTATTTGCTCCAGTTTTTGGAATTCACAGGCACTTAAGGTCCACCGGATATGCCACGGCTTATTGTGCAGTTGTGAAGTCGCTAGATATTGGCGTTTCGGATTCAAGCGAAAGGCACCACGGGCAAGGTGGTGAATAATAGTGCCGACGCGAATCCCATACACGCCGGCCGCTGCCTGCAGAAGACTTGCCTCCTCCTCGTTGGCCCATACTTCGACGGGGACGCCTTTGGTCGGCTCTTCTATGGATGAGCGCCTACGGCCCCGGCGGCGTTTCAGACCTAGTGTCGCAGATGCCGTTGAACTACGGTTATTGGCCGCGGACATGGGGGACTTTTCAAATTGAATGGCTTTGCCTTCCGCCAATCGCTGCCGCAAACGGTCGAGTGCGTCAGCCGGAAGTTGGCTTTGAAATGATGAAAATCTCGATACTCTTTTCATGTTGTTCGTTCAATTGTACACCATTAAACGGCATTCCAGGGCGTTCATTGCGACTACCCAACCGATTTGGCGCTCATATTCAGCATTTAATCCGCCGACGCATTGAGTCTGTCGAAAAACAATGGTTTTGAGGTCAATTGGCGCTTACGGCTGGAATTTCCATGAATCCCACAACTGGCCATTATTGGTCTTGCTGGATTCTTCGCGCGAAAACATTTTGCAACTGGGGCGGACATTTTCCTTACAAGTTCCGACTGAAAGCAGACCGTGAACCGTTGGCGCCCGCACGGAAGTCAACCTATCCGCACCGTTCCACATAACGAAGGTGCAATGACGCCACCCTACACCAAATGGGGAAGGATTGGGCTGGCGCGCTTCAGACCGGCTCCTGACAAGATCCATACGGGGGGCGGGCTGCCAGCCTGAGCTGGTTCATTCTTGGACTTTTGGCGGAGTCTGCCTTCCGTGCCTTTTCCGTATGAATCCAGCGGGTCCCAGATCCATCGCGGAATTCATTGAAGTCGTTCTGGTGGTGTTCGAAGCCTGTTTGGACCTTTATGGTGGCGACGACAGGAGACCTACAACTTAGTTCATCGCATGCGATTGACCGAGAAACCCCATTATTGGGCAACCCCGCCTAATTCACTGCGATTGTCTGTTATCATTAGTGCAGTGATAGCGACCTTTCCGTTGCTATCGCTGTGTAAATATGAACGATAACAAAACAAAAAGTCGCCCTCCAGCCGATGCGCTGGACAGGCTGAAGAAGGCTGTGGCCGACGCGCCCAAGCATCCTCCAGTCCGAACCTGGGCAGACCTGGTCCGGCATGGCTGGCTGGACTTGCGAAAGGCGGTGATTCGCAAACAGTACCGGGTTGCCGATTTGGCTACATTGCTCCACGAGGTATTTCAATGTGACTTCGACGAAGATTATTTGCGCCGGTTGCTGCTGGCGGAGGCTGTTTTGCGGCAGGACGGACGCATGTCGCAGGCGCTCGGGCGGCCGCTCAAACCCGGGCAGACCAATTCGCCGGGTGCATCCCCTTGCCCAACGGCCGCCCGCATGCCATCGAAGGCTCACGCAGGCGGCCCAGGGCGCCTCCCTAAAGAGCCAACACCTTCGAATCAGGAGCCGGGCAAACATGAAAAGAAGCACAAGAATGAGGAACCCGATGACTCCAGCGGTCGAGTCACAAAATCAGGACAACCAGGGTCGGGTTCAGTGTCCAGGGGCGAAGCGGCAAAAATCCAGATTGAGGAGCGACTGCGGCGGATGCACGGGAATTCCCAAGACCCCTGAAACCATGCGGCACCGGCCAATCATAAATTTCCGTTTCGGCAACAACGCCGTTACAAATTAGAAAGAAAACAAAATATGGCAAAGAAAGAAAAACAACGCAAACTCATCATCGTCTCCGGAAGCAAAGGTGGCACGGGCAAGAGTATGGTCGCGGGGGGGATGCTCAATTGCTATCTCGCGCGCGGTATGACAGCGGAACTCTTGGAAACTGATACCTCCAATCCTGACGTGCTGTCATTGGTCGGGAACATCCCTATGCAGGTGGTCGAAGGTTGGGGTGAATACACCGGGTGGGAGTCAGTCGCCCGCTTAGCCAGTGCCTCCGTTGCGGACGTTGCGGTGCTAAATTCAAAGGCCGGTGACATTACTGCCTTCGAATCACTTTTGCGCGGCCAAAGCCGAAGCAGCCTCAGTGTCGAAGACTGGGACATGGCAAAAAACGAATTGACAGACCTTTTGCGAGCGTGTGGACGGCAGGTCGTCTATATGCATGTCATGCGCCGGGAGCCCATCAACGTCCAACTTGCCTTGGAAGTATTACCCTGGTTGCCCGACGACGTGTGCAAGGTTGCGGTTCGCAACCTGTATTATGGTCGGCCGGAGGACTTTGTGCACTGGGAAACTTCCAGCACCCGGCAGCTCTGGCTGGCCAGAGGCGGATTTGTCCTCGACTGGCCGGCCGCCACCGATATGACGATGCTGCTTATCCACCGCCTGGCTACCGAAGCGCCGGCAAACCCGGTCAATCTGGAGAAGATCACAGATTACGATTTGATCACGGGGAGAGTGCTTCTCGACACCGCTAAACTGCTGCCCATCGGCAATCCGGCGATGTTGCGCAAACAAGGGGCGAACGACGGATTGGTCACTTCGCTTGTATATTTCGAGCACCGCATCAATGCGGCGGTCGCGAGCCTCGAAAAGTTTCTGCAAACCAAGGAAGGAACCGGCTTATGATGGCGCGTGAAGAACTCACCGAACTTGCAGTCAAACTCGGCTACGCGTCGCTCTCGGAAACCGTAATCGACAGAGTCTACCAACGCCTAAGCAACCATTACGAAGCGCAAGACCCCATGGCGACATTTGTTCTCGTAAGCGCGTTTTTCGAGGATGAGCTGAAGGCTCTGCGCGGCGACCTGCGCCGCGAGGCCAAAGCAGCTGCCATGGAGGGGGCAGCCGAAGGCGCAAAACTCGGCGCGGCCGACGGCACCAAGGAAGGAACGCACGAACTATGCAGCACCGTTTTGCATCTCTCCAACACAATGCGAGACTGGCTGGACAAGGGATACGTGGCGGTTACAGTCAATAACAAACTACTCCGTGAAATGCAAGACCGAATTGAAAAGGGCAAAGGTGTGCATTTAAAGGTGTCCGAGATCTCATTGTCACCGCAGATGCGCCGCGCCTTGCTGTCGGAGATGGCAGACGCGACCGTGCGGGCGATCATGGCCGAGCAGATGCGCCCATTGCGGCGGGCGAATACTGCAGTGCTGTGTCTGCTAATTATCATCTGCCTGTGTGCCTTCAAATGGCTCATTCCAGACTCGGTATCCGAGAGGGTATTCATCGCGGTATACGGCAGTTTCGGCTTTGGTTTTGGCTTTATGGCCGGCAACGCTTGGGGATGGAAACCCGGCCGTTAAAAAGGGATGTCGTCATTATCATCGTTGTTGTCGTCGGCGAAGGTGATTTTGTTGGGCAGGCTTGGCGGAGTTGTGCTTGCTGCGTTGGCTTTCCTGGGGAATGGGAGAACGTTCGACTTCAATAACTCGTCGTTTTTTGCCGAGTTGTCGATCAAAGCGTAATCGCGCCGCACGGTGGCCTCGCTGACTTCGTAGCCGTGCTTGGTCAGATATTTCGCTACGGTCCCGGCAGTTGCACCTTTGCTTTTCCAATCCAGCAGATCATTTTGGTAGATTAACAAGCTTTTGGGTTTGGAACGCCTGTAGCAGCAGTTTATCGAGTGCCGTGATAATTTGATCGCCGCGGCCAATTCTCGGTTTTGTTGTTTCATATATATATTGATTTGCTCGGTCATGGCCCGCTCCAGCCACACATGGGCTTTTTCTGGCCATTTAATATTAATTATATCAGCAAATCCGTTGTTGTAGCGCGTATCGCCAACACTCATCTTCAAGCCCAATTTCATTCGATCTACCAACGGTTGCGGCCGGCGGTCGCTGCCGCGGCACTCCGCCACCATCCGACCACTATGACCATTTGGAAAACGTAGTTAGCGAATCTCATCGGCGCCACAACCAGCGCCAACGCAACGCTGACGGTGAAAGGCCGGCCAGCCATGCCCACGCTGCCCGCCAGCCAGCGAACCATGCTGGGCAATTACGCATCGTTGACCGGCTACGGCGGCGGCGGGATCAGCCCGACGCCCTCCGCACCGGGACCCGGCATTCCTTTCAAGGTGGTTCAAGCATGGCGCCAGTGACGAATGTCGCCGGGAGGAGGCAGGGCAACGGTCAGCGCCATTTCAACGCCCCGGCGTGGCCGACGTGGGCGGCATGTGTGCAAGTTCGGTCAGGACAAGCCGGGAGCTTCCGGAGGCGGGTGCAACTCCCCCTCGTTGGTGCAATCGGGTCATTCCCGTGAGGCAGGCGACGTCGCCGAAGAAGTCGTGGCCCAACGTGATGGCGACAAAACTGTCGGGCTGCGAAATGAAACAAACTCCCCGCAAAAGCGACTGCCGGCGGAGATCGGAAGTCCGCCGGCAGTTCAGTGTGCATTATCGCGCATTATGCCGCCATGGCATAACGCTCGCGGAAGAGCTTTGCGCACTTTTGCCAATCCTCCTCCGCCGCGTCGATGCTTTTATTGGCTGCGATCAATGCTCGGAGTGTCTGTTGGACCTCCCGCAGTTGGGCGATCAGCTGCTGCACATCTACAATTTGAGGGATTGGGATCGGAGGGGCCAAAGGAGTTTCTGTCCCGTCCCCCGCGTCCGGGATTTTGGACCTCGCACCGGCTCTTGCGTCGTGCGTCCATTTCTGTTTGGTTGGCACCTGGGAGGGGGTGATGGCAGGTTTCGACGGTCTTGGCCCATACTTTTTCTCGAGGTTTTCCAAATTCCCACAGTCGTGGGCAATTTTCTCTAGCTCCTCGTCCGTTACATCCAGCAGCCAATGCGGTTCGCGGCGGAGAAAGCTCAGCAGAAGCTTGGGGTGGTGGCGTAATTCAGCACGGCTCCTGCGGAGCCATTCGAGGAACGGGGCCGAATACTTGTAGAGGGCCTTTGGCCCCGGGACCACGTACTTTCCTTTGTGTTTTTGCCTCAACCGCGCGACGATTTGCTCCACATAAACGTCGGGCTCGAGCAACTTGATAATTAAAATCGCGCGCACCAATTGGAGGTTGGTCAGAACGATGTTGCAAAAGCCGATCACCACCGCCTCGATGTATTCATCCAGCTTTTTCGTCTCAGCGACGACCCGCGAGGCCAGTGTGGTCGCGTCGTTGTTAGGGCCGGGCTGATCGCCAGGTGACGGCATCGTGTTGTTGCTTTCTGGTTTCTCTTGAGCGTCTTTTGTTTTCTCATTTTTCATTTTTTTGGATCCTTTCGAGGAGATTGCCTTGTATTGATGCGATATTTTTCGGTACCTGTGATTGCAGCCACCGGCATCACCGCGAGATCGATCTCCACTTAATATTTTAAAGGACTTTTGAATTCTTCCCGGGGAACCGCCTTTCGAGGAAAAAGTCTCAGAGGTGCGAAATTTTCAAATCGGTCTTACTTAAGTGCCCAGGCAACAACAGGTTACGGATTGCCATCTAGTGAGGATCCTCGTGCAACGCCAGCCCCCCGTGCCCTCACTACGCAACCTCAGGCAGTGCCGTAAGCACCCACCCTTTCGATCCCACCGAAAGGAAAAGTTTTTCCTTTCGGTGCATCCAAGACATGTTCTACGAGCCATTATGGCCGTTTCCCATCAGAGGGGTGGCTTGCCGCAGACGCAGTTTGCACTTTTGCAACGGCACCTCTTGGTCGGCCAGGACGTTTGAATTGGCCCGTCCGCCGCAATGGCGCCGTCGTGGATGAAAGCGGCGGCGCGGGATTTGGGGATGGCGTCCCTTGCGATGGGGCAGCAGGCCAAAGCGGGCGGCCAGGATCTGCTGGGAGAGCTTGGGGCTGTAGCTGCCGCCATCAAAAGACTAGGGTTACGCAACATTTTGACTTCTGGTGCCCGGTCCAACCCCAGGACGCGTCCCGAGTTTTTGGGCGAGTATTCCTTGAGGCCCTCCGGCCGTTTGATGCTGCGGAGTGCCACGAGCAGGAGCGTGAGCGAATTGGTGCGCAGCCGATAAAAGGCTGGCCCAAGACGTCCGCATTTTTTCTGCACACAATCGAAAACGCCGCTGGCATCCAACATCAGCAGTTCCAAGAGAACTCCGGCTGCGGGATGGCGTGGCGGAACCGAACAGCGGAAGCGCGTTTTCCGGCAACCCCAAGCGCGCCCGCAGCCGGTCGGTGCGACGACGGCCTGGATCGTCTGACAGCGTCCGCAGGGCGTCTCGACTAGGCCAAGAACGATCCGCGTTGTTTCGGACAAAGGCTACCAACACTCTGTTAGAATATTTGGGTATGGGCACGATGAAACTCAGAGCACACTCGAGTTTCTCCCCGCCCTCCTAAAAATGAAAACAATTAACGCCCTTGCAACCAATTGGCTCGAGTATGTCCGTTCGCGACTACCTGCCAAGCAGCCGCTCATTATTTCCCTGAACTCCGTTTCAGAGATTACCCTATGGAAGGCTGTTCTCGGCAACCTTCTAATAATGGAAAAGTCACCCCTGCGATGGAATTTCGTTCCGATTCCGGACTTTGCCATAATGAGTGAATCAGTCGAGGACGTGCGGCAGGTGACGTTTGCGGCCGGCATCTACTCGCCCTGGCAATATTTCTTCCACTTGCTGCGGGCGGCCCAAAGCCAGTCGGAAGAAAGTGTGGTCTCATGCGCGATGTCACTCCAGCAGATGCTGGGCGAGATTGAGGAACAGGTCGGGTTTCTCGAATGGGGCGAAATCAGGAAAGGGATCCAGCATCTGGCAGCGTCCACCAGCACTCCCCTTTTTAACCGTCTCATCACGGTCTGTGACCGCATACTCACGCAGACGCTGGAACGATCCATCGGAGACGAACTGCCGCCTCACATTATCTTCTTGATTCCGGCGAAACTGCTTAGTTTTGCGGAGCAAGGCCAGCCGGTTGGCATTGGCGTTGATGCGTGGGAAAATCCCAAAAAGGTCGGGCAACACCTCAAGATCGCCGCCCATTATGCCGGCCAGCATTGTTATCACGAGATCGCAGACGGAGAGCAAACGAAGCACAATCTCGAATTTGCAGTTTTGGTGCGGCGGTCCCACTGCGAGCCCGTGGCGATGTGCTGGTGCGAACCGGTTGCCAAGCCGGGAACCCACGACTGGTTTGTGCATAATTCTGTGGAGCCGAGAGGTCAGAAACCGGGACAACACACTTCGCCATTGATCACGCCACCCGGTCCAGGCAGCTTGGCGGAAGCCGCGCTTCGAGCGACGATCGACGGCGACTTGAGCCGCGTCGATTCCGTGCTGCGGCACATTCCCAAGCGTGGCTCTTGGCGGGACTTTATTTTGGGCGAGACAATCACTGCCGGGCGGATCGTTCTCGGCGCCAACGGCGACCGCGAACTGATTGGCTGGGGGCATCTTAGCCACGCCAAGACCATCATGGAATCCGTAATCGACACCATTGTTCGGCACTGGCGCATTCCGGGAGCAGAGCTGCTCGCCACCCTAGCATCAGCTGGTCTGCTCGAAATGGCGGTCTATTGCGCTGGATATTTGCCGGATGGACCACAGTGGAAGATCCAGATACACAAGGCTGCGAAAGCCGCGCGCAAGCGCGGCCACGCCCGCACCGCCGAAGCATTGGCCCAGTTGCGCCGCCCCGCGTCGCCATGAGTGACGGCAGGAAGGGGAACCGCATCATCAGACCGTCCGGGCTGGTCTGAACAGCTTGACGAGGCTGTAGAATTCGCTTCCTGCTACGACCCGATCTGATTGCTTGCCCTACCCCGGCCAGGGCTTTTACGACCGACTTTTCGCGGCGGATGTTGCCATACAACCGCGTCGGTTATGCCTAACCAGGTCTCAGTCAATTCCCGCTGTCGGACTTTTACCGGCAAGGCTCGCAGCCTTATGGGCGGGGGCAAAGAACACAGAACCGCAGCGAAGAGGAAGGCATGTGTTGCATTTGCCGCTCGAACATCGCTAATGGCAGGCCCCCCCTTCGTCGGCTTTCACAGCCCCGGGATCGAAGCCCAACGGAAAGGCTTCAAGATGCCTTTGAAGAAACCAACTTTGGGTTCCTCGACAATTCTACTGGGTAAGCGTCTTCGAGAAGCAGGCGGTTGAGACGAGCCAAGCTGGACCCGATCGGACTTTGCTTCCTCAGGTCGGTAGTTTCAGGCCGCAATAGGACGCCCTTGAATCGTGCTTTTTCGAAAATGCTCGGTTCCCAGATTTGCGTGTTAAGAGCTTGAAGGACAACGTCTTGAGCGTGCTTTGAACTTAGTTCTGACGGCTGATAATTTGTCATCATCACCCGGTCTGACGTTGAGAACCGCCTCCAAAGAAAAGCGGACACCGGGTCGGACTGTTGCCGCAAGCGATTCACGATCCCTGACAAGTCCTTGATCTCATCCAATGAAAACGTCAAGAAAGCAACCAACCCCTTTAGACGCTTGACCTCCTCCGGATCCGCTTCGATTGCAATGCACTTGCGGCCCAATTCCACGCAAGCAGCTGTTGCGGTCCCATATCCTGCAAAGGGGACTATTACCACATAACTGTCGAGGACGTACAGCTTCAGAAGTGCTCGCCAGGACTGCAACTCCGTCCCGCATATAACTACCGAGGAATGATAGAAAGACTGTATTTGTGGTGGCGCTGGTTGCAACTTTGCAAAAGAAACTCCGGGGGTGCATTTCGTATACAATTGAAAACGCCGGGGCATCTCAGGCTGGGGAGTCTGGCTCGTTTCTGGGTCAAAAGCAATAAACCCGTCGGTAAGTGGCTTCAGCGTACGAGTCCTGAAACACCTATCCACAAGACGTTCCACCTCCCCAACAAACGTGCAAAGGAACATCCCACCCGGCTTTAGCGCGTGTGAAACCAATACGGCAAATCTGTCGAATTCCTTTAGGTTCTTCAACACCGGACATTCTGTTGCTATTATCTGAGCCTCGTCCGCTGGTAATTTCTCGATGTAAGCCAAAGGGTCGTTGGGAATAATGGTCAATGGTCCTTCGTTAAAATCCGGGATGGAAACCCCGGGAGCCTTGCGGATTCTAAGCCTTTCCTCCTTGCACACTTGATAGAGTCTTCTTCTTCCGCTCATGACGTCATCGATCGTCTTTTGATCCGCATGTGCCTTCAGCCAGATGGCCTCTTTAATGTACTGTTCATTTGTGTTGTATTCCGCCGTCAAGATTTCCGCGGTATCCGGAGCATTCAACCCAGTTGTGGCTCGCGTGTTCTTGGCGGCGTTCTGCTTCAAGTTCTGCGCTCTTTTTTCTGCCCCCTGCTTGATCAAGTCACCCTCGGCCATGGCCGCGATCATTGCCCTCCGACCAGAATCCGATGGCAGGCGTTCGAAATTAGAAGCGAGTGCGAACTGGAGCAAAAACGGCTCCGCTTCAAGCGGCAATTGGATGATAGGGGCCTGAACCTTGGCTATTTGACAGGCGCGGCACTGTTGCCACCCAGCGACGACTTCATTACCGAAGAGCAGAATCGGATCGCGCACAGTAATTTGTTTTATACTCGTGGCAAGATCATTAAGTTCCTCCTCGGAGAGATCATGAAAGTAGCTAGATACACTGTGCCGCTTCAGCTTGTCTGGCGAAATGTATTGGACCTTGTATTGGTTGAAAGCTTCTCGAACCTTCGTGGGGAGGTTTTTAATTCTCAAATATTTCTCGACCCGTTGCTTCGGGGGCGATGCTGTGGTCTTCTTTTTCATTGCAATGCTGCCATAAATCAGCGACCGAAAGGACAAATTGTTCCTTTCGGAGAATGTTTCATTCTTATCGGCATTTCGGGGCATAACCTTAGCCACAGCGGTGCATATTGTGTGTCAAGACGTGGTGTCGGCCAGCCGCGCTGTCGAGCACTGGCGACGGCGGGAGACCCCAGCGAAGCGGCGTGTTGCGATCGCAAGTCTCCAACATAGCGAAAGCCGCGTTCGCGGGAATTGACGGGGAAATTGCCGACGCCGACGCAGTTAGATTACCGGCGAAGCGGCCTGGTCACCACCACTTGAAGGCTTGGGCTGCTGTGAGATCCGCTCCCCGATCCAGTAAAACCTGCACAGGACAACCACCGAAAGGAAAAAAGCTTCCTTTCGGTGGCTGTTTCTGCCCAGCACCATTGCCTGTCGAAGTAACAGTCGCCCCGTGAGATGCTTCCTTCGCCTCTTGCGGTGAGACTTTCAATGGCCGATTTTGGCCGATTTGGTCTGGTCCATTGCGGTGGTGGGCCAACCCACCGCTGCCGCTATGTGCGACACTGGTTATGCAGTTCTGTTGAAGCGCCGCCGCTCAACGAAACGCTCGGCGTTGATCCGCGCCCAGAACGTCTTGCGGGCGGCGGGTTTCTCCGGGACCTCGTTCCATTTGTATTGGGCCTTCCCATCCACCGCGTTCAATGCGGAGAGCAGGGCTCCAACCTCACGGTGCGTGAAGAGGGCTTCGAGTCCGCCCCCGTCGATTCTCTGGATTCGAGTCCCCGGCCTGGGACGGAGTCTCAGGCAGACAACTTTGTAAGCGTGGTCGGGGAATTTTCGAGCTTGGCCTGCGCCTTTGACGATGACTTCGACGAGCCCATCGGATGAGCGGAATTTGACGAGGTGGTTAGCGGGG
>JBEKIA010000082.1:0-15426 GCA_050011995.1 Verrucomicrobiota bacterium
ATGCCTGGAGCCGCGGTGTTGGTTATGACCGGCGTATTATAGAATATTGCCGAATTGCCCGTCACTTTCGGCAGGACGTATGGCGAAGTGACAAAATTGCCATTCGACAGCACGCTGGTGAACGGCCCCAGCACATTGGTCGCCGATTGCAGCGTTCCGCCGGACCAGTATAGGGTGGTCGTGTTTCCGACGTTTGTGAACGTCAGCGGCACGATTGGCTGAATGAGCTGGATTTGCAGCCCGCCGGCGTCAAATCCTTCGCCCGTATAGGATTGCGTGAATGTCCACAAGCCGGCGTTCAGGTATATATTCGTCATTATCATGAAGTTGCCGCCTTGCACGAAGCTTGTGTAAGTGCCGACGTCCGTATCGGTATTCGTGTAATTATGAATGCCATACGACATGGTGCCGCTTAAACCAAAGGAGCCGGACGATGTGTAGAATATGAAGTTGTAGAATCCCGGCACAGTAGTATCTCCAAAGACGGTGCCGCTGAACGACTGCAGGAATGTCTGCAGCAAGGCGTTCTGCTGAACCGCATTGCCGTCGCAATAGGGCTGCCCATTGCATGACACAAACAATCCCGTCTGGATGGTCTCCGTGCAGTCCCAAGCGGTCTGGTTCGTGAAGGTGTCCGCGGCCCACGCCGTCGCCGTCTCATTGACATTTCCTCCGCTGATCAGGGGATTCCAGAATGTTCCCAATCCAACCACGCCAAAATTGGTGTAGCCATTGGGACGCAGTGTCGCGCCGCCGGCCGCCCAGTTGCCGCCATTGGTGAAGGCGAAACCAGCCGTCCATACCGCGTAAGTCGGCAGGAGGGCGGGAATCCCCCAGTTGGTGGTGGCGATGACGGGGCTGGCCGTGTTGGTCACGTTCACTATCAGGGTGTCGTTGATGTTGAACGCCGCCGGCCAATTGCTGATGTTCAGGGTGCCGGTGGTCGCGCCGGAGAACACCGTGCCGGCAAAGCCATTGGCGCCATTGGTCAGCGTGATTTGGCTGTGGAATTGGCTGTTGGTAAGAACCCACCAATAGGTGAGAGGCCCGTTCACCGCGTTCACCGTGTAGCTCACATTGGCGCCCAGGTTCATAAAGTTGGTCTGTCCAACCGGCGCCGACACAATCTGCGCCGGGACCGGGATGCCGGTGGCGGTGAGCCACAACTGGTTGACTTGGGCGCTGCTGAGGGACTGATTGAATATGGCCACCTCATCAATGGAGCCGTCGAACTGGCGCGCGCCGGTTACGTCGTACGGGTCGTTGCCGATTTCCGCCGCGCCGGCCCACGCCTGGGCGGCATTGGTGGCGGTGTTGACCGCCACCTGCTGGGAGGCCTTGCTGTAGCAATATTCCGTGGCGTTGGTCGGCGTTATGACCAGCGCGACAAAGTTCCAGGCCCCAACGGTTGGAACCAGGTTGGCGTTCCCGGTCCAATTAACGGTGGCCGGGTTATTGCCCCAGTTGTAGCCCAGCCAACTGTTGCCCGCGCTGGCAAAGCCAACTCCGGCGATCGTGCCGCCCTGGCGGCAATACAGCAGGCCGGCGTTGTCCGTTTGCGCCTCGTTCGGCCAAATCCACATGGTAATGGTCATGTTGTTTGTGATAACGCCGTTGGAAAGAGTGGTCAACGGCGGGATGGTGACAAACGAATTGAGCGCCGTTTGCGAGTTGACCCCGCTTTCTATCAGGCCGTTGGTGAATTGCGCGGCGGTGTTGTTGTTCTCAAACGCGCCGGGCGCCTTCGAGAAGTCAATCAAGCGGCCGTTCATGGTGTTATTGACACCGGGCACGCCGGCGCTCACGGCAAGGTCAGTCTGGCCGGAGATGACCGGGTCCGGATAGTTGCCGTAGGTCCCGGTCAGGCCGCCCCAGTAGTCGTAGGCGCTGAGCGAGCCGGCAGGCTCGTTGAAGCGGTAATAGGAGACAGGATTGAGGTTGGTGACGGCCTGCGGATAGGTGTAGGTGCCTATGGGAGGCGCGGCGGCCAGCGTCACCGTTCCGCTGATGACGGTGCCGGCGGAGTTGCCCACGATCACCCGATAGGAGGTGCCGGGCGCGGAGGAGGAATTCTTGATGACCAGGTTGGCGTTGGTCGCTCCGGTGATTCCAGGCCCGTTCACCACATTGATCCATGTGCCTCCGCTCTTATACTGCCACTGGTTGGTCACATTGCCGAAGCCGGAATAAACGACGGTGAACTCGGCAGGGCGGCCGGCATAAACTTCCGTGCCCACAGGCTGCGTGGAGATGGTGGGCGGGACGGCGCCGCTGGCCACGCCGGCGTAGTAGAGGTTGGCAAGCTGCGCCGAGGACAGCGCATTGCTGAAGATGGCCACGTCCGCCATGAAGCCTTGGAAGGTGTCGCCGGGGTCAGTCCCGGGATCACCGCCAATGGCCAGGCTGGAACCCCAACTCTGATAGACGTTGGCGCCCACAAACGGGAACGCGCTCACGCCGTTGGTGGTGCAGGCATAGAAGGTGGTGCTGCTCGAGGTAACCACCATGGCCGCCATGGACCAGGCGTTGACGCTGGGCTGGCAACCGGAGCCGATATCGCCATAGGCCCCGTTCCACAAGGACTCCAAACTATTGCCTGTGCCGTAGGCAAGGCCGTCCGCCGTGGAGGAGGTTCGTGTGACCACCAGGGCGGTATTCGTCGGCATGGTGCCGTTGGTGGGTTGGATCCAGACCACGATGGTCATGTTGGTGGTGTTGGCCATGGTCGGCGAGGCCGCCGTCTTCACGTAGCCATTGATGCCCTGGTTATTGCACCCGAGGGAGAAATCGCCCGACGGGAAGCCCAACAGGCCGGCCGAGCCGGGACCTGCTGTGCCGGCGCCAATTTCAATATTGTAGAGGCCATCCGAGGCATTGGTGCCGTAAATGCCATTCCAGCCGCCCCAGACATCGTAGGTCACCGTGTTGGTGGTGACGCTCCCGTTGTCGTTGAGAGGCCAATACGCGACCATGCCGAAGCTTGGGCTGATGGCAATGGCCTCAAAGCTGTTGGCCGGAGGATTGCTCAGGAGAGGTTGCAGCACCACGGGGGCGCTGGTGACGCTGATGCTGGTCGCATTGGTGAAGATACACCGATAGGAGCCGACATCGTTGCCGGTCACATTGGTCAGCACCAGGGTGCCCACGGTCATGGCGCTCCCCGCGGGAACGGAGGCTGAGACGCTGGGATGATCGCCGCCGGCGACCAGATTCGTCCAGGTGCCGCTGCCAGAGCTATACATCTGCCAATAACCGCCGCCATTCGGGCCGGCGTAGGCGAGGGCGGTAATGGTGGCGCTGCCGTTGGTCAGCAGGACGTAGTTGGTGAAGGGAGGATTGGCCGTGATTTCCGGCGGAGGATTGCCCAGAGCCGAGCCGGCGGCGTAGAGAGTGCTGATCTGCTGGATGTTGAGCGTGTTGGTGTACATCGCCGCGGAGGAGATGGAGCCGGTAAAGAAGTTGTTGGCCCCGCCGCTGCCTGCCTGGCAGCCGCCGATTTGGAGGCCGGCGCCCCACGGAATGTAGATATTGGCGAAGTTATTGGTCAACGCCGTAAAGCCGTTGCTGTTGACAAGATACAACACGGCGTTGCTCGGCGAAATGACCAGGGCATACATGGACCAGACGCTGATCGGGACATACGCCCCGGTAACCCAGCCGTGGGCGCTGTTGTTGTCATTGTCCCAGTCGTAGGCCATTTGCAGGGTGCCCGCGGCGCCGGCGTTGAGGTTGAGCTGCGCGCCGTTGTTTCCGCCGGCGCCCATGAACCCGTTGATTTCCTCGAGCAGGTCGGTGTAGTTGCCCCCGCCGTTTTCAGTCTGGCCGGAGTCATTAATCCACAGGATGATGCTCATGTTGGTGTTGCCCGCCGGGACGGCCGGGCCGACCGGCACGGTGATAACCGAGCCTGCCAGGCCGGTGATGGGCGCGAAGGCGGTGACGGGCAAGCCCGTCAAGCCGGCACTGCCGGGGCCTTGAACGGGGCTTACGTAATCGGAGGACGGCAAGCCGGCGCCTGAGATGACGGCCGCAAGTTGAGCGTTGTTCGTGCCATCCTGGGCGTTGGTCCCGTAAGTGCCGTTATAGCCGCCGATCACATCGAAGGCGATGGCCGTTCCCGTGGAAGGATCCACCTGCTCGTTGAGGGGCCAGAGGGCCACCAGTCCGGGAATGGTGGTCGCAGTCGCGGCGAAACCGCCGGGCTGGGCAGTATAAGCCGAGAGCGTGCTCGCCCCGCTGATGGTGCCCGTTCCCACGCCATTGGTGAAAATGACCCGATAAGAACCCGCCGTGGCGGGAGAGAGGACGATGGAGAGCGAGGCCACCTCGTTGTACCCGCTCGTGACGCCATTGGTGGCGCCGCTAATCACATTGGTAAGGTTGGCCAGGTTGACCCAGTTGCCGTTGGTGAGGACCTGCCAATAAGCGCCGGCGACATTGGTGCCGACATAGGCGGTGGAACTCAGATGCACGGTGCCGCCCGAAATGACCTCGACCGCCGCGCTGGGCTGGGTTGTGATCAAGGGCGCCATGGCGGTGCCGCCGCTGATACCGGAGGCAAACAGATTGACGATCTGCCCCACGTTGAGCGTGTTGCTGAACATGGTGGCGCAGGAAATGTTGCCATTGAAGTAGTTGGCATATCCGGCGTCGGCGGGCGCGGAAGACGGGTAGCCCGCCGCGCAGCCGCCAATTTGGAGGCCGCCGCCCCACGGAATGTTGACGTTGGCATAGGCATTTGTCGTGGATAGCAATCCGGTCTGCATGCTCCCCTGCCAGACGACGCCATTGCTCGGCGAGATTTGCAGCGCATAGAAGTACCAGGTGTTGAAGGAGGCTGGCACGCCGGTGGTATAACCATAGGTGCTGCTGCTGTTATTGTCCCAGTCATAACCCGGATTCCCCGGCGTTGCGGTGGTAGAGTCGTCGAGTTGACAGCCATTTTCGCCGATGGCGTTGAGGAATCCATTGCATTCCATAAACAGAATGTCGTAGGTGTTGGGATAATTGGCGTAGGTGCCCGCCGTGGCGGTCAGAATGGGCAAGGGCTGATACCACAGGACGATGGTCATGTTGGTGCTGTTCGGGGTTGCGGTTGTGACGGGGCCGGCAACGCCGTTGGTGCTGTTGATGCCTGACAGGGACGGGCCTTGGGCCACGGTCACCAGGCAGTTGGCGAGGTTGTTGATGGACCCGAAGGCGGTGGCGGGCAAGCCCACCAGGCCGGCTGTGGACGGGCCTGCAACGGCGCCGCGGTTGTCGCCGGCGGGAAGACCAGCGCCCGCGAGGGCGGCTGTGAGTCCGGAGTTGACTCCGCCATCCTGGGCAGTGACCCCGTAAACGCCATTAAAGCCGCCGACAATATCGTAGGCAAGTTGCGTTCCCGTGGAAGGATCGCCGGTTTCGTTGAGAGGCCACAGGGCAATGACTCCCGGAGTTTTCGTGGCCGTTACGGGGAAGCTGCCGGGCGCGGCCATGAAAATGGAGATGGCAACCGTGCTGCTCGCCGCCGACCCGGCTGAATTGGTGAGGACCATTTGGTAGGAGCCGACGTCCGCGGCCTGGAAGTTGGTGATCTGCAGTTTGCCCGTCAGCAGCGTCCCGACCAGGGTCACATTCGTGCCCGTAATATCAGGAGTGTTGACAGGGTTGCCGTTGAACGTCCAATAGCCGCCGGCCTGGGCGCCGTATCCGGCGGCGGTGAGGGTCAGCGAACCGCCCTGAATCAGCTCAAAGGTCGAAATGGCAGGCTGGGTGATAATGACGGGCGCCGTCACAACGCCATCGGACTCGCCGGCCACGAACAGAGTTTCCATCTGCTGGACGGTGAGGGAGTTGGTGAACATGGCGACCGAGGAGATGTAGCCGCCAAAGGACACCGCGTCCACATTGGTGCCGTTGTTGGGGTTGCCCGGATCACCGCCAATGGCCACGCCGCCGCCAAACGGCTCGTTGACGTTGGCCGCGGTTTGCGTCGAGGAGATCAGGACGTTGGTGCCCATGAAGTTGGTGCCCACATAATAGATGTTGCTGGCCGGTGTAACAACAATGGCCACCATGGACCAGTTGCTGAGCGGGATCGCCGGACCGGCGAAGCCAGAGACGGCGTTGTTATCCCATGCGCCGCTTAAGATCGGCCCGCTGTTGAGATACAGGCCGTCCGTGCGGCTGGCGCCAAGCGTGCCGCCGCGCTGGAAGAACAAGCCGGTGCCGGCGGTCCCGTTGGTCAGCGGATAGATCCATTCGACCAGGGTCATGTTGGTGCTGTTGGGCACGGCAAAAGACGACGCGCTATTCAGCCCCGGCAGGGACGGGGTGTAAGCCGTGGTCACGAAGGTATTGGGGAGCGCGTTCTGCAAGGAAGCCAAGGCGCCGCTGGAGGGCAGGCCGGTGAGGCCGGCCGCGCCGGGGCCGGCGACCGCGCCGAGGTAATTGGCGCCGCCGGCGGCCTTGAGGGCCTGGTTAATGGCGCCATCCTGGGCATTGACTCCGTAAACACCATTATACCCGCCGACCACATCGAAGGCGACAGCCAGCCCGCTGGAAGGATCCACAGTTTCCTTGAGGGGCCAATACGCCACAGTGCCGTAAGCGGCATTGGTGATGGCGGATGCGAAAGTGCCGGCCGCGGGAGCAGCGATCAGCGACACGGAAACCACCTGGCTCGTCACCGAGCCGGTCATATTGGTGACCACCATCTGGTAGGAACCGGCATCGGCGGAACCGATGGCGCTGAAGACCAGCGTGCCCTGCTGCAGGGTCAGCGCCGGGAACAAGGACGTTGCGCCGCTGATGTCTCCGGCATTGGCCACATTAGCCCAGGCAGTCCCGCTCCACTTCTGGAAATAGCCGTTGATCGGCGGGAAGCCAAAGGCGGAGGCGGTGATGCTCGCCGAAATGCCCGGAGTCAGCATCATATTGGTGGAAACAGGCTGGACCGCGATGACGGGCGGCGGCACCACGCCGTCCTTGTAACCGGCCAGATACAGATTTTCAACCTGGGCCGCGGTGAGGGCGTTGCTGAAGATGGCCACCGAGGAGATGTAGCCGCCAAAGGAGCGGGCAATACCGCCGCCCACAGGGTCGCCGCCAATGGTCAAGGCGCCGCCCCAGGTTTGATTGACGTTGGCAACGCCCATGTTCACCACTTCCGAGAGCGAGCCGTTGGTCCCGGCAACAAGGAGACTGGAGCTGTTGTTGGTAATGACCAGCGCGACCAGGTACCACTGGTTGGTGGCGAGGACCTGGCCTCTGGCAAAGGTGGCGCTGTTATTCCAGTTGTAGCCGAGCGCATTGGCGTTGGGGCCGTAGCAAAGGCCGTCCACCTGGCCGTTGGTGCGTATCATCACCAGGCCCGTGTTGGCAACCTCGTTGGTCTGGGGATTGATCCATGCGACTATCGTGATGTTGGTGTGCCAGCCGGGCGCGCCATTGGTCGGGAAAGTCGGGGAGGACAGCGTGGTAACGAAGGTATTGGCCAGCGTGTTCTGCAGGGAACCCAAGGAATTGGTATTAGCCGGGAAGCCGGTGAAAACAGACGACGGGCCTGGAACCGGGCTGAAGTAGTTCGGGCCGCCCGCGGCCTTGAGAACGGAGTTGAGGCCGCCATCCTGGGCATTGACCCCGTAAAGGCCATTGAAGCCGCCGACAAGATCGTAAGCCTCGACCGCGCCCGTGGAAGGATCGCCGGTTTCGTTGAGAGGCCAATAGGCCACGACGCCAGGAGTCGCCAGCACAGCGGCGGCGAAACTGTTGGCCGCGGGCTGAGTGGTAATCAGCGCCAGTGTGGCCACGCCGGAGGTCGCGGCGTAGGTGTTCAACCCGTCATAGGAATTGGTGATAATCAGCCGGTAAGAACCCACATCGGCGGAAGAGACGTTGCTGACCGTCAAGGTGGAGTAGAGGTTCAGGCTGTTGGTGTTGGTGGTGCAGGAGCCGGAGATGTTGGCCGTGCCGCCGTTGATGCCGTCGGTGAGGGTGACCCAGGTGCCGCTGACATTGCGCTGCCAGTAGCTGCCGTTGGTCAGGTTATTGGCGCCGCCATAGCCGGCGGCGGTAAAGGTGGCGTTGACGGGGAAGTTGGTGAACAACTGGGAATTAAGCGGGTTTTGGAAGAAGAAAGGCAACTGGTTGCTGTTGGCCAGGCCCGCGTCGAACAGAGTCGCAATCTGCGAGTAAGAGAGCGAGTTGCTGAACATAACCAAATCCGCGATCGCGCCGCCAAAGTTGCGGCCGGGCACGCTATAAGTGTCGGTGCCGATGGTCATCTGCTGGCCCCACGGCTGGTTGACGTTGGCGATGGTCTGGTTGGTGGTGATAATGCCCAGGTTGGTGTTGCAAACATAGAAGACGCCGTTGGACGGGGTAACGACCAGGGCGACCATGGACCACATGTTGCTGGGGATGTAGAGAGCGGAATTGTAATTATAGGTTGTGGAGGAGCCGCCGCCGTCCCAAGTCCAGCCCAGGCAGTTGTTGGGGGTGCCGGCGCCATAATACAAGCCGGCGTTTTGCGTGCTGCCGCGCATGACCGCGATGCCGGTTTGGGCGCCTTCGGTGAAGGTGTTGGGATAAAGCCAGGCGACCATCGTCACGTTGGTGGTGTTGGGGCCTGAAGTGGAGAAGGTTGGGGAGGCCGCGATGGACACGTAGGTATTCGGCAAGGCGGCGACGTTCTGCACGGAGCCCAAGGCGCCCTGGCTGGCCGCAAAGCCAGTCTCGCCCGGAGATTCCGGACCGGCCACGGGGCTGAAGTTGTACAAGGGATCATTGGCCTTGATAAAGGAGTTGGTTCCGCCAGTTTGAGAGTTGGTGCCGTAAAAGCCGTTAAACGCGCCGACCACATCGAAAGCTTCGAGCGTGCCCGTGGAGGCATCGCCGACTTCGTTGAGAGGCCAAAAGGCCACCGCGCCAAAAGCCGGAGAGATGGCGGTCGCGGCGAAAGAGCCGGCCGCGGGAGCGGCCAGGAACGAAATAGTGGCCACCTGGGAGGTGACAGAATTCCCCCACAAATTGGTGATAATAATGCGATAGGAACCGACATCGAGGGAACTGGCGTTGCTGACCGTCAAGGTTGTGCTGAGGAGGCCCGACAGGCCGCTGGTGGCCACCGCCGTGCCGCCCAGGTTGCCATTGGCGCCGCTGCCGGTGAGAGAGGTCCAGTTGCCGGCGCTCTTGGCGATCTGCCAAGTGCCGCCGTTTGTCGGGCTAAAGCCATAGGCGGCGGCGGTGAAGCTCACGTTGGCGCTCACACCCGTGAGGATCTCGATGTTGTTGGTAAGATCCACCGCCATGACGGGCGTCTGGGTGCCGCCCTGCACGCCGGCGTCGTAGAGTTGTTCGATGTTCGTGACGGTCAGCGCCGTGGGGAACATGGCCCAGGAAGACAGCAAGCCCAGCCAGGTGCGACCGGGGCTGGTGTTCATGTCCAGGCCGATTTCAATGCCATTGCCAAAAGCTTCATTGACATGGTTGGTGCCGGCGCCGGCGGCCACAACCTGTTGGACGCCAATGCTGGGGCTGCAACAATACAGCGTGGCGTTGCTCTGTTGAACGACGAGCGCGATGAGAGACCAGGTGTAGCCGGGCATAACCGGCCCGCTGTTGAAATTATAGGTGACGCTGTTGTCGTTATCCCAGTGGTAGCCGACGTTATTGTTGTTGTTGCCAACCTGGATGCCGCTGGTGGCGGTGGCGCCGAACTGGCCGCTGCGCTGCAGGAAAATGCCGGCGTTGCCGCCCGGCTCCTTGCCCGCCGTGTTATAGTTGGGCCAAACCCAGCCCGCGATGGTAATGGAGGGATTCAAAGCGGTGAAAGACGGAGCGTTGGAGACGCAGACATATTCGTATCCATTGGTGGCCGACCCCGACGGCTGAGCAAGATTGGTGCCTCGCAGGCCGCCCAAGGCGCCGTTGGTGGCGGGGAAACCGACGAAAGCCGGAGATGTCGGACCGGACACCGGCACATAGCCTTGCCCGGCGTTGCCCACGCCCGTGTCGGCATTCATCCCGTACCAGCCCGTATGGCCGCCGATCAGATCATAAGCCAGGGCATGCTCGGTGGAAGGATCCACCATTTCGTTGAGGGGCCAATAGGCCACAGCGCCCAGATTGACCACTGCCGCCGCGTAGCTGTTGGTCGGCGGGTTGATGGCCGTGAGGGTGGCCACCTGCGAAGTGGCCGAATTGATGGTGCTCCCGTTGGCTGAATTGGTGACCACAAACACGTAGGAACCGAGATCGCCGGCACTGATGTTGATGACTTGCAAACTGGAGATAACGGTGGCGCCCGCGCCCCCGGAGGAGGCAGGAATCACGGTTGTGTTGGGGGGTTGAGCATCAGAGGTGAGAGTCTTGGTGTAGCCGCTGCCGTAGTTGGCCATCCAATAACCGCCCAGGCCGTGCCCGGCGTTGGTGCTGCCCGTGCCGGAGGCCGTGAACGTCCAAGTCACGCCCAAGTTGATGAGGTTGTTGGAAAACATCATGAAGGAGAAGGGGTTGGTGGTGATGATGGACGGTTGGAAAGTGCTGGCTAATCCGATGGAGAAAATCGGGTTGAGGTTGGTCATCCAAACGCCGAAAATTTGATTGGTGGTGCTGGTGCCATAAGTGACGGGCGGGTTGACTCCTCCCTGCGCGACCGTCGGAGAGAGCGCAATGATGGGGTGGACGCCGGGCACGATGGGCGTTGTTCCCGCGGTGGCCACGTTGGACACCAGAGGCAGGGAACAATAACCGTAGCCGCCAGGGGTCATGGAAATGGTCCAAGCGTTCGTCGTATTGGGGGCCAAATACACCTCGATGTTGCTGATGCTCACCCAGTCGCCGTAGTTGGTCATCGTGCCGGGCATTGTGGTAATGCTGGACAGCAAAGTCAGATTGCTCCCCAAGCCGCTCGGGTCGAAGCCAACCTGGTAAAAGTTGACCGTCCAGGGCTGCATGGTGTTGTTGGGTTCGGAGGCGCCGCCGCTGGCGGCCGGGTTGTAACTGCCGTTGAAAGCCCCGCCACTGGGAAATAATTGAAACATGAAATTGGTCACCACGTAACCGCCGGGGTTGGAGCCGACGATAAAAGTGGCTCCGGCATCGCCGGTGGGCAAGGCGGTGGCGGCAAACCCGTTGTCCTCATAGTTAAACAACCCGTTGTTGGTGCTATGCGCGCCAAAGTTGTTGGTTTGGTAAACATCGTTTGGCCCCGGGATCGGCGGATTGTTACTGAGGCCGATGTCCGTAAAGGTGGCGGTTGAGACATGGAGGTCTTGCGCGCTCACAGTCTGGGACAATGAGACAGCAAGAAGGATCAAGGCCAACGGACTTGTCCACTTGAGGAGTTGGAGGAGACGGTTTGATAACTTTTTCATGGGGTTGAACTTTCTTTGAATGTTTGCCAGGAACCGAGGGTTGCTACAGATTGGATTGCTTTGGGTTTTGTCTGCTGTTGTTGTTGAAAAGATCCGGATTCAGGCTATTTCACTGCTGTAACGGGCCGCTGAACCGGGAAAGGGACGAGAGGAAAGGACACCGAAATGCGAGACGGACAACACCGGCTTTGAGCGCCGATAGACTCGCCCACAGTCACTGGTAAAGTGGTCATAATGGCTGAGAATTGCAAATTCGCGAAAAGAATGCAAGCCTTTTTTCGCATTTTTTACAAAAAAATTACAACGGGTTGCATCGCCCGGCGGCACAGGACACGCTAAGGGCCGCTCATCAACGACTTGCGCGGGAAATGGCCCATTTGAAGAATCTTGTCCCACACCGAATGGTGAAAAGCGCCGCTAATAAGTCTGGCGCATGGGCAGGCCCGCCTCGTAAAGCTGGATTTGCTCTCGCAGAGCGCCGGCCAGACTGTCATTGCTTTGGGCCTGAGCCTCCGCCAGGGCCTTTCGCGCTGTGGCGGTTGCCTGGTCAAAACGCCCGGCCTCCGCATAAGCGGCCGCCAGGGTGCGCAGAACCGCCGGGTTGGCGCCGCCGCTCAATTGGCCGGCCTTTGTGGCCAGCGCCACGGCTTCGGCGCCATTGCGGAGGGACGGAGCGGGAGCGGTTGCCAGCAACCACGCCAGGTTGTTGAGCGCTCCCAGATCATCCGGCTTAATCTCCAGGGCTTGCCGGTATTGCGCGATGGCTTCATCCACTTTGCCCTGTTGGAGAAGAACATTGCCCAGGTTGAAGCGGGCCTCGGCGTGACGGGGCTGGATTTCCAGGGCTTTTTGGTATTGCGCGATGGCGGCCTGGTCCGCGCCTTTCATGGCCAGGGCAATGCCCAGGTTGTTGCGGGCGTCCGCATGGTCCGGCGCGATTTCCAGGGCCGCGCGGTATTGGGCGACGGCTTCATCCAGTTTGCCCTGCTTGCGAAGAACATTGCCCAGGTTGTAGTGGGCGTCGGCGTAAAGGGGCTGGATTTGCAGGGCTTTTTGGTACTGGGCGATGGCGGCCTGGCCCGCGCCCTGCATGGCCAGAACATTGGCCAGGTTGTTGAGGGCTTCGGGATTGTCGGGCGCGATTTTCAAGCTCGCTTGGAATTGCTCCCCGGCTTGATCCAGTTTGCCCTGGTTGAGAAAAAGCGCGCCCAGGTTGTGGAGGGCCACGTAATTGCCGGAAGTGCAGGCCAGTGCGCGCGTCCACAGGGATTGGCTGTCTTTCCAATAGGAAGTCTGGATGTGGGCGCAGACCGCCAATGCGCCCATCACCGCCATCATCAAACCGCCCAAGGCCGCCCGCCGGTGTTTCCACCCCGCGCTCCCATCGGCCGCCGCCCAAGTCGCCGCCAGGGCCAAACCGATTTCCGGCAGATAAGTGTAGCGGTCGGCATGGGCGTAGTAGGAGATTTGGATGATCCCGCTCACGGGAACCAACATCCCCAGATACCAGAGCCAGCCCACGAGGAGAAAGGGGCGCTTTTTCCGGCACGCCACCACGCCCGCCGTCACCCCGGCCAGCCCGACCGCCGCCAGACAAACTTCCCAGGCCGGCGGACCGTTGTGGGGGAAGGGATACGGGTTGGCCAATCCCGCCGGAAAAACCATCTGCCGCAAGTAGGTGACATAGGACACCAGGGCGTTGCCAACGCGTTCCCAGACCGGCACACGGTGGAAATTCCGGACCGTTTCCGGCACAAGAGCAGTCGCAAGGCATGACCCGGCTGAAAGCAAAAACAGCGGAATCTTCTCCTCCACCAAGCCCCCAAATGGCATGCTTGGAGTTCTCTGCTCTCCGCCTTTTGAATTCTGAATTCCGAATTCTGAATTCTGAATTCCCCTCATCCGCCCCAGGGGCCACCAGTCCAGCAACAGCAGCACAAAGGGCAGTGTCACCAGCATGTTTTTGGACAAAAGCCCCAGGCCAAACGCCAGCGCCACCGCCGCGTAGCGCCCGCGCGAGGGCCGCCGCGCATAACGCGCATACGCCCAGAGCGTCAGCATGAAGAACATCCCGCTGAGCACGTCCTTGCGCTCCGCAATCCAGGCCACCGACTCCGCCCGCAGCGGATGCACGGCAAACACCGCCGCGACAAAAGCGCTGCGCCACAAGGCTCCCGTCATCGCGCGCAAGACCAGAAAGAGAAGCACCGTTGCCGCCGTGTGCAGCGCCACATTGGTCAGATGATGGCCGCCCGCCCAAAGCCCGTACATCTGGCAGTCCGCCATGTGCGTCAGCCAGGTCAACGGATGCCAGTGGCCGATCTTGCCGTAGGTCAAGGCCCAGAGCGCCCCTTTCCAGGTCAGGCCTCTTTGCACCATCGGATTGTCATACACATACATGGGATCATCCAAATTGACGAATCCGAACCCCGCCGTTTGTCCAAAGACCGCCAGAACCGCCAGCGCCAGAAAAAGGCAAACGCACACCGCCTGCAAAGTTTGCGGGTTTGTTGCCTTGCGCCTCGTATGGAAGTTCGCCGGTTTCAAAACGGAGCTTTCCAGGTTCAAATTGCCCGCTCACCGCGGCGCTTTTCGCAGCGGCGCGTTGGTCTCGTAAAGTTTTATTTGCTCTTGCAGAGTGGCGGCCAGCGAGTCCTGCTTTTGCTGCACGGCCAACTCCAGGGCGCGCCGGGCCGTGGCCGCCGCCAACGGAAAATTCCCTCCTTCCGCATAAGCCGCCGCCAGGGTGCAAAGAATGATTGGATTGCCGCCTCCGGCGGATTGATTGGCCTGTTCGGCCAGGGCAACGGCTCTGGGGCCGTCCCGCAGCGAGGCATCGGAGGCGGTTGCCAGCAGCGAGGCCAGGTTGTTCTGGATTTGCGGCTGGGCGGGATTGATTTCCAGAGACTTTTGCCAGGATTCCCCGGCCTCCTTCCATTGGCCGTTGTTGAAGCAGGCCATCCCAAGCCCGGCCCAGGCCTGGGCAAAGCGGGGGTTGATGGAGAGCGCCTGACGGTAACACGCAATGGCCTCGATCAAAAACCCCTGCTGGAGAAAATCATCCCCGAGGTCATGCCATTTTTGCGCCGCATCCGGCGGCAGGGCGATGGTTTTTTCAAAACAGGCCAGGGCGCCGCCGAAATCTCCCTGCCGGAGCAGCGCGCGGCCCAAATTTCGGCCGGCCTGCGCATAATCGGGCTGGATTTCCAGGGCCTTGCGGAATTGGGCGATAGCTTCCACAACCTCTCCCTGCAGGAGCAGCGCATGGCCGAGATTATTGCGGGCTTCGGCAAAATTGGGCTGGATTTCCAGGGCTTTTCGGAAATGGGCAATGGCTTCGACAATGGCTCCCTGCTGGAGCAGCGCGTTGCCCAGATTGTAGTGGGCATTGGCCAGATCCGGCTGGAGGGCCAGGGCCAATCGGAATTGGGCGATGGCTTCCCCGGCCTGCCCCTGCTGGAGCAGCGCATTGCCAAGATGGTCGCGGACTTCTGCAAAATCGGGCTGGAGGGCCAGGGCCTTTTGGTATTCCGCGATGGCTTCCCCGGCCTTTCCCTGCTGGAACAGCAAAGTGCCCAGACTGTCGCGGGCTTTGGGATCAGCGGGTTGGATGGCCAGGCCCTTTCGGAAATGCTCGATGGCTTCGCCGACGGCTCCCTGCCGGCTTAAGACCGTGCCAAGGTTGTCGTGGGCCTTTTCATCATCGGGATGGAGGTCCAGGACGATTTTGAACCGGCTGGCGGCTTCATCGAGCTTTCCTTGCGCCAACCGAATCACCCCAAGTTCGTTTTGGGCCATCCAGCAGCCCGGGTTTCTTGCCACAGTCATGCGCCAGAGCGTTTCCACGTCGGAATACTGCCCGCATTGAACCCAGGTCAACGCGCCGAGGACCGCCAGCAACACCGCGCAACCAGTTGCCTTAAAGAGCGGGGTTGACTTGGCCGCCCAACCCAATCCGCGCTCGATTCCCGCCCCAGCCAATGCCAGCGGACCCAGGCACGCCAAATACTGAAAATGATCCGCCACAAACGAATATCGAAACGGATAGACATCCACAAAACCCAGC
>JBEKIA010000083.1:0-15294 GCA_050011995.1 Verrucomicrobiota bacterium
GCCGAAGAAGACCGTTTGCGGTTGCGACTCCGCCGCCACCATTTCCATCTCCGTGATCAGCGCCCGCACGTAGCGGTTGACCAGCGCCCCGTCGCCGGCTTCCGAGTAAAAAGCGCAATAGTCGCATTTCCTGGCGCAAAACGGCACATGAACATAGAGACTGGCAACGGCCGGGGTGTCAAGCATTGTCGTTCTCAATCGCGCCTCCCTGGTTTCCGGTCCCGTCCGAAAACGCTCTCCATTTTTGACTGGACGTGCTTGAAATGGAATTCCAGCGAACAGAGTTTCTCCAATTCCCCCCCGGCAAAATGCCGGCTCACCTCGGGATCGCGCCGCAGTTGGTCCAGAAAGTTCGCGTCCGCTTTCCCGGCGTGTTTGGCCCGCCACGTCTCCATGGCGTTGCGTTGCACCAGTTCGTAAGCCGCTTCGCGCGTCAGCCCTTTTTTGATCAGCGCCAGGAGGACGGTTTGCGAATTCCACATTCCCAGGGAAAGCTCCAGATTCCGCCTCATGTTTTCCGGATAGACGATTAGGCCCTCCGTCAGTTGCCGCAGCGTCACCAGCATGTAATCCAGCAGCGCGCAGGAATCGGGGAAAATAATCCGCTCGACCGAGCTGTGGCTGATGTCGCGCTCGTGCCAAAGCGCGACGTTCTCCAGCGCCGCCACCGCGTTGCCGCGCAGCACCCGCGCCAGGCCCGTCAGCCGTTCCGCCGTGATCGGATTGCGCTTGTGCGGCATCGCGCTGGAACCCTTTTGGCCCGGGGCGAAAAACTCCTCCGCCTCCAGGACTTCCGTCCGCTGCAGGTGGCGGAACTCGGTCGCCCACCGCTCGATGCTCGCCCCCGCCAGCGCCAGCGCCCCGATGAACTCGGCGTGCAAATCCCGCTGCACCACTTGCGTGGCCACGGGGGCCGGACGAAGCCCCAGTCGCCGGCAGACCCGCGCCTCCACCGACGGCGAAAGATGCGCGCTGGTCCCCACCGCCCCGGAAAGTTTGCCCACCGCCACCGTCTCCCGCGCGCTTTCCAGCCGGCGCAGGGCGCGCCCGAACTCGTCGTGCATCACCGCCAATTTCAACCCAAAGGTCGTCGGCTCGGCATGGATGCCGTGGCTGCGGCCGATCATGGCCGTGAAGGCGTGCTCCCGGGCCTTCCTGGCGATGACCTGGCGCAGCGCCTTCACATCCGCGATCAGTATCCCCGCCGCCTGCCCCATCTGCACGGCGAAGGCAGTGTCAATAATATCGCTGCTCGTCAGCCCGTAATGCAGCCAGCGGCTGGCCGGGGCGGCGATGTTCTCGGCGACGTTGGTGGTGAAGGCGACGACGTCGTGGTTGAGCACGCGTTCCAGCTCGTGGCAGCGCTCGATTTGGAAGGCCGCCCGCGCTTTCATCACCGCGAAATCCTCCCTCGGAACCACGCCCTCGGCGGCCAGGGCCTCGCCGGCCAGCAATTCGATTTGCAGCCAGATTTCCAGCTTGCGCTGCTCCGTCCAAACCTCCCGCATTTCCGCCCGCGAATAACGCTGTATCATAAAAAAGAAACTTACCGCCGGGCCATTTTGTTCCGCGCCGCCTCCAGAATCTCGCGCTCCCGGTCCGTCAGGCTGTGGATGCCGTGGGCGGATATTTTTTCGAGTATGGGATCCACCTCCCGGCTGATAAACTCCGCCGGAGGCAATTCCTCGGCGCTTTTCCGGGCGGGACGCCGGACGGCCTTCAGCACGGCCGCCCGCATCGGCTGGCGCGACGGACGCCGGCGTGTTCCGGCCCCCCACGATCCTCCCGCGCTCTCCAGCCAGCTCCCCCACTTGATAAACGCAATGCCCGTCAGCATCCCTCCCAGATGCGCCCCGTGCGCCGTGCCTCCAGCCATGAAAAGTCCGCCGACGGCCACGACGGCTTCCGCGAGCAAAAGCCACTTGGCCAGCAGGGTAACGGGAAGAACGAAGAAGACCAGGAGGGTGATGGGATAATTCGGCTCGCTTGTCGCGAACGCGGCGATCAACCCAAATACGCCCGCCGAGGCGCCCAGCACGGTCGCATTGGCAAAACTGTCAAACGCCAATCCCAGGGCCACTTGCACCAATCCGCCAACCGTCCCGCTCAACAGGTAAAGCCACAACATCCCTTTGCCTCCCAGCGCCTCTTCCATGGCCCGGCCAAAGAAATAAAGTCCGAACATGTTGCCGACGATGTGCCAAAACCCGACGTGCATGAATTGGAAAGTGATCAACTGGTAGTACCGGCCCGCCCTCAGGCCCTTCATGCTCAAGGCAAAAAGTTCATCCACGCGGTCCGGCCCCAGTTGCTTTTCCAAAAGCTTTTGGATCACGTAGCACGCCACCAGGCTGGCCAGCAGTATTGTGGTCATGGACCAATACTGCCGCCGCGGCGCGCGCATATATGAGCGATCATCCAGCATTTCGTCAAAAACTAGCCGCTAACCGGCGCTTTTTCAATCTCTTGCCGTTAATTTCCCAAATTTCCGCGGGTCCAATAGCCGTCTCGGGAACCGTCGCGCATCAGCAGGAGGGTCCGCATCCCCGGCCTTAACCGCTCGATCCGCCTCCCTCCCCGCCTGCCTGCCACCAGCAGCGCCGTGGACAACGCATCGGTCTCCGTCGCCGAGGGGAGCGCCACCGCCGCCAGCACCGCGCCGGATGCCGGCCGGCCTGTGCGCGGGTCCAGCACATGCCCGTAAATCTTCCCGCCTGCTTCAAAGCATCTTCCCCAAACCGCCGAAACGGAAAGCGCCTCGTCCCGCAGCCGCGCCACCGTCTGGAGCGGCGGGGCGTGGCCGTCGCCGGGGTCGGGCGCCGCCGCCACCGCCACCTGCCACGCCTCCGCGTCCGGCGGCGCGCCGAGGGCGTAAGTGGTGCTCGTGCCGCCGTGGAGCAGCGCGCCCGCCACCCCGGCCTCCCGCAGTATTCGCGCCGCGCAATCAATGGCGTGCCCCTTGCCTATCGCCCCCAAGTCAATCATAACCCCTTCGCGATCAAAGCGGACTGAAAAGGCATCCGCGTCCAGTTCCACATGGCGCATCCCGGTCAGGGCCCGCGCCGCGGCCAGTTGCTCCGGCTCCGGCATGCGCCCGGTGCCGCCCAGGAAACCCCAGCAACGCACCAGGGGGCCGATGGTGATGTCGAAGGCCCCGCCGGTCTCCTCATGCAATCGTTGCGCCTGCCGCAGCAATTGAAATACCGGGGGGCTGACCCGCACCGCCTGGCGAGCCGCCAGCGCGTTGACCCGCGCAATCTGGCTGGCGGGGCGATACAGGCTCAACTGGGCTTCCAGCCGGTCCACCTCTTCCAGAGCCTCCTGCCCGGCGGCCCGCAAGGCCGCCTCGTTTTCGCCGTGGAGCACAATCTCAAACCGCGTCGCCATGGCCTGGCGCGCCACCCTGGCGGAGGGGCATTTCACTATTGGCTACGATTTGGGCAGGGTCCCATAGGTGATGGCCGCCACTTCCTTGCCGTCGCCGTTGGTGATCTTGCGCGTCTTTTCGTCGAACAGACACATCATGTTCAGGCGGTTGGACATTTCGGCCAGCGACAGGACCGTTTGCACGCGGATCGCCAGGTCCGCGTTGGCGTTGGGAACCGAGTTGGCGCGGATACAGTCAAACCAATTTTTCTCATGCGTCTCAATGGCTTCGATGGGGATGTTGCCAATCGTCTCCGGGTCAATGTCGTCGGTGATCGTTTCCGGGTCCAGCTTCACACTGTTGGCGCCGATCACCAGGGTGCCCAGGTGCCCGCGCATGATCGAGGGCAGGCCCAGTTGGTTGACCGTGCCGGAGATCATCATCAGCGCCACGCCGCTGGGAAATTCCGCCACCAGTTGCACGTCCTCGGGACAATCCCGCTCCGCCGCCCCGGGCGTGTTTTTGTCGGCGTCCACAGGATTTTGGCCGAGGCAGACGACGCGCGACGGAAACTCCGGGTTGCCCGTCGCCAGCATCAAGGGATGCATCCGGTGGGGACAGAGGTCCCCGAGCGGCCCCGCGCAATAGGGGTAAAACTTGCGCCAGCGGACAAAGCGTTCCGCATTATAGGCCACCTTGTTATGGACCAGCCCCTGCCATTTGTCCCAATCCAAATCCGCCGCCTGCATCCAGGCGGCCATCACGTAGGGCGGCTCGTTCCATTCGCCTCCCTTGCTGTTGCGCATATAGGATTCCTGCCCCAGCACCAGCTTGCCGACCTTGCCCGCCTTGACCAAGTCCCGCGCCTTGGTCCACTTGGCGTCCGAACAGGCTTGCGAACCGATCTGGAAGACCTTGCCCGTTTTCTTCACCGTGTCGTACAAGGCAAACGCCTCCCCCAGATACCGGGCCATCGGTTTTTCCAGGTAAACATGTTTGCCGGCCTGGAGCGCGGCCATGGCCGCGCTGGCGTGCCACTGGTCCACCGTGGAAATGGTGACCGCGTCAATATCCTTGTCCTCCAGCAATTTCTCAAAATTCGCCTCCGCCTTGCAATTCCCCCCGACCAGAGCCTTCGCCGCCGCCCGGCGGAACGCCGACAAATCGCACACCGCCACCTGCGCGATGTTGTTCGCCTTGGCGTTTTGTTGTTGCAGGTTGATGTGCAACGTCCCCTGCAACCCCACCCCAATGTAACCGACCCCGATCCGGCTGTTGGCCCCCACGACGCCCGGCGGGGCCGGCGCCTGCGTCTGGCCGTAAACCGGCGTTTTGAATAAATTCTGGCTGGCGGCCAGGGCGGCGCCGGCCAGGGTGGATTTCTTGAGAAATTCCCGCCGGGTCGCCCGGCGGGCCTGGGTGATTCTGGCAGATTGATTCACAGTCATAAAATTCCCAGAATCCTACCCGCTTGCGTTCGCAGGTCAAGCCTGTGAAAATCCCTTCGCGTTCCTCCTTTTCCGGCTTATCTTGTCCTTCGGGAAAAGCGCTTGACTGCGCGCCCCTGAATTATGACGCCAAAATCATTCGCCGAACCGGGCCTTTCGGAAGAATTGCGCAACCCCCGTCATCCCCAGGCTCAAACCCAAGCCGGCGCCATGAACAGCGAAAACCCTCCCCCGCCGGTCGAACGCTTGTTTCCCCTCGTGCTCAGATTGCGCCTCTTGCTGGTCGGCCGCGAAACCATCCGGCGCGCCAGGAGCCAACTCCATTTTGTCCTCATCACCCGCGACCTCTCCGACAACAGCCGCGAAGAAATTCTCAAGACCTTCCGGCACTACCCGGTGGTCCGGCATTACACCGCGGCGGACCTGGAGAAGTATTTCGCCCTCAAGGGAACCAAGGTGATCGGCTTCAAAAAATCCGCCCTCGCCCAATCCATCTACGCCGGACTCAAGCCCCACCGCATCAACAAGCCGTTCGTCAAGGCAGCGCCCAAAGCCGGGGAACCCAAATGAAGAATTGGGATTTCACCTGCGGCACTTCGACATGCAGATCAATCTGCCCAGCAACGGGCCGGAAATGCGGCCAAGGTAATTTTACAGGGGCGCGGGGAGCCAGCCGCCCAAAAAGGCCGCCGGCGGAGGGTCGCGCAGGGCCAATAGCCCGTTGAATCTGGCAATGCCGGCGAAAGGAAGCACCCTCAGGGTTGGCCGGGTGGCATGCCTCTGCCGCCGCCCATGCGCTTCATCATCTCCTGCTGCATCATCGCCATCATGCTGTCGTATTTCTTGAAACCGGCCGGCGGTTCAAATTGAGCGGCGTCGGGCCGGTCAAACTTCACGTCCTTGAAAAGCAGGGTTGTCGTCCTGCCGCCCTCGCTCGTTTCTATCTTGACTGGAAAGTTCTTCAGATCGGTCGCATTCCACACCGTGGACTCGCGGGTCTTTCCCGCGTTGTCGGTGACGATGACTTTGTTTTTCACGCAGGCGTGGCCGTCCACGGTTTCCCGGCCCAACTCGGTGGCTTGGCTTTTGAAATCAGACGCGGGTTTGGCCGCATCCGCATCTTGAATCGGATTCTCCGCATAGGCCTGCAGCCCGGGATAAATCAGGCAGGTGACGTTCTTGTCGGGACGGGAGATGGTGATGATTTTGTCCATGCCCATTTGCTTCATTTGCGCGGCGGCTTGCGCCGGCATGTTGCCGCCTTTCATTTCCGCCATATCCATCTCGAAACGGGATTTGCCTTCCAGATAAGCGAGTTTGCCCGGCATGATGACCTCCGCGCCCCCCGTGCCGCCGGGGGCGCGCATTTCAAGATTGGCGGTATAGGAGGAATTCTCGCCGAAGATTTTCGCCATGTCGCCGCCCAAGCGCGGGCCGGACGGCGGACCGCCCATGCCGCCGCGCATGCCGGGTTGCGCCTGGGCAGGAATGAGGAGGAGAGACAAAACCGCGCCGGTGAGAACATGGATATATTTTTTCATGCTGTGTTGATCATTGCGTTACGGAGAATAGCAGACGCCCTGCCAGGATAACAAGCAAAAAGAACAGCAAAACGGGTCCGGCCGCCAATCGCGCGCAACTTCCTCCCGCCGCCTCTGCGGTGAGCCAAAAACCGGCAAAACACCGCCAGAAATCAGCGGAATTTGCCGAACAAGGGGTCAGTCCCACATAATCGCATATTTCGGTGGATGGGCCAAGAGAGGATGGAGCCGTTGCGATAGTTTTGTCCATTTGATGGTGGTTCAGTTTTCACGTCCACAACTGGCGGTCGAGGGAACGATATTGAATCGCCTCCGAAATGTGGTCGCTGGTGATCTTCTCCGCGCCGGCCAGGTCGGCGATGGTGCGGGCCACTTTCAATATCCGGTCGTAGGCGCGCGCGCTTAAATTCAGATCGGTCATGGCGAACTTGAGCAGTTCCTTGGTCGCCTCCTCCAAGGCGCAGTAACTTTTCAGTTCGCGCGGACCCATCCGCGCATTGCAGGTAATCGTCCGCTTGTGCGCGAAACGGGCCTGCTGAATTTTCCTGGCTCTGACCACCCGCTCGCGGATGGCGGCGGAATCCTCCCCCGTCCGCTCGCTGCTGATTTCGCGGAATTTCACCTGCGGCACTTCGACATGCAGATCAATTCTGTCCAGCAACGGGCCGGAAATGCGGCCGAGGTAATTTTGAATTTCGCGCGGCGAACTGCGCGATTCGCCCGGCATTTTGCCGTCGGGCGTCGGATTCATCGCGGCCACCAGCATGAATTCCGACGGAAACGTCATCGTGCCGGCGGCGCGGGAGATGGTCACCCGGCCCTCTTCCAGCGGCTGGCGCATCGTTTCCAGGACGGCGCGCTTGAACTCCGGCAATTCGTCCAGAAACAACACGCCGTGGTGCGCCAGCGAAATTTCCCCAGGCGTGGGATTGACATTGCCGCCCAGCAGACCGGCGTCGCTGGCGGTGTGATGCGGCGCGCGGAACGGACGGCGTGTGACCAGCGCCTGGCCCGGCTTGAGCAGGCCGACGATGCTGTGGATCTTGGTCGTCTCCAGCGCCTCCTCCAAAGTCAGTGGCGGCAGAATCGTGGTCAGCCGTTTGGCCAGCATGGATTTGCCGGTGCCCGGCGGGCCGATGAGCAGGGCGTTATGCCCGCCGGCCGCGGCGATTTCCAGTGCGCGCTTGACCGATTCCTGGCCCTTGACTTCCGCCATGTCAAATTCCTCGTCGTAGGAGTGATCGAAGATTTTGCTGAGATCCACTTTGGTCGGCTCGATTTTGATTTCCCCCTCCAAAAATCCGACCGCCTCGCGCAGGTTGGCAACGGGAATAACTTTCAGTCCCTCGACCACCGCCGCTTCCGCCGCGTTTTCCGGCGGCACCAGCACGCCGGCCCGGCCCTCCGCCCGCGCCCGCCAGGCAATCGGCAGCACTCCCTTGACCGGCCGCACCGCGCCCGTCAGCGCCAATTCGCCCACCATGATGAAATTGTCCAGTTCCTCCGATTGAAGCTGATCGCTGGCGGCCAACATGCCGAGGGCGATGGGCAGATCGAAACTCGGCCCCTCCTTCTTGACATCCGCCGGAGCCAGATTGATGGTGCAGCGCCCCATGGGAAATTTGAACCCGGAATTGGTCAGCGCCGTCGTGACCCGGTCCCGCGACTCCTTCACCGCCGCATCCGGCAAACCGACGATGACGATAATAGTATCTCCCCAGCCGCAATTGACCTCCACCTCGACGGGGAAGGCTTCGATTCCATTGACCGCAGCGGACAAAACACGCGCCAGCATCATTGGATTGTGGGCGAACGCGGGCGCAAGGGCAATGCGGTTTTTGTCGGCGGCCCCCGGCCTGTCCGCGACTGTCCCGGAAGCGCGGTCATCCGGGCCGCATCCGCCCGTGTCCCGCCCAAGGCAGCTTCCGTCGAAATCCAACCCGTCCTCTGGACAGGCCTCTGGCATCACTGCTGATTGGCGGGGCGGGGTGGTCATTGGCAATGGCATCACAAAATACCTTAATTAGACTTAATTTGCCCTGACTCTGCCTTGATTAGCCCCGATTCTGGCTTGATCCGGTTGCCGATGCCTGGCGGCCAGTTCGGCGGCCTGGGCAAGAATGTCCTGGCGCAGCAACCATTCCTCGTAGCCGCCCTGGCGCCAGCCGGTGAGGTTTGGTTCGTTGATGGGGCGTCCCTCGAATTGTTCGGCGAGGACTTTCTGGACTTCCGGCAGTGAGTTGAGCCACCGGACGATTTGTTTGCCTTCTTCGCCGTCCTGAAGGCGGGTGGTGAGTTGAGCGCGAACCGCCCTGGGCAGGCGGGCAATTTTTCCGATGCGAGCCATGAATTTGATCTCCTTTTTGACCGGTTTCAGTTGTTTGCGATCCCGTAATGAAGGTTTATGGAATTGGCCTTCGGGAGAAGAATGGCATAGTTTCTATGGATTGTCCAGAGAAACTTTTGAGAAAATTGGGGGAAAATCAATTCGCGAACGGAGACCGCGAAACCCGCAAACAAAGCGTGGATGGAGAATTGAATGGCTGCGAAGAGGCGCATAAGTCGCAAAACCACAAGACCTTATGCACCGCAATCCGGCAAAGTCGCTCATATTCGCGAGGGTTTTACCACGGATTACCCAGCGCGGCCAGCCGTAACCAAAGGGATGAGTCTGAATTGAGAATTTGTCATTGAGCATTTGTCATTTGTCATTTGGGAAGGCGATTCGGAAAATCTTGTCGGAAATGCGCGATTTTTTCCTATAGTGGTACGGATTTCACGGATAGGGAAATGATTCGGACGACGGGGTTTTCATCCGTGAAATCCGCGAAATCCGTGATTCAATTCTCTTTGGTTGCGGCCGGTCGCGTTGTGCATTGTGCGCTTTCTCGCGGCTATTTCATTGTGCTCAATCCTGCGGCCCCCTCACTGAGAGGTGGGCAGATCGAAACGCAACCCCTCCTTTTTGACATCGGCCGGCGCCAGATTGATGGCGCGGCGGCCCGTATGAAATTTGAACCCGGAATTGGTCAGCGCCGTCGTGACCCGGTCCCGCGACTCCTTCACCGCCGCGTCCGGCAGGCCGACGATGACGATGAGGGTGTGTCCCGACCGCAACTGACCTCGACCTCGACGGGGAAGGTTTTGATTCCAAACCAAGTTCCTAGGATTGACCCTTTCTCTGACCTTTTGCCTTACCCCTTTGCCAGACTGACTCTTTGCCTGACCCGGTTGATATTGATTTCGGTACGTTCACAGCATTGGCACGGCCCGATAAAAGCGTTGCGCGTGACCCGGGGAATTCGGGTCAATCACCAGATACGGGCTGAATGGCAGCGTGATGGTCTCCAGCACTTGCCAGTTGGTTGTGCCGGGGGTCAGCGCGTCCGCGTAATCCACGCGGAATTGCTGGCCGACCGTTCCGGCTAGAGTTATGCCCGCGTAAAAGTTCAGGTTGCCGAAGAAAAGCGATGACAAGATCGTGTCCTGACCGGTCACGGTGCCGCCGGCGGCGCTGCTCACCACGACCCGGTAAGCCCCCACATTCGCTCCCGAGAGATTCATCAGATTCAGGGTTGAGTTTGTCGCCCCGGAGATATTGGTGTGGTCAAACTGCCATTGATAGCTCAAGCCCGATCCATTCGCACTGACGCTCAAATTGACTCCGCCGCCCAGAGCGAAGGTCTGTGCCAACGGTTGCGTGGTGATGATGGGGCCGATGAGCGCCGCCGTGTGGGTCCATCCCGCCGCAATGGCCGTCACCCCGCCCAGACCGGACGGAACGGTCGTTTCACCATCGGCGTTCCATCCCCATTCGACCACCGTGCCATCGCTTTTCAAGGCCACGGTGTGGAATTCACCCGCCGCAATGGCCGTCACGCCCGTCAGGCCGGTCGGAATGGTCGTTTGACCGAAAAGGTTGTTTCCCCAGGCCACCACGGTGCCATCGCTCTGTAGCGCCACGCTGTGAGAAGAGCCGGCCGCGATGGCCGTCACGCCGCTTAACCCGATAGGAATGTTACATTGACCAAAGAAGCTGTTGGCACCCCAGGCCACCACCGTGCCATTACTCAACAAGGCCATGGAGTGACCACTCCCCCCAGTAATGGCCGTCACGTTACTTAAGCCGGCTGGAACGTCCGTTTGCCCATAAGCGTCCGATCCCCACCCGGCCACGGTACCATCGCTCTTCAAGACCAGGGTGTGCCACTGACCGGCCGCAATGGCCGTCACGCCACTCAAGCCGGCCGGAATGAGACATTGGCCATAATCGTCGTTTCCCCACGCCGCCACGGTGCCGTCCCTTTTCAAGGCCACGGTGTGATATTCCCCCGCCGCAATGGCCGTCACGTTGCTTAATCCGGGCGGAGCGTCCGATTGCCCATAGTCGTCGTTGCCCCACGCCACCACGGTGCCATCGCTTTTCAAGGCCACAGTGTAAGACTCTCCCGCGGTGACGGCGGTAAGGGTGCTTAAGCCAGCCGGCATGTTCGTTTCACCATAGTCGTCGTTTCCCCACGCCACGACCGTCCCCGCCGGGTTTGCGCTTTGGGGAACTGTAATGGTATTGGCGTCCAACGTAACCGCGCCTGCCTTTGCCAACGCCCGGCCTTCCAGCGTTGCGCCGGTGTCCATCGTGATTGATTGCGCCGCCATGATGGTTCCCTTGAAGACCGAACTCACCCCAATCGTCGCCGAACTGCCGACCTGCCAAAAAATGTTGGCCGACTGGGCTCCGCCGCTCAGGATCACCTGGCGACCAGTGGTGGTGGTGAGGGTGGAACCCATTTGGAAGATCCAAACGGCATTGGCGTCGCCGGCGAGCGTTAGATCGCCGGACGATATCGCCAGCGAGGACGAGGACACATAGAGGCCGGGGGCGAGAGTTTGTCCGCCGAGATTTCCGGCCACCGTGACCGAGCCTGTGGTTCGGCCCGCCGCGTCGTTATACGCTTTGGTTAAGTCGGATTGGGCCAGGGCCGCGGCAGCATCGCTCACATGCAGTCTCCCGGTCACCCCCGGAGAACCCGTCACGGCCGTGCCGGGACTCACCCCGAGATCTCCATAGATTATGGTGGCACCAGTGCTGGTGACCGTGGCGGCGCCCAGAACCCCAAACGTCACGGTCGTTCCCAGCGGCACTGGCGCTTGGGCTGCCGACGCATCGCGGTGCATAAAAATCAAGACAACGGCGAGGAGAAGTCCTGGTCTTAAAAGTTCCTTTCCGTTCACTACAAGTGCTGATGAGATCTTTTTCATTTTCGTTTCTGAGTTCCTTATTGCTGTTCTTTCCTTCCCTGCTCAACGCGCCTGCCAACGGATTCGCTGGCGCTGCCCCCCCCCGACTGGCTGCCGCACTGGCTGGATTTAATCATGACGCGATTCCCGGCTTGGCTCTTTCTGGCGCAGGCGATAGCCGACGACGAGAGCAAGTTGTGGCGCATAGTTCATGGGTCGTGGAATTACCGAGTTTGACAACCAGTCCACAAGATTAGAGGTTCACGACCAACGAACCGGAAACGGTGAAGACAATTTGTAAAATAGCACACGCTGCGGCGTTTAGCGAGCGGAATAAGCAAAAACAAGCACGGGAACACGGGATGTGGAATTCCGGGACGCGAATGCCTTCTGCATTCGCACTTGCTGCGACTGATGCCACTTTGAGCAAAACGGAGTGTTTGGGGGGATCGCCTCAACAATCACGATAATGGTATCCCCCCAGCCGCAATTGACCTCCACCTCGACGGGGAAGGCTTCAATTCCATGGACCGCAGCAGACAAAACACGCGCCAGCATGGGGGGATGTTGGGCCAACGCGGGCGCAAGGGCAATGCCGTTTTTGCCGCAAGGCGTCAGTGAACGCGGGTGAGGTAGGGCGAGACTCTGGCGAGCCGTGACTTTTTCCCCGCGAATTCGAGTTTCGGCTCGACAGAGTCTCGCCCTACCGTCCAAGACTCGCGCGGTATTTTTTGCTTGGCAACATGAGGGAAAAGGTGGAAATTCAAACCAACGAATTGAACTTATGGCTGCGTTAACTTTAGATCGTGTCCTGACCGAAGCCGAAGCGTTGCCGGCGGAGGAGCAGGAAATACTCGAAAGTCTGTTGCGCCAGCGTCGTATCGAAACGTGGCGGCAAGAGACGGCTGCGGAGGCCAAGAGCGCCATCAGGGCTTTTCGCTCCGGCAAACTCAAAAGTCAGTCGGCGGAAAGCGTCATCGCCAGCTTGCGAAAGAGCAAATGAGACATGGCCGGGCTTGTTCTCACGAACAAGTTTAATCGGGCGTTCCGTCGCTTGATCAGGAAAAACCCCGCCCTGCAACCGCAGATCGAGACGACTCTGCGGCGCCTGGCGGAAAACCCCAATGATCCCCTCCTGAATCGCATCACTTGATGCGGCCGACTGGCCGGGCTGCATGCCTGTTCCGCCGGATACGATTGCCGGATTGTGTTTGCGAAAGAAAAACATCCGCAAACCGGCGCGGAAGTTTTGCTCTTAATCAACATCCGCTCGCATGAGGAAGTCTATTGAACCCGGAATTGGTCTGCGCCGTCGTGACCCGGTCCCGCGACTCCTTCACCGCCGCGTCCGGCAAACCGACGATGATGATCATGGTATCCCCCCAGTCGCAATTGAGATCCCCCGTCGTCTCCCGGAGAGAGACTATGGCAGGGCGGGGGACAAAACACGCTCCCAAGAATCACTTTCAGGAGCGGAAACCCGTGCGCTATTCCCCAGCCTCGTCAGAGCTGGCTTCGTGTTCCATCCTTTGCAGCATCGGCAGGGTGATCCTGCGGAAGGTGTGATTGATGACCAGGCCAATCAAACAGCCCAGCACGACGCTGGCCATCCGGTAGATCGCCCCCATCCAACTGCTGTGTGCCTCCTCATAAATCATCACGATGATGAAGGCCACCAGGGCGGTCCGGCAAACCCCGATCAAATCCAGCCTGAAACAGAGGGTGATCGTCACCACCACCCCGATGCCAATGGTCAGGAGATTCGGGGGATTGTGCAGGAAAAACACGATGAAACCGACCAGCGAGCCGACGATGTTCCCCCGCATCCGGTCGTGGGCGGCCTTGCTGTTATTGTCGTGGGTGATGGAAAGCAGAATGGAAATGAGCAGCCAGGAATACTGGCCGCTTTCCTGGGGAAATGCCTTCAACAAAACATAGCCGACGCTCACGCCGGCAAGGCATTTGACAATATACTCGTAAAACTCAAGAGTGCTGCCCCGCGTGATCTCTTTGAAACTTTTCATGGCGGCATAATCAATCACACCGTGGCTGGAAAACAATGGCGCTTCGTTTGCGGCAAGAACAACCCGATGCGGAGTCAGGATAAGGGGTCACCCAGGTGTCAATAGCCAAAACGCTTTTGTCCTCAATTTTCTTTAATCGGGAATGGATCGGAAGCCGTGAAAAATTGAATTGAGGGAACGAACGGCGATAAATGCAGGGGCGTTTGGCGGGCCATCCACATTTCAACGGCTTGTTCCATTTGACCCGTGCCGCGAATGAGCCACAATTCACCCATGCAGCTTACAGAAAACTTGCTCCGCGAGGCCGCCGGCTGGGAGGTGATGAAACGGGCGCGCTTTTATCTGGAGCAGGGCCAGGTGCTCAGTTCGTTTTGGACGCCGCCGTTGCTGCGCGGCGTGGTGCGGGACGGCGAAGTCTCCTTCCGCGTTTCCATGGTAATTAAAAGCCAGGTGGAGATGGAGAATCTCTGCCCTTGCCGCGAGGCGCGCGAGTGGGGGAAAACTTGCGCGCATGGCGTCGCCGTCGGGCTGCACTGGCTGCGGGGGCAGGAACCCGGCCCCGCCCCGGCGCCGTCGTCGTCGGCAAAACCAACTCCGCCGGCCGGCAACAGTTCCACGCTGCGGCGGGACCCGGCCGGCGAGCCGGCGGCGCTGTGGGTCATTCTCCCGCCCAATTTCGAGGAGGCCCTGGCCCGCGGCAAAGTCATGCTCGTGCTGGAAGCCCAATGGAGCGGCGGACGCTGCCCGCTCAACGCCCTGCCGCCGGGACGCGCCTTCGCCTTCCCGCCCTCGGAGGCGGCGATTGTTGACAAGCTGGAAATCCTGGCGCGCGGCCAGACGCCCGCCATCCTGCAATTGGACACCGGGGATTTTGTGTCGTTGCTCCCGGCGCTGGCCGGACACCCCAATGTCTGGCTGGGCAAAGCCAGCGCGGTCACTGTGACACAAACGCCGCTGGCGCTGCCGCTGCGCGCCACCCTGGAGGCGGGCGGGGAAATCGTCCTGGCCATGACGGAAAAGCCCGGGCCGATGGTGAGGATAGGGGATTGGGTTTGGCGGAAGCCGGCGTTGCAGCCGCTGGGTTTGCCGCCGGCGCTGGCGGAAGTGTTGCGCGGGCCGGTGCGCCTGACCCGCCGGCAAGTCCCGCAGTTCCTGGGCCGGGATTGGCCGCAGTTGCAGGCGGCGGGCGCGGCGCAGGCGAATTTCCAACTGGAAGATTTCTCGCTCGAACCGCAGGTGCCGCGTTTCCTGCTGGAGCTTGAGGGCGGCCTGGCTCAACTGGACGCGCTTTTGCAATGCGCCTACGGCCCGCGCATCCTGACCGCCGGTGTTCCCGGAGGGCCGGCGGAAAGCGTCTGGCTGCCGGATCCCGATGTGGCGACGCGTTATTCGACGCGCGATTTCGCCGCCGAGAGCGCGGCGCTGGGCCGTTTGCAACGCAGCGGCTTCGCCGGACCGGACGCGCAAGGCAGGCTGCAATTGGCCGGACAAGACGCGGTGTTGAATTTCTTCGCGCGCGAATATCCCACATTGCAACGGGACTGGAGCGTGAGGTTGGAGGAACGGCTCGAACGCAGCGCGGCGCGGAATATCGAGCGCGTCCAGCCGCAGTTTCACATCTCCTCGGGTGTGCAATGGTTTGATCTGGGCGTGGTGTTTGCGGCGGGCGGCGGGGA
>JBEKIA010000084.1:0-15241 GCA_050011995.1 Verrucomicrobiota bacterium
CTGGCTGAATGGCAAACGGTCGGGCGACAATTGCTGGGACGCTTATGAAGCTTCGGCCGGCCAGCCGCTGCTGAACCTTGTTTCAAGCAAGCAGGATTGGGAAAAAGTCCGATTTTGGCTACTCGATTTGGCCGGGGAGTTAAAAGCGGGCGGGAAGGACAGCTCGCTGCCCGCCGTCCTGATCCTGGACCGCGTTTGGATCGCCGCCGATGGGCGCGCAAAGCTGTTGGATTTTCCAGCGCCGGGAACCCATTCGCCCGACGCGGTTGACCCGCCGCAAGCGGCAAGTCCGCGGGAGTTTCTCCGCCAAGCGGGACTTTCGGCGCTGGAAGGGCGGCCCCTGAGTGTTGACGAAGCGCGCGCATCCGCTATGGCGCTGCCGCTGCCGCTTTATGCGCGCGGTTTTTTTCAGCGGCTGCAAACCGCGACGGATTCCAGCGAGATATGGGAACGGCTCAAGGCGGCGGCTGGCAAAGCGGCGAGGATCACCCGGGGCCGGCGGCTGGCCATGCTCGCCATTTCTCTTGGCTTTCCGGCCTTGACGGCACTGATGATAGTGTTGGGAAACACCCTGATGCGCACCAGGGACAATATGGAGATAATGGCGCTCCAAAGCTGCCTGGTTCAGATCAAGTCGCTGGGACCGTCCGGCACGAATTCGCCCGGCCAGCCTGAAGCCGGGGACGATAAGCGCCGGCAATTGGAGATTTACCTTGCCGGCCGCTTCCGTCCGCTCGTCACCAACCCGGTGGAATGGGATGGGTATCTGGCAAAATCAATCATCCCTCCCGATCAAAGAACTGTGGCCGAACAAATTGTGGCGGCGCATCCGACGACAACCCCCGACGAGTTTGCGGAGGCGGGCGCGGCGGTGAAATCCCAGTTTCCCATGATTCCGGCAGCGGTTCACGGCCCCTTTGTCTTTGAGGGAATTCCCTGGATACTGCCTATAATTCTGTATGGCAGCATGTTGGTTTATATCATCATTCCTTCGTTGGCGGGAGCGCTGTTCTTCCGGGGAGGTTTGGCCATCCATCTCCTTGGAATTGCCGTTGTCGGCCGGGATGGAAGGCCCTCCCGCCTGCGGGCCGCGCGGCGCGCCGTGGTCGCGTGGCTCCCCTTTCTGCTTTCGCCGATGTTAGTGCTGGCGGCGAAAAGCTACGCAGGCGCAAACTATGCCTTGCTCGTGGCGGTCGCAATCCTGGGACTTGCAACCCTCCTCTCGCTCTCCATGAGTCGCAGCTTGCAGGACTGCGTTGCCTGCACTTGGTTGGTGCCAAAAGGGGCGTCGGACGATGCCGAGCCGGCCTTGAAGAGCCGGAACCGAAAATGGCGGCTGCCGCTGGCTGTTGCCGGTGCGGTGGCCTTGGTGGTCTTGCTCGTGGTGGTTGTCCAGTTTGTGAGACATCTGGAGAGCCTTGCCACCAAGGCCGCAAGCGGCGCGCCCGCTTCCGTGGCGGGCAGTGCGGTTGATGGTTGTGTCGTCGTGCTGCCAAATGGAACCGTGGCTTGGGATGCTGTCATCTGGGTTGGCACGGAAAAGAACGCGTCACTTAACACTTCCATGCCGGGCAATTACTATCCGCAGGGGATGCAGAAGCTTCAGCATAACAAGTTGGGCAACTTCGATCTGCCCGCTGGCTCCGGCGATATGCCTGTGATCGTGACCGCCCCCGAGGGCCTACTCGTGACCACGATTGCGCAAGTCAGGAAAGACCCCCGTCTCCGGCTCCAGCCTTTCGGTCGGGTCGAAGGCACCTTAATGTCGGAAGGGAAACCCAAACCGGGCGGCATGGTTGACATTAGACTCCTATCAGAAACACATGAACTGAATTTGTCCCTCAGCGCAACAGCCGATCAGGATGGCCATTTCGTGCTGACCAACCTCCCGGCTGGCGAATACCAGATTAGTCGTGTCTTCCTTCCGCCCCGGCTACCGGAAGGAGGGTTTGGAACAGCGCCAAGCCACCAGAGAATACTGACGGTCAAAGCGGGTGAAACGGTCCAACTACAGTATGGCGGCGAGGGCCGGGCTGTCATCGGCCAGGCCGCGCCTGAGAATCCGGCCATTGCGGTAAATTGGCTCAATGAGAATCAGGACGATTCGCTCGAACTGGTGCGTCCCTCAACCAGCGGCGGCCTGATGAACTCTGTCAGCGAGAGCTTCGGGCTTGGGCCATCCGCCGCGGAACAAAGGAAAACCGAGCGCGAGCAGCGTTCCTACCATCTCGAATTTGAAGAGGACGGGTCGTTTCGGGCCGAAGACGTGCCGCCGGGCAATTACGAGCTGAGGATCAAGGTTACAAAACCGCGACCACCCGCCGAACGGCGCCTCTCGAAGGACGGCGAAGTGCTGGGTTCGCTGGCGCGGAAGGTGACAATTCCGCAAGGGAAGGAGCCGTTCGATTTGGGCAGGCAACTCGTTGCCGTCAAGGGCGAACCGGCTGCCGCGCCCGTGCTTCCTCTGGACGCGAACCTGACGACGGTCGAGGGCCAGCCGTTGCGGCTCGCCAGCCTGCGGGGCAAATTTGTGGTCCTTGTCTTTTGGGCAAGCTGGTCCGAACCGAGCAGGAAAATGCTGGCCGATCTCCGGGCGGTTCGGGACGAATTCGCCCGCGATTCAAAGCTGGAATTCATCGCGGCCAGCCTGGATGATGACGCCGACTCGCTGCGCCAGGCCGCCTCGTCGGAGAACTATGGTTTCACACTGGGGCGGCTGGCGGCGGGCGAGCGGGCCTCGGTCGCCGGGGCGTTCGACATCACCACGCTGCCGGCGGTATTCCTGCTTGGCCCGGATGGACGAATTACGGCGCGGGACCTGGAGGCGGAACGGTTGAGGGCCGCCCTGCGGCGCGCGCTGTCGCGGCCATGAAACACTGTCAAGAAACTTTATGAAGACGATTCGAAATTGCGGTCTGGTTTTCGCCGCCGCTCTGGCGTTCTCAGCGGCCGCCGCCGAGCCGGCCAGGCCGGACCTGGCCGGACGGGTCGCCAATCCGGACGGCTCTCCGATTACCAACGCGACCATCCTGATCTACACCGCCGCGCAGCAACAGGGGACATCGAGCCTTTGCCCTTTCTGTTACGCCGACTGCCGCAAGCAGGGCGCCACCGGCCCCGACGGAGAATTTGAAATCAAGGCGCTCGACCCGGCGCTGCTCTTTCGCCTGCTCGTCCTTGCGCCGGACCACCAAAGCAAATTCATCGAGAAGGTCAACCCGGCGGCAGGGGCGGTGAAAGTGGCGCTGGCGCCTTTGGACGTGGAGGCGACGCCGCCGGATTTGCGCATCGCGGGTTTGGTCATCGCCGAGGATGGCCAGGCCGTGGTGGGAGCCACGATTCAAATCCAAGGAGCCAGCTTGGGCAATGGCACGCAGGCCTGGGGACAGACAGGCGCGTTCGCGGAGCAAACAGCAGTGAGCGACACCAGGGGCCGGTTTTTGATTCGATGCAAGTCGAAAGTTGAACTGATCTATGCCATGGCGTTTGCGCGCGGCGCGGCACCCCGTCCCGTTCAATTGCGGCCGGGACGCGACTATCTGGTCCGAATGCAAGAGGGGGTGCTCGTGGCGGGCCGTGTCATTGCCGCGGGCAGGCCGGTTCCCGGCGCCGTGGTCGGCGTTCGTCCCGCGGTTAGCGTCAATGGGGAGTTCTTCACCTCCGACAAGGTTGCGACCGACAGCAACGGGCGCTTTTCCCTCTTGGATCTTCCGCCGGAAAAAGGGTTGACCCTATTTGCCACGATGGATTCGCTCCACGGCAAAGGGGCATTGACTCCCAAACAATTCACTTCCGGCATGAACAAGACCACGACCGACCTCGGAGACTTGGTGTTGCAACCGGGTTACCACGTTGCCGGGCAGATTCTGCTTTCGGATGGAACTCCTGTGCCGCCGCAAACGCGTTTGCTGCTGGCGCGGGAAGGGGTCTCGGACCATTCGGAAGCCGTGCTGGATGCCAGCGGACGCTTCGACTTCCAGACGGTGCCCGCTGGATCGGTGAGCCTGAGCGCGCGCCTCACTGGCTACAAGTTCTCGCCGCGCAATCCGAGCCTGGACTGGCTGAACGGCCCGATTGTCGGCAAAGTGGACCGCGACATCACCAACTTGATTTTGGTCATGGAACCGGGCGAGTTCCGTTACACCCCGAACCCCGCCGATCTGCCTGAAGGCGCGGATGTCCAGCCGCGCGACAAACCGCTCCGCGGCGCCTTGCCCTTTTGACCACCGCCCCAAAGGGCCAATGAGAATCGGGCCGGCCAATTCGCCGCGCGCGAACCGTCCCCCGCGCGCCGCGCGGCGAATCGCGCGGGGGGCGGTCTGGGCGGCCATCCTCTGCTAAAATTTTCGCATTTTTCCGTTGACAATTCCGCCGGACCTGCTAAAAGTTTAGCACAATATGCATACGGAACCTCAACTCTCCCGCCGGGAACGCCAGATTCTGGACATCCTCCACGCCCGCGGCCGCGCCACCGCCGCCGAAGTCCAGGCCTTGCTGGCCGACCCGCCCGGCTACTCCGCCGTGCGCGCCCTGCTCCGAATTCTGGAGCAAAAAGGCCATGCCAAACATCGCCGCGACGGCATCCGCTACGTTTTCCTTCCCACCGCGCCGCGCGCCCGGGCCAGCCGCAATGCCTTGCGGCGCGTCCTGGCCACTTTCTTCGGCGGATCGGTCGGGCCGGCCGTGGCCGCCTTGCTCGAAGCCGCGGACACCCGGCTGCCGGAATCCGAAATGAACAAACTCCAGGCCATCATTAACAAAGCCAAAAAGGAAGGACGCTAAAACTGTGAACTCCCACACCCTGTCCCAGCTTCTCTTCGATGCCGCCGGCAAAAGCTTCTGGCTCCTGGCTGCCGCGCTGCTCGTCATGCTCGCCGTCCGCCGGGGCGCGCCCGCGTTGCGGCACTTTATCTGGCTGCTTGTCATGGCGGGCCTGCTTCTCCTGCCGGTCGCCGCGCTGGTTTCGCCTTTCCAATCCGCGCCCGCCTGGGCCGGGATGGGAGATTTCGTCGGGCAATGGGTCGCCCGCGCCGACCTTAACCAGCCGCCCCATCTTCCAGCGGTTGCCGCCGGAACCAGCGCCTCCGGCAACACGGTAACGCCTGCCGCCGCCGCCACTGCCGCGCCGTCCGGCGCCCTCCGCGCGTCCCTGCCGCGCCCGCTGGATCCGCGTCTGTGCGTTCTTTGGGCCTGGGCGGCCGGTCTGGCCGCGACGCTGCTCGCCTTCGCGGTCCGCCTCGGTCTGCTGCGCGGAATCGAGCGCGCCTCCAAAATGATTGACGATCCGGAATTTCCCGCGCTGGCCGAAACCGCGCGCCGCGAGTTGAAGCTTGAGCGCCGCGTCCGTTTCCTGCAATCCGCGCAATCACTCATGCCGATGACCTGGGGCTGGTGGCGTCCGGTGGTCCTGCTGCCGCCGGATATTTCGGGCTGGGAGCGCGGCCGTTTGCATTCCGTGTTGCGGCACGAACTCGGCCATGTCAAGCGCTGGGACTGTTTGACTCAGGGTTTGGCCAATTTGGTTTGCGCCTTGTTCTGGTTCAATCCGCTCGTCTGGCTGGCCGCGCGCCTTATGCGACGGGAGCGCGAGCGGGCCTGCGACGACCTGGTTCTGCGCACCGGCCTGCGCCCGTCGGAATATGCGTCCCACCTTCTGGAAATCGCCCGTCATTTTGCGCGTGCGCCGCGCGCCGCCGCCCTCCCCATCGCCCGCCAATCGGGACTGGAAAGCCGCTTGCGTTTCATCGTGGATTCCTCGCGCAAACCCGGCCGTTTGCGTCCGGCGGCGGCATTGACAGCGGCGCTGATCGTTGGCGCGATTTTCTTCGGTGTCGGCGGATGCAAGACCGGAGCGCCGCCCCAAGCCGCGCCCGCAAAGGATTCGGAGGCACTCCGTCAAAAACAATTCGAGCAATTGAAAGCATTTTTTGCCGCGAAGGAACAGCAGGCACAGTCGTTGGCTCCCAAAGACGGCAAGACGCTCTTTCCAGAAGTCGAATCGTATTTCGCCGCCGGCACGAAGGGCGATTGGAAAACCGTGGACGGTCTCTGGACAAACTTCTTCCACAGACGCGGCCACCAATACAAGCGCACCCCGGAGACGGTGGACGACGCCCGTCTGGTAACCCCTTACTGGCAGACCATCATCGAAACCTGGGGCGCGTGGGCGTGCATTGACCGGATCGCCCCGAAATACACCCGGATCGCGGCCGACGAAACCATCCGTTCCATTCCCGCCGGAAGCATTTACCTCGGCGGCACCGACCCTGGCCGGTTTCTCATTTCGGCGATGTGCCCGTCGCAAATCAATGGCGATCCTTTCTTCACCATAACGCAAAATGCCGTGGTAGACCTCGCATACCTGGAATATCTGCGCCTCATGTATGGCGACAAAATTCATGTGCCGGCGAATGAGACCGTGCAAAAAGTGGAAACCGATTTTTGCGCCGACATCACCCGGCGGCACCAGCACGATCAGGATTTCCCAAACGAGCCGCGCCAAATGAAGCCTGGTGAGGGTTATAGCATGGAATCCGGCCACCCCGCCATAAGCGGTGTTACGGTAGTCATGGAGCTCAACGCCTTGATGGTGAAAGTCCTTTTTGACAATAACCCGGGCCGCGAATTCTACATCGAAGAGAGCTATCCGCTTGATTGGACATATCCCTATCTTGAGCCGCACGGCCTCATTATGAAGATCAACCGCCAGCCGGTTTACGAGTGGAGCGCGGGAATGCTGGACGCGGACGCAAAGTATTGGCGCAACCTGGCAAACGGGATGATTGGCGACTGGCTCACGGAGGAAACGAGCGTGAGAACCGTCACGGAATTTGTCAACAAGGTTTATGCGCGCAAGGACCTCGGCGGATTCACCGGCGATCCGGCCTTTGTCCAAAACGAGTATGCGATGCAGACTTTTGGGAAGTTGCGCAACAGCATCGCCGGGCTTTATGCGTGGCGGATTCGCGCGCTGAAAGACGTGCCCAATAACGAGGCATACTTTGGCGACACCCTGTTGCCGCCCGAGCGCATCGCGGCGGCGGCCGATTTTGCTTTTCGGCAAGCCTTCGCCCTCTGCCCGTCCTCACAAGATGTGGTCGCGCGCTACACGCACTTCCTGACGGCCCAAAACCGCGCCGGGGATGCAATCCTTGTGGCGCGGACCGCTTCGCAAATGCCTTCCTTGAAGGAGGAGGACGCCGCCTTCTTCCGCACTCTTGTCAACAACTTGGTGAAGGGACATTGATCCTCGTTCCACATGACGGCGGGCCACGGAATCGCAGCGCAGGCGATCCAGGTTTGCGCTCCACCAATCGCCCGCCTTCCCCGGCCAAGGCCAACAAATCCCAAGTGATGCCCGACACGCCAATCGGGCCGTATTAAACAAGGGGATGCCTTTCAGCTACGTTGAGCTTGAGCGGTTCGGCACGAGGATGAAGGTCTTCAGTTTCACGCCCGTCTGAACAAGTCAAAAGGGTATCGGCTCGCAGCCCGATGAATTGAATAATATTCGCAAGTCCCGGAATCTGGGAATCACGAGATTCTGCGGATGGGATCGCCCAAGACGGGAAAAGTCGCTGATTTTGGAGGTCTGAAGAACGAGCAGGTGAGAAACGCCACCGCTGCCGCCGCTCGCAGCGGGTCACGGTTTAGCCTCTGCGCGACCAAAATGTGCCACACGCTCGCTTGGCACAGGGGGCATGCTTGCTTCCCAAAACGACTTAAATCAGTCGTAAATGGCTTCCTTCGGCTGTTTGTGAACCAAGTGAACCAAGATATGCGCGGCGGAAGTCCTTTTTCAGCCCCTTGGATCGTCCTAAAAAAAGCCAAGCTTGGTCCAACTCTTGCGGCCACGAATGCGCCAGCAGAAACGGATGGATGCGAGGTTCCGTCACCTTGGATTCCTCCTCATTTGGGTGATTTGCGGTCCAACATGGCCCGCCCTGGTCCAAGACAGCCAGGGCGGGCAGGAGGCGGCAGTGGCCCTGTTAGCTCTTGATGCGCAGGTTGGCGAGGTAAACGACGCGGCCATCCGGGTGAATGAATTCCAGGCGCAGGGTGTCCATGCCCGCCGCGGCGGGGAACGAGGCGTCCACCGAGGTGCGGGGTTTGGCGGCAATGTGGCTCTCGCCACTGGCGAGCACCTTATCGCCGGCCAGCGCCTGCCAGCGGCAGGTGAGTTCCGAGAGGTCGGTGAACGAGTAACGGTTCTGGAGCGGAACCACGCACCGGCCGTCCGCCGGGGCAATCTCGCGGGCGGTGGTGTTCACCGGACTATAAAGCGGCTTGAGGACATCGAATATGTCTGTGGGCTGGCGAGTGGCGGTGACGGCGCCCCTGGCACCCGAGACGCGATAGCCGTTGGTGGGGTTGTTCCGCGCGCCGGGGGCTGGGATGGCCCATCGCTCCGGGAACTTGTCGTACATGCCCTGGTCCTGCCATTCCCAGATGAAGGCGCCGGCAAAGGCATCGGTGGGCCACATGACATCCCAGTTCTTGTCCTCGCCACCCACATGACCGCCACCGCCGGGATGATACTCGGTAAGAACAACGGGCACTTTGGCGCGGTCGGCGTTGGTGGCCGCCGCGATCATCGTGGCGAGGGGGGGAGAATGGTAGTCCTCAAAGTCGGTCTTGGGAGCCTGGCGCAGGTTCATTTGGGAAATGAAGGCCAGGCGGGTGGGGTCGTTGGCCTTGGCGTAGTCCAGCTCGGCCTGATTATTGATGCCGTAACTGCTTTCGTTGCCGCAGCTCCAGGCGACGACGCAAGGACGGTTCTTGTCGCGGGCCAGGGTCTCCCTGGCGTGGAAAACATAAGCCCAGGTGCGGTTGGTATTGTGAATCTCTCCGGCCACCCAGCAGGAAGGGATTTCGTCCAGAACGTAGAAGCCCGCCTCGTCGCACAACTCCATGAATCGCGCCGCGTGGTTGTAATGGGCGGTGCGAATGGCGTTGACGTTGTCAGCCTTCATCAGGGCGATGTCGGTTTTCCAGCATTCGTCGTTCATGGCGTGGCCGTAGGGCGAGAATTCCTCATGCCGGCAGACGCCGGTGAATTTGACGGGGACGCCATTGACCTCAAAAACGCCGTTTTTCAGCTCGACCTTGCGGAAGCCGATGCGGTCCTGGACGCGCTCGACGACGGTCTGATTGCCGTCCGACAGGCGGTAAAACACATAATACAGATTCGGCTTCTCGGCCGACCAGAGCTTGGGGGCCGTCACAGGAGACGACAAGGTGACTGTGGCGGAACCGTCGGCGCCGATGTCGCCGGCCAGGCTCATGGCGGGAATCGCCACCTTGACGCCATCCAGAGTGCGCAATTCGCCGGTCAGAACGAAATGCGCGCCGACCGGGCCGGCAACGCGGACGGTGGATTTGAGCGTGGCGTCCTTGTATTGGGCATCCATCTCGGTCACGACGGTGACATCATCCATACGCAGGGGCGGAAGAGCCACGAGGTAGGTCTCGCGGTAGATGCCGCCCAGGCACCAGAAGTCGCCATGGTCCAGGCTGGCGGAGGACGTATTCTTGTAGAGGCGGACAGCCATGAGATTGCGCTGGCCGGCCTTGACGGCCTTGGTGACGTCAATGTCGAAGGCGGTGAAGCCGCTCTCGTGGTAGCCGCACCGCTGGCCGTTGACGAAGACTTCGGCGCCGTCGTAGGCGCCGTCGAAATGCCAGAGGACCGTCTGGCCGGCAAAGTTCGCCGGGATATCCACCCAGCGGCGGTAGAGGCCGATGTCCTCGGACAGCCTGCCGGTGCGTTCCTGGTAGGTGAGTGTGGAAAACCCTTCGATTTCCCAATTGGCGGGGACAAGGATGTTGGTCCAGCCGGCGTCGGTGCCATTGGTCGTGGCGAAGTCGGGCACAGGCGTGTCGGCGGGGAGTTCACCCCGGACAGCGGGGCTGATGCCGTGGTCCAGATTGAAGCGCCAGGTGCCGGTCATGGCGAGGACGTTGGTATTGCCGAGACGAAGGCGATCCACCGGGACAGGCGCATCGCCGGGGACGGGGACCGGCGCGGCGGAGACGAAGGCCGAGAGGCAGAGGCCGGACAGGGGGATCAGGAGACGCCGGGGCGTGTTTTGCGGGTTTGCGGGATGCAGTGGCGCGCCGAAACAAACCCCGCGCAGACCTTCATAACGCTGCATTATGAACTCAAGAAGCATAAACTTCCTTTCTATAATTTGGTTTAGGAATCCGGATACCGGACTCATTTGGAACTCTGTGGACGATACAGAAAGATGGCGGCCCAATGCAAGAATAGAGATTTTTTGGGGCCAATGGAGCCAATGGACGCCGCGCCGGGATGAAAGGAGACGGCAGACCTTTGCCGAATGCCGCCCAGGAGAGGACGGCAGGCTCGGCCTTTCTTCGCCGCATGCCTAATTTCTGCGCATAAAGGTGGTTGACTTGATTTTGAAAGTTGAGCACACTCACGCCATGAAAACATCATCCAAAGTCATTCTGGCGCTGGCGGCCGCAAGTTTGATCGGCCTGGCTTACGCGGCAGAGCAACCTCAAGCAGTCATTCACTTTGGGCACGAAAAAGTGGACGCCCTTTTTGCCACGGGGGGAACGCTGCTTGTGACCAACAATTACAAAGTCATGACGGGCCACCGCAGCGGTCCGGGGACGGTGGAAATCCATGAAAAAGACACGGACGTCTTCTACATCCTGGAGGGCACGGCGACGTTTATCACCGGTGGGAAGGCGACGGACGCGCAGCAGAGAGCGCCGGGAGAATTGTCGGCCAAAGAGATTGTGGGCGGCGACACGAACCACCTGGCGAAAGGAGATGTGATCATCATCCCCAATGGTGTGCCGCACTGGTTCACCCAGACCAGCACGCCGTTCAATTACTTCGTGGTCAAGGTGAGCAAATAACTTCGTGTCACCGGCCCGGCGCGACCGGCTCCAGGATGCCGTTGCGCTCGTCGTGCAGCAGAGCGGTGTTCAGATTGTCCAGCACCACAATGCCCTGGAGAGACGAAATGAGTTCGGCCTTGCTCCACTGCCAGACGATGGCGCCGGTCTTGTCGAATTCCAGGAGCTGAATGCCTGAATGGCCGTGGTCCGGGCCGTGGCCCTGCCAATTGGCCACGACGACATCGCCGTTTGGCAAGAGCTGGAAGGAGGCGAAGAAGTCAGAATTGACGGCGGCGGGAACCTGGTCTTTGCCGCCGAATTTGCGAACGATGTTTTTGGCCGGGTCCAATTCGACCATAAAGCCGCCATAGCCGGCGGAGGCGAGGGTGTGGCCATTGGGAAGCCGCACGGCCTTCCAGGCATGGCTGAATTTTTCGACCGGCGCCTCCCAGATGTATTGGCCGGCGTTGTTGCCTTCACGAATCGCGGTGTCGCATGCCATCAAGTAGGCGCCTGTCGTTGTTTGGCGCAGAAACCGGACATAATTGCCCGGATAGACGATCTTGTTTTTCACCTCGCCTTGGGCGTCCACGTCCAGCACGACGATGCCTTTGGACCCGCCGAGGTTGATGCCGGCCACCAGGGTGTGGCCGTTGGGCTGGCGCCGGACCGATGTGACCTCGTCGGTATCGGTCGGGGCCGAGGCGGGGGCGAAGTTGGTCACATCCACCAACCGTTTGCCGGTGGCGATGTCGAACTCGGAGTAACCGGTGACGTTGCCAATGAGGATGCGGTTGCCGCCCACCAACTGCATGTCGCGGGGATGGGATTTGCCGATGGGCACAATCCAGTCCTTGGCGGGATCGTTCTGGTTGACATGGAGGAGGTTGTTCTTCCCTTCGTCAATGGCGATGAATTCGTGTTGGATCGGCGCGGCGTGCAAGGCGGCGGCGCAGAGACAGGCGGGCAGGCAAATTCTCAGAATCATGCTGAAGATTGGCACAGGCTTGCCGGGAAAGTCAACGCCCGGCGCGGGACGGGCAATGGTGGACAGGGCTGCTCTGAGGTTGCCTCTAAACCAGCAGGGGCATGGAAGTTCAGCGGCTTTCTGCCGAAAGCCGCTACGGTTCGCTGGTGTAGCGGCGGAGGGCAATCCGCCGCCGACTTTTTATGCCGCCAGTGTGCGACGGTGGCGGCACAGCTTCCAGACTTTAGCGGCCCTGGGGGCGGTTTTGCGGGCGGTTTTGGCGCTTGCCGCGGAGGGCGGCGTGGGTTAAGGTGGGTTTTATGAAAAGGATTGTTGTTTTGTGGGTGTTTCTCTTTGGCTTTCTTTCGCTGGCCCGGTCCCAGGGCGTGGCGGTGTCGGCGGAATTGAGCCTGGAGAAGGACCAATTGCTGCCGGATGAAAAGATGCGCTTGAAACTGAGCATCCAAAATCGCTCCGGGCAGGATCTCCTGCTGGGCACAGAGAGCAATTGGCTCACTTTCACCGTTCTGGGGGAGAAAAGCACCGAGGCGCCGCCATTGGGGACAGACCAGGAGTATATGGACGGCGAAACCATCGTGCCGTCGGGCAAGTCCGCCTCGCGGGAATTCAATCTGACTCCCCATTTCGATTTCCGCCAACCGGGCCGCTATGCCGTCAAGGCGACCATCAAGATTCCACAGTGGCATCAGGAGGTGGCGGTGCCGCCGGCCCCATTTACCATCGTCAAGGGCATCCGGCTCAACCTGCCTGACATTGACATGCCGGTGGGCGTTCCGTTTTTGCAGGGCCGGGATGGTCAGCCGCCGGAGATTCGACGGTACTTTTTGGAGAAATCGGAGGCGCCCGCGGGGGCCCAGCTTTATGTGCGCTTGACCGATGCCACCGGGAGCCGGACGGAGCGGCTGGTTCCCATCGGTTCTTTTCTCTCTTACAGCCAGCCCGATGTGAAGCTGGACATGTATAACGATTTGCACGTTTTGCATCAGACCGGCGCCCGGGTGTCCACTTACTGTGTCATTGACACTTTGGGCCAGATCCTGGAACGGCAGACCTATCAATACACGGACAGGCGGCCGGCCCTGCTCGCGGACGGGAAGGGCGGGGTGATTGTGTCCGGGGGCGCGCGTGTCGTTTCGGCCAGCGATCTGCCGCCGCCCCAGGAAACGTCTTCCACGCCGCCCGCCAATCCGGACTTTCCCGGCGGCAAACCGGGAATGAAACAGGATAAGTAGTCCCGCTTCGGGACGGCGGCGGAACGTCAGGCGGGCTTGGCGGCGTTGAGGCGCAGGCTGAGGCGGGATTTCTTGCGGTTGGCCATGGAGCGGTTGACCACGCCGCTTTTCGCGGCTTTATCGAAGGCGGAACTGAGCTGGCGCAAGGCGGCGGCGGCCTCCGCCTTTTTCCCGGCGCCGAGGAGTTCGGCAAAAGTCCTCTCCAGATGGTGCAAGCGGGTTTTGACGCTGCGATTTTGCAGTTGCTTGCGCGCACTGTTGCGCATGCGGCGTCCGGCTGATTTTGTATTCGGCATATTGATTTACTCGGTGTTTCCTAGAGCCGACAACGGTAACGCAAGCGCCGGGTTTGTCAACGGCTGGATTTGGGGCCGGATTCAGGGCCGCCGGTCTTGGGTCGTGTGCGGTTGGATTGTTGCCGGCCCGACCTGTGGCCTGTGCTGGGAATCAATCCTGAGCCGAATGCAAAAATGCCTGAATTTGTTCTTTTGAAAGCCCGCATTGCCGGAGGATTAAAATAACATATACCTCGGCAAATGATGCATGTGTCGTTAATGGAATCCTTTCGGTTCCCCCCTTTTTTCTGTAGAGTTCGGTTCGCTTTGTTCGCTCAACAAATACGTAGCCTAATTCTCTTAGCTTATTAACCAAGCACTGTCGCGAGATCATCTTGGGTTCGCCGCTTGATATCGTAAGGGATCTCGAAGCGGGCGGTGGAGGGCTTGGCTGGCATTTCCCCTTCTAACGTCCATTTGTGCTGCCTTAAAAACAACTCAAGCTCCTGGCGTTCCGCCAAGTCACGAAACATCATGTTCGTGGCATCATCAATGTTTTCGCGCAAATCAGAAACGGTCTTGCCCTGGGAGGATATTTTCAATGCCTCACAAACACCGATCCAATAGCGGGATACCGGGTCTTGAAACACAACCCAGGTCAGGTTGGCATTTATTTGGACGACTTTCATTTTTGGGAAGGCTCGCGAAGCATTATAGGTTCGGCGTCAATCGCTCCAATTTCACCTTCTTCGCGGCAAATCAAATCCGGCACTCCGAGGTTGGAGATAGGTGTTTCGTTCATAGTTCAGGTTTTCCCGCTCAAAAAGGCCGCGAAGTTGCCACATTTCCGATCACTTGCAACCTTGTTTCCTGAGGCAATCTCACACAACTCAACCTGCCCGTCAATGGGAAAAGTTTAAAGTAATCACACTGGGCCCTGGCTTGGGGCGGATTCAGTGGCTCTTACAGGTCGTCAGCGCGGTTCACGTCGAAGCCGCGTTCGCGCATGCGTTGCAGTTTGTAAATCAAGGCGCGACGGCTGATGCCGAGGGCCTTGGCGGCGTGGGTGCGGTTGAAATCCTGCTTGCGCAGGGCCTGAAGCACGGCCTGGTATTCGATTTCTTCCAGGTGCTGGACGGCGCCTTGTTCCACATCGAGCGGCGAGCCGGAGCACAAACTCTGCAAATGCGGCTCAACCACTGCCCAAATCTCGCCGGCGACAAACTCGGCGGGCAAGGTGGCGTCCAGACGGCGGATGCGCCGCGGTTGCGCGGCGGCGATGGCTTCATAACCTTTTTCCACTCGTTCAAAGAAACCGCGGTCCGCTTCCTCCATCCGGTCGCGCTCGGCCGGGCGCGCGCGCCGGCGGGCCTCGCTCACGGCGACGGGGACCATCAGCAGCACGGTCAAGTCGGGCCGCGTGCGGCCCACGGCAAAGGAAATGATGCCCTGGACTTGTTTAAAATCCAGTCCCCGGCCATGTCCCTGGTAGGCCAGGGAGGAATCATAAAAACGGTCGCACAGGACAATCTCGCCCGCCGCCAAGGCGGGGCGGATGACTTGCCGCACCAATTGCGCGCGGCTGGCGTTCATCAGCAGCAACTCGGCTTCGGGCGTCATCCCGCGGTTGGCTTCGCTGTGCTTGAGGGTGTGGCGGATTTCTTCGCCAATGGGAGTGCCGCCGGGTTCGCGCAACGCGCGCACGGTGTGGCCCATGGAGCGCAAGCGCTCCGCCAGCGCGGCGATTTGCGTTGTTTTTCCGCTCCCCTCGGTTCCTTCAAAGGTGATGAACAGGCCTTTCATGTCAGATGCCTCAGTCCTGCAATGGCAGGGCGAGACTCTGTCGAGCCGTGAGTTTACTTAAGAAATCGAGT